>JAPKFG010000039.1 GCA_028821675.1 Candidatus Poseidoniales archaeon
CGGGGAATGAACTGGGGTCCACATTCTTCCGGAGGTATAGAGAGCCTTGAAGAACCCTCGTTCACCGGGTAGACTCTCCATGCCGATGCCATTGCAGCCTCCAGCCATCGAGGACCCTGTCGTCTTGGCGAGATATCCATTCCTTCCTCAAGCCAATCCAGCCATCAAGGCACACATGGAAGCAAACGAAATCGATTTGGAATCCCTAATCGACACAGATTGGCTTGATGCCGTTCGCGTGCGCGCCCGTGTACGCCTTGTCGAATCGGTTGTCAGCAAGGACGGAATTGATGCCTCAACATCGGTTGACATTCACACACCGTATGGACAGATGGTCGAATGCCTGTCTTTTCTCTATGCAATGGTCACCGTCTGTGCTTCTTTTGATGAACGATTATTGGGACGTTGGGCTGAAGGAGAAGCGAGTCGTGCAGATTATCTGTGGGGCCGAATCGAACAACCTGACTCATTTCAACGTCTGGCGCAGACTTATCTGAGTGATATTCGTAAGGGAGAAGATGGAAATTGGGAAGTCCCGATGATTGATTTCATCGAAATATGTCCAAAGATCAGTGGTTCTTACTGGAGATTGCCGAACAGACCGGTTCACAACGGTTGGGTGACTCTTTCACCCGCATCATCAGAGAACAGTCAGGAGAGGCTCTCACGACTTCTAAAAGAGCGGATTCGAGTACAACTCATCGAAGAATGTCGGGCGCGAATGGAACTCATGGATGAGGCATTCGCTGGACGAATGGCCGAGGAAGTGGGACGAATCGTGGGTCTCCTCCAACATCAAGCAACTACTGAGGTTTCCTTCACTTCCGCAGATGAAGGGGATTGGCCGCCGTGTATGCGTGAGATCACAACGCAACTTGCACAGTCAGTCAATATCAATCATGTCGGACGTGTATTTCTGGCCAGTATGTCAAGAGTCATTGGCCTCTCAGTCGATGAAGCACAGGCATTTTTCGTCAATGCTCCTGATTATTCAGCTGATACAACCCGTTATCAATTGACTCACGTCTATGAGCATGAATACACACCAGCGGGCTGCCCCAAATTGCAGATTAACGCCTGCTGCCCTATCACTCGCGGTGATGCAAAGTCGGATTTATGCAATAGAGAATGGATGAATCATCCATTGAAATATCTCCGTGCTCGACAGCGTGCTAAACACCGAGAAGAGCAAGCATCCCCACCAAAGGAAGAGTCTCAGACGCCCCAGTAACGTCCGGTATCCTGTTTTGATTCCCAGGAACGCACAGCGGTGCGTACAGCCCAGAAGATAAACAATGCAAGGAGGGTTTGACCCCAATCGTCCATTATGGTCGTCACGTCATACTCGTATCCGCCCCCACCCGTAATCCGAATGGCGACCTGAAGCGCTGCCGTCGCCATTGTCCAAAGTACAACACCAAATGCGATGATTAGAATCGAGCGACCGCTGAAATTGCCTTTCTTCCATCGCAATACCATCAGTGACAGTGCGAAGGCTAGGGCCCCCAGAACAATCCAAGTGAGTGAACTCTGAAGCACTGTCAGGCCAATCAGAATGTTGCTTCCGCCTCCAGATTCGAATTCGCCAAACGTGTCGTATCCTTCAACTACGGCGAGCAAGATTGCTACACCGGTAACGGCCCACAACAGTGAGGATAGAATTGCAGCATCAGCAGATTCCCGCATATCTCGCATTAATCGTTCTAGGCGATCTTCTGCACCCAATCCTTTGAACAATAGATAGACACCGACAAGCAATGGCATTGCACCCAATATTACAATTCCATTTGGAAGAATCATTCCCAACCCCAAAATTATCATGAAGACGGCAATTGGGACTAGAAGTTTTGCTCGCCATCGCGGGTCTTCAATTGCCTTGACAATGTAGTAGTATGTTCCTTCAATGCCCTTTGATTGACGAACAATGATTTTCTCGACATGATCGATGGATAATCGGCTTGATAGAATCGGCAGGACGGATTCATCCTCCATCCCGTCGGTGACTAGAACACCTCGATCAGGTTGGAATTCAGAGATGACATCTTCAAGTTGCTGTGCGATGTTTCGATCTGATTTGATGCCGACCCGTTCGTCCCCAGTGAGAATGGCAATCTCTACTGCATCATTGGGCTCAGCACTCTCCACCAAGAGATCGTGCTGGTGCAGTGCACCTAAGATTGCATTCGTATCGCTTTCCTCAGGATCAGCGATGCCCAAACGGAGTGCTGCCGTGAGTACTTGACGACGTCCAACAACGCTTCCGCGAATGCCTGCCTTCACCCCTAAATCGTTGTCACGATCTACGGTGATAACCAAAGTTCGGACCATCTTGAGTGCCTCCCGCACCCCTTAGGGGGGTGCGAGTGTGTTTTCAATTGTTGGATTATTTCCCGCAATTAAGAGGTAAAAGTTGATTCTGCCATACAATTCGGGCATGTGACCTTAATTGGACGGGTTGAAGGAATGCCCAATGCAGAGTTGCATAACGGGCACATTACAGCCTGTTCAATCTGAGATTGACGAGCGCGGCCTTCCCTACTAGGATCATATGAAGGACGATATCGAGCAGCGTCTTGGATGTAGTTAGCGGTCTGTCCGGATGGTACACTGGGCCCCGATTCTGTATCTATAAACGTCGAAGGTACTGAACCCCCACTCTTCCAGGTATTGTAGTGGGATTCAACTTCAGCCGAACTCATTCGGTGATCCTTTCCGATTCGGTCGAATGCCAACATTCGATCGTAGTCATCCATGGCGTCAAGTTTGGCCAATACATCTCCCGGTAGCATGTCACTCAGGCCTCTTCGGTCATCGATTCGTATTAGCGATTTTCATTCCCTGCATTCAGAAAATAGTCCAAATGGCATCATGGAGAGAGGTGGGGCCTCAGTTCCTCTTCCAATCTAGACATCAATTCGTTCCCGTCAACCTCGATTCCTCGGGCAAATCGAATTGAAATCGACGTCTTCGCTTCCGTACCTGAATTTCGTACAGCAATTGAGATCGGAAGGCCGTTCAGTACCCCTTCCAGTAATTGCAATGTTGCCTCTCCTTCGACTTGGGTTTGAACAAGTGTTGTTCCACACCACTGTTCTGCAGCCGATTGAACCAATTTTGAGAGTTCATTATTACCAGTCCATCTCTCTCTGACGCTTGGTTGAATCGAAATTCGTTTCTTCCAACCACCTTGAAATGCCGGAGCACCTCCATTATTTCTGAGACCTGCTCTTGCCATAAGGGAAGCGAGCAGTGTGGCCGCACCATCACCGACCAATCCCCATGAATTTTCCTGATTGGGGCAAGGCGCGGGCATAACCAGATGTCCAGAATCTTCGGTTCCAATAACTCTAGGGCATTCTGAGGATTTCAGGAATTTTTCACCTGATTCAGGACACAGTGCAGCGGATAACCAGCGATCACCAACAGCCGTCGTGAGGGCAACGTGTTCCCCGAGACGAGGTAGATCTGAGGTCAGTCCAAGATCGCTTTCGATACTGGCCGCCATTTTCCACGAACCTGACCGTACAGAAATAGCCGCACGCATGATGTCGTCGCACATTCGATCACCATCGACGACCTGCAATCCATCTGAAGTTCCTTCAAGGATTAGACACCTGTCGCCATCCCCATCTAGAGCGGCTCCAACTATCTGCCCTGCTTCCCAAAATGACATACCATCATTGGTTTCCAAACGTTGTGCGACCGTCCAGAGCAGTCGATGTGTGGGTGCTTCCATGAGAAGTTCTCGAATCGTCCATCTCGCAGTCGGTGAGAAATCACCGGCTCCACAATTGTGATTGATTGGATCCAACCGACTGCTGACCTCGATTGTATCCAATCCTCGTCGACTCAATCCATCTGCGAACCATTCCGTAGCCGCACCACCCGAACAATCGAGAATCAAACCCTGTGGAGCGACAATACCATTCCAATCGACAGATTCAAAATCCACATCAAATAGTGATTCAAACACTTGTAATCGCCTCTTTAATCCGCTTCGATAGACGCGTAGTCCGTCGATTTGTTCTAATGATTCAGAATTCTCTTGTGGAGTCGCCAAACCACCGTCCGCCAGTTCCCAAGCGAGGGTCGAAATCCTATCTTCAACCTTAGGCATTGATTTGTATCCTTCCGCATCGAAAAATTTCACTCCCGAATCTGTGGCAGGGTTGTGGCTAGCGGTCACCATCATACCTGCATCTGCTGCACTGGCAAGGACTGCATGATGTAAGCCAGGGGTTGGCAATTCTCCCACCTTTAGCGTTCGACAACCTGCTGCCCCCAATCCTGATTCCAATGCATCGACAAGCTCAGCGTTTCCATCTCGACGATCCCAACCGATGATTACCAAAGGGGAATCTCCTACATCATAGATGAGATACAGCCCAGTGGCTTCTCCAATAATTCGCATCGCACGTTTGCTGAGTATTCGTTGTTCAATCAATGCATTGAGTGCGGCCGTATCATCGCCATCGAATGGTTCGATTCTCCCGCGGATGCCATCTGTGCCGTGTAATCGTGGCCGCATCATCACAATCACTCTCGCAGTACACTGCCAGACGGATGGCCACCACTCACTGTCACATTTGGCCAGACATTACACCCCTGACCCAACACAGTGCCTGGATTACATACAGCATTGCATCCAATCTGAACCCCTTCGCCTAAAATCGCACCAAACTTTCGAAGTCCGGTATCGACCCCAAGATTATGAATTCGAATCTCTCGTCCATCGTTACGAAGATTTGAGAGTTTACATCCAGCTCCAAGGTTGACATCGCGTCCAAGAATAGAATCCCCGACGTAGTTGAAGTGAGGCGCTTTTGCTCCTGGAAGCAGGAGACTGTGCTTGACTTCAGTGGCATGCCCGATTACAGCACCACGGCAGATCCATGAGTGACTTCGAACATAGGCACCATGTCGTACTTCACCAGCGATATAGGATGGACCTTCGATATGGACACTCGGTCCAATTAACGAACCATCAACGATGTGTACAGGTCCATTCGATTCATCGATTGTCACTGAAGGATCGAGACCTCTTTGATTGGAACCAATACCTTGCAGAAGAAACTCAAGTTGCTTCGCAAGGCCACTCATATTCGATTTATCTAAAAGGACCCATGCAGGTTCATCTTTGGGCATACGCAACCCAGTCACCCTTCCTCCCGATTCTGACAGAGACGGAAATAGAGCGGTTGCGGTGACGTCCATCGGAGGTCCCACTAGGGACCTCTCCTTAGGTTTTCCAGCCAATTACAGCTCAAGAGAGCGGCTTGGGAGCAGCATCAAGGACATCCTGACTGGTCCCTTCCTCGAATTGGAGGAAGTTCTCACCGAACATATTGGCCAGATGATCCGCTGCCCGATCATAATCTGCTCCATCGCCCCAAGTGTCACGTGGATTGAGGATTTCATCGGGAACACCTTCGCAGATTTGAGGAATCTTAAACCCAAATCGAGAATCGATAACAAATTCTGCATTGTTTAGACTGCCATCTAGAGCCGCATTGAGCAAGGCTCTGGTCCATTTGATGCGAATGCGCTTGCTCTTTCCATAGCCCCCACTCACCCAACCCGTATTGAGTAACCAGCATCGCGCTCCATGTTCAGCCATTTTTGTTGAGAGAAGATTAGCGTAGACACTTGGATGGCGCGGCATGAAAGGAGCCCCAAAGCAAGCGGAAAAAGTCGCTTGAGGTTCAACGATTCCGACTTCAGTTCCGGCCACCTTCGCTGTATATCCTGAAATGAAATGATAGGCCGCTTGAGAAGGATTCAATCGACTTATGGGGGGCAATACACCGAATGCATCGCAGGTCAGGAAGACCACGTTCTGAGGGTGCCCTGCCATCGAATCAGTAGTTCGATTCTCGATGTACTCAATCGGATACGACCCTCGCGTGTTCTCTGTCAGCGATTTATCGGTGAAATCCGGGACACCTTCACTGTCAGTGACGATGTTCTCCAAGATGGAACCAGGCATTCTTGTCGTGGCGAAGATTGCCGGCTCATCTTCTTCAGATAGATCAATCAATTTCGCATAGCAACCGCCTTCGAAATTGAATACACCTTTTGCTGACCATCCATGTTCATCGTCTCCGACCAGCGCTCGATTAGGGTCTGCAGACAAGGTTGTTTTTCCGGTTCCAGACAGACCGAAGAAGACTGCAGTATTGTCACCGGTTGTATTTGACGAACAATGCATGGGAAGATGCCCCCGACCCGGTAAGAGATGATTCATAATCGAGAAAATTGCTTTTTTGATTTCGCCGGCATATTCGGTCCCTCCGATGATAACCGTTCGCTCCTCAAAGGAGATGATGACGAACACATGTGAATTCGTCCCATCGATTTCGGGATTGGCGTAAAAATTGGGTGCATGAAGAATAGTGAATTCAGGAATATGCGCCTCAATCTCTGCAATAGACGGACGGACGAACATGTTGCGGGAGAAAGAAGAATGCCATGCAGTCTCAGTGATGACGCGAATCGCCAATCGTTCATCTGAGTCCGCGCCAGCAAACAGATCTTGGACAAAGATTTCATCTCTATTAGAGATATAATCACGGACCTTGGCACTCAATTTATCAAACACTTCAGCTGAAGTTGGGGCATTGATATCACCCCACCAAATATCTCCGGTTAGGGGATTGGTTTCATCTCCGATTTTGACCACGAATTTGTCGTTTGGAGAACGGCCAGTTCGGTCACCTGTTTCAGTCATCAATACGCCATGCGCAGTGAGTTTTCCCTCATCTCTTCGCAAGGCCGCATCGTACAGAGTTTCCCACTCTAGATTCCAATGAACTTGACCCTGCGGAGTGAGTCCATGATTGTCAAGGCCATGGCCTCCTCTACGACCTGCGCAACCGATGACCGGGGGGGCCATACCGGGGCCGCTTCGCTGCCCCTTATAGTGCATTTCGGAAGATTCGACTAGGGGGTCTGGCACTAACTCCCCGAATCCCGACTCGCTGTATCGCATTCCTTGGGGGGGGCGACTCTTATGCGACGCATCTACTGCTTGGTGTCATGGCGGAGGACGAAGACGAAGATGACCAGTCGTCCTCCGAGGACCAAATCATAGATTCTCGTGCGTTCCAGATGGGTGGGGGGATTGATCTTGACGCCTTCATGTCACCTGAGGATTTGGCTGATGCGAAACGACCTGCTCTTCCCGGCGGTTCACCTACTGATGCGACTGCAGGCTCATTCAAACCTGATTTTGAATTGGACCAACCTGCGGAATCAGATGAGGCCATTGGTCAGATATTCGAGGTGTTTGATAGAGAATCAGGACCGAAACCTGGCGATATACTACCCGATGGTACCGTCTATGAAACACCAGAATTGGATACGGTTACAGAAATTGCAGTAGAGGGCGAGCGACGATTGCATTGGGCCCTCATGGTGACCATGATTGTGGTCTACAGCTTGATTGGTTGGCTAGTCGCAACTGCCCTGGATCCAATGCTTGCAACTGCCGGCCTAATTGGTCTGGCGACACTAGGATTCATCCTTGGAGAACGTTGGATTCCGGACAAGGGCATGCACATTCTAGGCGTCACATGGGTCATCATTTCGATGAAACTGCTCTATGGCCTCGCTATCGACGCACATCATTGGGGCTGGATTGACACTCCGCAACTCGGGGGCTCGTTGATTGCACTCGTCGGTGTCAATATCTTGGTCGGATATCGTCACAAGCATGATGCGATTATGGCTCAAGCCACACTGGTTTCTCTAGCCCTCGCATCAGCCGCCGGTTCTGTTGGCGGAGAGATGGGTGTGGCTGTCATGATTATGCTTGCAACCATGCTCCTTCATGGATTGGCACTCCATCGTCAAAGTGGGAATCTTGCATCTCTTGGAATTGCAGCGAGTCATCTTTGGATTGGTCTTCACGCCATTCAATCCGATACCTTAGAGATTGGCGCACTCGAAATCTTACCGCTGGCCGATCCGATGCCATTGTTCCTGCTCGCATTGGCTGTCACATGCATCAATGGGTCGATGGCTGCACGCTTCTCGCGCGCGGACAACTGGTTCAGCAAAGGCATCTCGATTAGTGGCCTAGGAAAGCCCGGATTGTGGGGTGTTTCGGTCGCCATGGGCATGGTTGGTGCCTTACTATTGCTTGCCAGTGGTCGTGACGAAACCGGGTATTCATTGGGTATCCTTGTCTCTCTTCTTGCTGTATACGGTGGCTCATATCTGGTAGTCCGAGGTGTGGATGCGATGGACGTCCTCAAACCGCTCCTAGCTTCTTTACCCGTGCTGCTCCTTGTTCTCGTAGGTCTTGAAGCCGATCTCATTGGCACCACTGTCGTCTCGGGATACGAGGCATTCACAGTGCTCGCTGCAATCGTCACGAGTGCGATGTTGATTCAGCATCAAGCCAATGTTACAGATCGCGTGTTGTGGCTGGGCAGTTTAGTTCTGATTCTCTTACTGACTATTCTCATCCCAGCTGAAGCGGTATCTGAAGGTGGAGATGAGGGGCTGTATTTGCTCATCGGCCTCACAACTGTACACTTGGCCACCGGTGCTCTGGCATTGAAACGAATTTCGCCGAGCATTGCGGGGGTCACGGTCCTTGCTCCATGGCTGTGGATGTTCGTTCACGCGCTGTGGACCTCTTCATTGGAATCATTCTCAGAAGCCAGAGACATCCCAATCGACGTGTTGATTGTCCTCAAACCGAAATATGTGGCACTGTATCTCACTGTGGCTGCATTGATTCAATATCCAATCAATCTCAAGTTGGGTGATACCGGTGTCAATCTAGCGGGCAAATTGATTGGCGCGACAGAATTGAGTTCTCGTCTTCGAGATTCTGGATTGATGCGATTGTGGAATCTCGGTCTTCTCTCAGGCTTGGCAGTCTGGCTCATGTTCATCGATGGTCGTGATGACATCGGATGGTACACCTTGTTGGGAATCGCTTCGCTAGCGACTGTTCACATTGTCGCTGAAGCCCAAGGCAGGCATCAGGGCAATCCTCGTATCATTCTGTTCAGTCTGGCCTTAACATTCGCTGTACTGCAATGGAATTTCGGTGCAGATGCTTTCTGGATGATTTTGCTGACTGGCGCATCTGTGGCCATTCTTCTCTCAAGAGGTCCAGAAGGTCCTCCTTCGCAATTACTCAGTTTGACTATGGGTTTGTTGACCCTTCAGATTGTGTTGTTCGGATTGGATCACAGCCGACCAATTCCATTACTCGACCCCGAGCCATTGGATCGAATGCAGACAGGATTCGTGATGTTGCTAGCCACCGGTGGCTTGCTCGCAATCTATCTTCCTAAAGCCAGGAAACTGGAGAAACTACTGCCCCCCGCAATCGCGGTGGTCTGTTTGTTGAGTGTGCAAATCTGGGCCGCTTATTCTGATGACATGCATATTTCACAATCTTTCCTCGCCATTTCTGTATTTGTGGGTTCAGCGATTTATCTTGCAGCCACAGGTGAGTTGCGGATGGAACTGAAGCAGGTCGGGAAACGCGAAGCCAGATTGGTAGAATTGCAAAGACGACAGGCATTGGCAACTGCCTTAGAGAAGGGCAATCTTGTAGAAATCGCTGATTCAGACCCTAAGTTGCTTGCAGAACCGGGCGCCCTCTCTTCGGCCATGACCATCACCGGTAAGGCGACTGAGAAACCTCTCGACATCGCCCAAAGTGGAAATCTGTATCATTTCGCGGACGAGGAATTGGCAGCAAAGGCAACAGAAGACCCCACGGGAGCACTCGCGAAATCTATCTCCCAAGCCATTTCACGTGGAGGCATGAAGATGGCCGATGCCGAACTTTACGCATTGATTGACAAACAGCGCAAGCGTCGTCGTAAATCGGGCTCTCAATACAATTCTGAGGGTCTGGATCTGTTGGTCGGTGACATCCATCATCGCCCCATCATCGTGCTTTCATTCATTGCCGTGACCACCTTGGCAGCATGCAGTTTTGCATGGCTCAATGGTCAATTCAATTCAGGGTTGATGCTGATGGTCAGCCTGTTTGCTTTGTCCCTCACATGGGTATCGCGTCAGCGCGCCAAGGTCCACCAATTACGATTACCTGACATTAATGGCATAGAGATGCCATTCTTCGTGACAATGGGCTCGTTAGCGCTCATCTATCTGGTCGGTCATTTCGGCCCCCTCGGAAGCAAATTCAATCAACTTGATTTGATGGTTCTGACGTTTGGTCTTCTTGGCCTTGCTCTCATCTCATTGTATGGCCGAGAAGACCTGCCTTGGAGAATTCCCAGTGCGGTTGAAGGCATCGTCACAATGCTGGTGGTTTCACGCCTTGCTGGAGCTCTCTTATTCAATGCCGTGCCCTTCCCATTTACTGTCAATCTACTCGATGATTCGCATGGTCTCATCGATTGGCAATTGCCATGGCTGTTCCACGAAGTCACATTATTGGCGTTGGTATTGGTATGGGAATGGATCGAAGGTTTCCGTCGGACCAACAGCATGCCAGATCACAGAGGGGCAGCAGGACGCGGTAGTTTCGCTCTCATGGTTGTCATGATTTCGGCAGGACCAGCCGGTGTTTTGGCTGGTATTCTCTGCATGAAACGCTCCTTCAATTGGAAGCAACCAGCTGGTGTTGCTCTATCTGTATACGCCATTTTGGGTGGTCTATTTGCCTTCTTGGCATGGACCGAGGGAGATGACTTCCGAGTTGGGCTACAATGGGTGATTTTCACCGTTGGAATTGTGATGCTCGGGGCTCATGTTTACACTGTATTTGCTGAGATGCCGAAGTGGACAACAGCATGGTTGTGGAATGCACATATTATCCTCCCAGTTGGTGTCTTTGCAGTTACCGGTTGGTCCCCATGGTTGGTTGTTTGCGTCTTGGCACTTTCATTAGCCACTTGGGTAGGTGGAATTCTCCAACTTCGCCGAGGGATGCGCGTCATGGGTGCTTTGGATCTCGTCCTGGCTCTGTGCCTTGCATTGCTCATTCTGCAGGGCAGCATACTCGAACCGAACATGCTTCTGCTCATGCTGGTTGCACTTGGAATCGAATTGGGTATTGTCGCTTGGCTTGGCACTCGTCACGACATGCAATTGGCTCAAGATTGATATTCCGTCCCTCTAGAGGGACGGGCGAACGTTCAAACAGGTCGACAGTATAGACGAAGCCGTGAGCGGCACTTGGATCTCGGACCGACCCGCGTCGGAAGAACACCCGGTTGTGCCACTGGGTATCAACGAGATGACCGTCCCACGCATCTCCATTATCGCAAGTTTTGGCACCATAGCGATGTTGTTATTATCGGCAATTTGGGTCGGTTTTGCGGCCAGTTCATTCCTTGACCAATTTGAAGATGCCTTTGCGGCAGTCGCTGAGGAAGACATCCAAGTGAATGGACGATGGAGTTGGGAGGCCACTCTTCTTTTCGATGGATGTGAAGCACGTAATAGCGATTGGGCTTGGCCTTCAGATCTAGCTAACCAAGACGACATTTTCTGGTTTCCCGGTGAATTGTTGTGTATTTGGGAACATCAGGGCGAAGGTGATTATGCTCATTTGGCCATTCACAATATCGATGATGAACGTGAACTTCCGCTATCAATTGAGGTGAATCACGCGGCAATTTCAATCGATGGTGGTGGACAGAGCATCGTCACATCCATCGCCGCTGGAGACGCTGTAGTGATTCCTCTTCGACTTGAGACCATGGTTGAAGAGGCTGAATTCACCATTGAGGTGGTCCACGTCTCTTTGCCGTCGGCCAAAGTCAGTTTGGATGTAGAAATGTTCTCGGATGGCTCCCAGAAAGATCGGCATGCTAGAAGTGAACACCTAGATGTCGATTATATTGTATGGGATGCAGATTCAGGGGACCAAATAGACAGCGGAACACTCGGTGCCTATGCAGGCGAGGATCCACGCTGTGATTCACCGATTCCGTGGGTTTGTTACATCGAAGGTTTTGGTTGGGGCCTCGTTGGCTTGGATGTGGACGATTTCGATCCCTCATTTTCAAGCGGGACAACACATATTGTTCTCTTGCCTCCTGATTTGGCTTATGGCAACAATGACGGACACCAATATCAGGATACTTGGATGAGGTTCGAATTAACCCTCAATAGGCTCCTTCCGGCCTAATTTCCATTGCGAAAGGGAAAAGCCACAGAACGCGTTGCTCGCCCCATGGTGGGAATCAAACCGGTGGTTATGGTGCCGGATGAAAAAGCACGGGCTTATGCTGAATCTAGCGCGCCCGCGCGCGAGGAACCCGACGGCCCGACCCTTCATGCAACGAATGAAATGCGTCGCTTTGCCACACCGTGGTCTGTCGCCATCGCTCGTGCGAAATTACTTGCCTCGACTCAGCTACCGCCTGGTCTAATTCTTGATCCAGCATGTGGTAGTGCAACTCAACTCGTCGCTCTTTGCACCCTTCTAAATCGGCCGGGATTAGGTGTTGAATTATCGGGGGCTGCAGCGCCACTAGCAGCAATCAATCTCGAACGCAGTTCAATTTGGTCGAGTGGGAATTGGACTGAAACCAGTCGAATTCTATGGGGTGATGGGACAATGGCAGAATCAATCTTGCAAACATATCACCAAAGCATCGGTGCAACCACGACCGTCGCACTATTGCATATTGACCCGGCTCGCCCCCAAGATGCACAACAACACACACTCGAAGAAATGCAACCCCGCCTTGATCATCTTCTCGCTTCGTGGGCTCCCTTCCTATCTAGAGAACCGGCTCTAATTCTAGATTTATCTCCGAGACTATCCGATGCTCAACGCATGGAGGTGGACGACCTCGTTTCATCTATTTGGAATGATATTCCGAGAACATGGCAATGGATGACCCAAGGCCGGGGGAGAATAGATCGTCTATCTCTTTGGGTGGGTCCTGCGGCGGATTCAGAATCACACCGATTGGCTCGATTATTGGCCAATGGTGAGTTGAGTTTGTTGTCCGGGACACCTGAGAATTCTGTAGTCGGAGAACCTAAGATTGAAGTTGGAAATCACCTTACAATTGTCGACCCGAGTCTGGTCGCGAGTGGATTGACTGAATCATGGCGAAATCTCGCCGTGAAGGAGGGACCCTCTGATTGGCTCAAACTTACCGGACGCCGTCCTACTTTCATCAGCAGTGAAGCCCTCCCCAATCTCGAAGAAGTTAGAGATTTTATTCAAATATCAGGTGAAATAGTAGAAACGGCTCCTGAAGTCTCTTTTGAAACATTGAGTATTCTTGCGGCCATTGCTCATACAGCCAATCTTTCAAATCTAAAATTACGGTGTCGAATCGACCCTGATTTACAACCCAAATTACAGTCAGCCCTTGATCGGGAATTGAAACAATTCGAATCTACATCAACAGCGGCTCAGGGATTCATCACCGAAGCTGGCGAGGGATATGTCATCTGTCGACAAGCGTGATTATTGCCCCGTAGGGGCATTCGAGGGCCTGCGTGCTGTTCATATAGGGGGGGCGAGTCGCGAGGATGCCTCACTTGAGGCCACTGGGTAACTGGTGAACAGGGGAGGACCCAAAAATGGCAAAAATTGACGATTCGGAACTCGGAGCGGATTTCAACTACATCCTCCGACTTGCTGACAGTGACGTAGACGGTTTAACCCGAATTGGGATGGGCTTGACGAGTGTGAAGGGAGTTGGTGTTCGTACCGCTCTCGCCATTTGTGAGATTGCGGGTGTTGACAAGAACAAGTTGGGCGGTCATCTGACCGATGCCGAACAAGATTTGATTCGTGAAGCCATTGTATCATATCCTACTGAGGTTCCACTGTGGATGCTCAATCGACAGCGAGATATCGAGACCGGCGACGAATTACATCTCTTTTCTATGGATGTAAGTATGACTCAGGATGATGATATTGCACGTCTTCGATCCACCAAAGCATATCGTGGTCTGCGCCACGCTGCAGGTAAGCGTGTTCGCGGTCAGCGAACCCGTTCAAATGGACGAACTGGCCTCACACTCGGTGTGCAGCGTAAGAAGGCATGATAAGAGGTGAAATGTATGGGACATCCAAAATTTGCAAGACCCAAGTATGACACTCCGACTCACCCTTGGAAAAAGGCTCGAATCGAGGAAGAACATGCCTTGAAAGAACAGTTTGGCCTCAAGAAGGTTGGTGGAATGAAGGAGATTTGGAAGGCCAAGTCCAAATTGCGCCGATGGCGACAGAACGCAATGAAACTCATTGGTCGAGTCGATACATCCGAAGGTCACTTTTCTCGAGAAAAGGATGACCTCGTCGAATCTCTTTATCGACGCGGGCTATTAGGAGATGGCGCGACACTGGATGATATTCTACTTTTGACAGTTGAACACGTTCTAAGTCGACGTTTGCAAAGCCAAGTGTACTACTGTGGACTGGCAACATCCATGCGCCAAGCCAGACAATTGGTCATTCACGGCCATATTGGAATAGGTGATCAGAAAATGAACGTTCCCAGTTACATCATCACCCGTGATGATGAAAACATGTTGACCTATCATCACACTTCACCGTTGATGGATGCCGACCATCCAATTCGCAAAGAGATTGAGGAAACTCGAGCCGCTGCTGAATATGAGGAGGGAGAGGACAATGAAACGCCCTCCGAGGAGTTTGTTGCAGGGGTCGTTGAAGGGGCTGAAACTGCTCCTTCAGCCGAGGATACTGAAGTT
>JAPKFG010000121.1 GCA_028821675.1 Candidatus Poseidoniales archaeon
GAGCTACATTCGATGTTGCGGTTGGATATTGTAAGACTTCAAGACCGAATTTGAATAATGCTATCCAGGAGACTGGCCATCTCCGAATCAGAATCAAGGGAAATTCAATTTCATCCCGTGGCCAGCATGCAAGATAACATCCGAGCAAGCCAAAAGCGGCCCCTGATGCACCCAAACAAAATGTTGTGCTTCCCCAATTGGCTAGAGTCCAACCGATATTCCCACCCAATACTCCAATCATATAGATGGCCAGGAATCTCCCGCGTCCCAAGCGCTGTTCAAGTGGGACACCGACAAGGATGATGACTAGGGCATTTCCCAATACGTGAATCGTACTCGCGTGTAACCAAGCAGCCGTAATATAACGATGCATTTCACTGGTTTCAACAGCCCATGCGGGGAGGAGGGCTCCGAGTACACGCATTAGATCAAAATCAAGGTGCCAAGAAAGAATGGATTGAATCAGCCACGAGAGTATGAGGGATGCACCAATTCCAAGGGCCATGGGTGTCCGCTTAATCCAAGAATAAATCAGCGGCGAGAGGGCTGCAGCAAGCCAAATGGATGCATAAATCCAGAAGGTTGTCGTCACACCCGACCATTCCAGTCCCATGCATTGACTCAGTCGGTTCAGATGCTTGACCTCTTCGCCGCAGGGCTCAAGCCACGTGTGTGATTCGAGAAAGTGTGGCCCTACTTCAGGTCGAAGATTTGACGGTGCGTAGAGGCACCCAAAACGTTATTGAAGATTTCAATATGAAAATTGATTCTGGCAATTGCATTATTCTAACTGGAGAAAACGGTTCTGGGAAATCAACACTCATAGAGGCAGTCGCTGGTATTCTCCCCATTCAATCGGGAAAAGTGATGCTGACCCGGCCATTTGGACTGACATTGCAATCTGGAGGCTTCAATGGGGATGAATTGGTCAGTGAGCGCGTCAATCATGCCGCGCAGGCGTCTGGAGTCACGGGAAATACGAGTGAACTGCTGAAGCATTGGAATCTGGATCATCGTAGTCATGACAGAATCGGGCACCTTTCGGGAGGAATGTCCCGTCGACTGGCGGTCTTGCAAGGGTTGATGCCTAGCTATGGTGATGAACCCCGACTCTGCCTTCTTGATGAGCCTTCAGAAGGATTGGATGAAGAATCAGTAAACACCTTGCTAACCGACATTGCAACCTTGCGGACCCGCGGGCACGCCTTCCTCATCGCCACGCACGATTCGCGACTGAGGGGATGCGCAACGACACTGCTAGAGATGGACGGGGATTCAACCGACGTAGAACCCATTCGGGAGGAGGGGGGCAGTCCACAACTTTCCTCGACCGATGCGAGAATCTCTGTTTTTCGTTGGTCGTCGATATTGGATCGTCGAACGAAGTGGCCTTTGCTTTCCCGTGGCCTGCCACTGATTGCATCTATACTGGTACTCTTCGCCCTTCTTGGCAATGAGGTTGGACCACTGGTACTGGTGCCAACATTCCTTGCTGCAATCCCTGCTCTTTCCTCATTGCACCATTCAAAGGAGGCTCGTGCTGGAGACTGGTGGTCTGCGATGGGTGGACGGTTGTTCACAGTGGACCCATTATCGATTCTGCTGATTCTAATCTCGCCGTTGCTGACCGCGTCAGTCTTTGGCATCGAACACAGTGGGGCGGTCTGGATGGCCATCGGCGTGCCATTCGTAGGCATTTATCTCGCAAGCGGTGCGATTCATGAACTGGCGATGAAGATGCCTCGGGCTGAAGCGCAATTTGTCCCACTCCTGTCACTTATTCTCATCTGGCCTTTGCTCATCGCCAATGATGCAATTTCTACTTGCTCTGATACTTCGCTGTGCTCTGATCCTTGGCCATCGATATTGATAGCTACCTGCATCCCTCTAATCATCTGGTTCGCGCTGCCAATAATGCATCCGCGAACAGGGTCAAATTGATGGACAGGAGGCAACGCGAATGAGCATGCGAGGTGTATGGTTGATGCTCGCGGGTCTTGCAATCGCTGGCTTGGCCATGGTACTCGGGTTTGTCGTCGCTCCGGGTGCCAAAGGATTCGAGGGCGATTCCTATCGAATCATTTTCTGGCATGTTCCAGCCGCATGGACCTCCTTCCTCACATTTGGTATGCTCTTCGTGGGCAGTTTTGCTTGGTTCTGGAAGCGTGCAGAATGGGGCTGGACACTGGCGGGGGTCGCAGCTGAATTGAGTCTCCTCTTCGGACTCTGTGTAGTTACGTCAGGCCCTATCTGGGGGGCAGCCGAATGGGGTGTTCCATGGGATTGGACCGATGCGAGATTGAACACCTATGGCGTCCTCTCAGCAATGGCCCTATTTCTCGTCCTCTCTCGTCGTAGTCAACCAGATACACCCGAATTCAGAGATGTGTTCTCGGGCATAGGATTGTTCGGTTTTCTCCTCGTACCCATCACCTACATGGCAACACGCTGGTGGCAAGAAAGGCACCCTGGTCCAGTTATTGGAGGCGGGGAAGGAAGTGGGGTGGATTCAGTGATCCTACAGATCTGGCTTCTGGCGTTCCTCGGCATGACCATTCTGATGATTGGACAGGCGATGGTTAGTTGGGAAGTGCAGAAATGCGAGCGGCACCTCGCCGAACTACAGCAACGGATGGATTGAGATGAGTGATGTCGCATATCTGGCCGCTGCTTACGCCGTAATGATAGGACTCATCGGATGGTTCACATGGCAACTGCTCGACCGATTGAAGGATGTTCAGGCGAGAATTGAAGCTGTTGAAGAGTCGATTTCGAATCCTAAGGATTCGGAAGATTAGAGCCGGCGGCTTCAAATCCGAACGGCTCCGCCGCCGTTTCATGACTGAAGATGTGTATACCGTTGCTGGAAGAAATATGCCTGAGATTTCCATCGCTGTAGGTAATATCTTCGCTATCTGGGGAATCGCCGCCTATATCATCAGCGACATGGCCAGTTGGACCGCGCTGATTCCAATGTTCATTGGCGGCCCAATCGCCTCCATGGGACTTCTTGCGAAATTGAGGCCAGATCAGCGAAAAACATACATGCACATATCCGCAATGTTTGGCCTCCTCTGTGCACTTGGCGGATTGCGATTG
>JAPKFG010000122.1 GCA_028821675.1 Candidatus Poseidoniales archaeon
AGCGGTGTAGCTGTTGCGTGTACCGCTTTCGGGCTGATCTGCAGCGAGGCTGTTTGCCCACACGTACAGAACACCAGCCAAAACCACTGTGATTGCGACCATCAGGATGGTTGCAATAACAGGGCTGACTGCCTGCTCATTCTTCATATCATTCTTCATTTCAATGTCCTCCATTTTCCCCAGCGGGGATGGCTTTGCCAGAGCCCTCATTGGTATTAAGGTTCCCACCGCGCCGAATCGTTTAAACGGTGATTTAATCGATGTACTGCGTGGTATATGTAACTAGTACAAACGATTTGTGAATAGATTTTCTAACATTGTTAAAGACTAAAAAATCAATATTTTTGAACAATGAATTGAATAGTCTAAATCTTGGTTCAGCCTACCGGCCGGATTTCGTTAGGTGAACAGGGGCGAGAGACGCAGCGTAGAGGGGATGGGATGCACTCGACGATAATCAATCGACCCTGTTCATGTCAAGGGTGTACTCGCAGTCGTATAATCATTCCCAAATCCCTCTTTAGAGCCAATAGGACGGATTATCAGCCATTTATTCGATTGTTAGAACTTCTGCACCGCCATCGGTAATCCAAACTGTATGTTCATATTGACCGATTAGTCCCCCATCTGAACAACGAAGGGAATGGTATGTTTCCAAGAAGCGAATGCTAATCAATTTCTTGACAAGGGCATTCCATTTGCGAATTCTACTTTCCTCATCTTCTTGTGGAAATGGCTTTTCCATTAATGGAAATGCCCAACGCTCAGCAAAGGGCAGGGTCACATATCGTTCCTCCAGATAGTGTGCCAAGCGAGCTCCAAGTGGCTTCAGTTTCTTCTTTGCTACCGCCTTTCGAATCGCAACATCACCTGTTACCCGGTAGATATTCGATGAATGTCGCGGTGGAATGTTTTCGACGAGGCCAGATTCACCCGTCGTGTTGAATGGTTCAATTGCAAAAATCCCTCCAAGCGGAACCGTTCCCTTGAATCCAGGATGGTCCGGGCCACATGCATAGGATGGCACTGATGTGCCGGCATGTAGATTGTACACTTCCAATTGATGACCACAGAGATTCTTAATCGGTTCAAAACCAGCGTCGATAGCAACTTGCTCTGCAGCGGCTCCGACTTTGTGCCAAGGTGTACCAGGGTGCATTTGTTCGATTGATGCATCTCTCGCTTCTTTGGCGGCTCTAATTTGATCGGTATGTTTGCCACCATTGCCCACTTCAATGGTCATGGCATTGTCTGCGATGGCACCATGAATGTGAACGCCGATATCGAGTTTGACCAAATCCCCCTTATTGAAAACGAGTTCATCATCCCAACCCTCCGGTGGCGTCAGTAGATGATCTGTCGTGTAATGTGCAGCGATATCATTGACCGAAATCGTACATGGAAATGCAGGTTTTCCACCGTGTCTGTGAATGTATCGTTCTGCAGATTCGATGATGTCGTGCCATTTCGCACCAACTTGGATTTCATCTTTGATGGCTTCAAGAGTTCTACGAGCAACGTGACCAGCATCTCGCCAGTACTTCATGTCCTCTGCATCGACCATGCTTGAATCTCCTCTGCGCTTACCTTTCCTACTCTGATGATGGTCCAATCCGAGTCTTGCGACGCGTCCCCGGAGACGTTCCATCTAATCAAGGTACTCGGTGCCCCGCCCACACACTTTCCAGGTAAAGCCGCACTTTTCGGAAGGTCGAGAATATTCGCTGCAGTCTCGCAATCCGCCACAGGCTCCTCCCCACTCGGATTAGCACTGGTTGCCGTGAGTGGCCCTGTCACAGCAATCAGTTCCCTCGCGCGCGCGTCTGCGAGCACACGCACAGCGACCGAGTTTCCACCCAATCTCGCATCTAGTGTTTCACGGGCGGGTAGAATCAATGTCAGAGATCCTGCAGGAAAGGCAGCTAGAATTTCACGTGCAATATTTGGGACTTCGACAATTTCAGCTGCTTGCTCTAAACTACAAACACCGAGACTGACTATATTGGATTCCGAACGCTTTTTCAGTTCAAAAAGAGAATCCAGAGCATCGGTTTGAGGTAAACATCCCAATGCTGGCAGAGTGGATGTAGGATAGATGATTGGCAACCCTTGTTGAAGGCGTTCAACAATACCGATTGGCAACCCCCCTGTCTTATCCATGCGCTGCCGAAGGGCGTCCCGCACTTCAGAACTCCGCGAGCCAGACGTGCATATGATGTTCGGCAATGGTTGCAGCCACATCCCTGTCTCCCGATTTAACCATCAGTTTTCCACTGGGATAGAGTGTGATATCCGCCAGTTCTCCAGAGAACGTGCAGCACAGTCTATTTCTCAGTGTGCAGTTCCATCCTTCAGATTCGATTTTAGCGGATACAATTTCTAAATCGATGCTATCGATTTGTTCGGGAACGACTGTCCAAGCCGCACGCCCACTACACATTTCGAGTAGATATTCATCACGGGCCATCGTCAAATCCTCCCATTGCCATTCTCCCTTCTAGTTCTACAACATCTCTCGCGGCAGCTTTTGCCGCTCGCCGTTTCTGCATTGTCCAGAATAAGAAGACGAGGAACAAGACAGTACAGACATTGTTCAGATGTGGCCAATATTGCTCAAATGTTTCAATAGAAATCCATCGTTCAAGTGGGAGTACCTGGAAGAGAAGTGCTTGGGTCAAGTCTTCCATCGTGACGATTTCTGGAGCACCGAGTTGAACGAGCAATGGAGCAATCACATTGTCCCATAGTATTGGCACCGGTCCGAGAACCAGAGTAATCCAACGCATCCGCCTGACGATTGAATAGGCGTGCCACTCTGCGTTGTAACGCTGTTCTCGTTTCTTGAGTTCATCTGGTATCATTTAGCCACCTCAACTTGGCGGGGGTCCTGGTGGTTTTGCAGATTTGGGTGGAGGCCCCGGAGGTGAACCAGATGGTGGGGGCCCCGGTGGCCGTGCTGAGGGACCCGATGGTGGGCTAGAGGGCGGAGGACCAGTGGGTGGCCCGGTGGGTGGTCCTGCAGGTTGTCCAAATTGTTCAGGCGAGGGTGCCGCTAGTGGTTGAGAAGGAGGGGGCGAGGGTGCCGCTAGTGGTT
>JAPKFG010000040.1 GCA_028821675.1 Candidatus Poseidoniales archaeon
CGGTGGACGAATCATTTGTTTTGAGCGAACATCCTACACTCAGTCACATGATTGCTTATCTGGATCAAGATGAACAGCAAACAGAGGCAGTAGAAATAATCGATGAACCGCCAGTGGTTTCTGAACCTGAACCTCCTTCACCACAGATAAAACCCGAATCAACAGGCGTGCGACGATGGCAGGTAGAGGCTGAGGACATACAACCAGAAGCCACAACTCCTCTCGATATTGATGGCAAGGTCATTGCTGTCACAGACGATCCTTGGGGGGTTGCGGATACCCTTTGTCATATTCTTGAAGCCGCTGGAATCGATACAGTTCGCATCATGCTCGACCCCAGTATCGTTTCTAAGATCAAAATCGAGAAAGATGGCCCTGTGGATATTGTACGTGTTGACCCTGGGAACCATGACCAACTTGCTGAGGTCAGCGCACATCTTGCCAAGATTGGGGATGTTGCAGCTTTACTTCATCTCTCACCCCTCCGCCTTGCAGGCGTGGGATGGGAAAGTGAAACCCAGCAGGTCCAACTAACATCGACGACGCATGGTTTGTTTGGATTATTGAAATCACTCGATAGCCACTTCAATTCAATTACTGATGGAACAGTGATGTCGGTCAGCGCAATGGATGGCCGCCACGGTAACGCGAGCAGCCGTTTCAATGCCCTTGCAGCGGGCGCACATGGAATTGTCAAATCATATGCTAAAGAAAAGCCACATCTTCGTTGCCGTGCTGTCGATGTGGACCCTGAGTTGCTCTCAAACCCCACAGCATTGGCCCATCAAATTTGGGCGGAAGCCTTCGGCCGTGTCTCACCGTTGGAAGTGGGATTATCGCGTGACGGAAACCGTTGGGCACTTCGCCTATATGAGGAAAATCTCACCGAGGAGATTAGTGCCCTTGAGAGCGATGACGTGTGGATTGTTTCCGGTGGCGGTGCAGGAGTTACTGCGAGATGTATTGTTGGGGCGGCTGAAGCAAGCCTCAATGCTGGCGCCACATTCATTCTCCTGGGTCGAACACGATTGGATGCAAGCATTGAGGAATGGCTCGAAGATGATGAATCCACTTTGGAAAATCGCAAGATGGAACTTCGAGAGGAGATGATTGCTCAGAGTGAATCTGGTCAAGTCACCATGGTTGAGTGGAATAGTGAATGGGACAAGCATCTTCGCAGTCTAGAGATTCATCAAACAATACTTGACATTCAAGCAACTGGCAATAGAGCATTATATGATGCCTGTGATGTCACGAATTCAAAATCAGTTTCCAAAGTTCTATCCGCGGTAAGAGAAGAATTCGGCCCAATAACTGGTGTTGTTCACGGTGCCGGACTTGAAGATTCTAAACTCGTCGCTGACAAATCTTGGGAGACCTTTTCAAAGGTCATTTCAGTGAAAATTGATGGTTGGAGGGCATTGATTGATGCAATAGGCGACGAACTAGATCAGTTGCGAGTTATGTGTGCATTCACTTCAGTCGCCGGTCGGTTTGGGAATGGAGGGCAGGTCGATTATGCAGCGGCCAACAACATTCTCGATGCTGAGATGTGCCGCATTGCACATCATGAGGACGCCCCTCGGGCTGTGGCGATTGCTTGGTCGGGATGGCGCGACGTTGGGATGGCAACACGCGGGTCTGTGGAATCTGTATTCTTGCAGGCAGGAATTGAGACGATTCCAGTTGAAACAGGTGTCGAAATTTTCGTTCAGGAAATGCTCGCTGGTGGAAAACGACGCGTTGTTGCTGCTGGCGCATTGGGGATATTGGATGATGAGGGGTGTAAAAGAGCGCCTCCTCAGAAATTCCCTACCGATACCGCTGGCGCCATGGCAGAGAATGAACGGTTTCCCTTTGTTGATCGAATTATCACACATGATCCCTATTCTGAAATTGTGACGGAATGTACACTTTCCACTGAACGTTTCCCATTCCTAATCGATCATTCAATTGACGGAACACCGTACCATCCAGGGGTGATGGCGATGGAAATGTTTGCTCAAAATGCGCTATTACTCTACCCAATGTGTAATCTTGAAGGATTCTCAGATGTCAAATTTGGATTGCCAATCAAATTGATGAAAGAAGAAGCTCGAGTTAGAGTCAAAGCTGAATTCAATGGTCAAAATCACAATTCGTTGTTCATCCGATGTCAAATTGAGAGTGATTTAGTGAATTCAAAGGGCGAAATCTTCGGCGAGCCAAGAATACACCACGAGGCTTTGGTACGATTGCTCAAGGAAGGGGCCTCTCGGGATGCGCAGATATCTTTCACTGATTCGCCAGGAAGGGGGAACGCCTCATTCCAACCCAGTTTCATCTATGATCGTTTCTTCCATGGTCCTCGCTTCCAAGTCCATGGTGGTCTGATTAAGGGTATATCCGATCGGGGGAATATGGGCGCTGATGGTATTGCATTGTTGCGCAATCAATTGCCGAATTCACAATTATTTGAAGAGGAACCAGTTCTATTGGAATCCTTGCCGATGCTCATCGAAGCTTGCTTTCAAAATGCGGGATTGGTTGCAATGGAAGTGGACGGTATTTCCAGTCTCCCTATTGGAATCGAAGAATGCGAAATTCTCAAGATTCCAGCCAAACGTGATGATTTGAGAGTGCGAAGTTATCGTCGTGGCCAAGAAGACGGAGGGATTACAATTCATGATGCCGTAGTGTTCGATCGCAATCAGAAGCCAGTTGTTTCACTCACTGGCCTTCGACTCAAAGGTATGGCTCCAGTGCCTGATGACTTGAGATTCAACCTCAAAAGAAAGAATAAATAATCAATTGAAGAATCAGTTTTCCAATTGGGGAATTTATATGGTAATTTGGCAACCTGCAGGCCTAGTATCCCCACTTCCTCTGCCCGAAGAATGGGGTTTGGGCCATGTGATTGCAGTTTGGATACCCGTGGGCCTCGATAATCCTAGGGAACCTCTCCCCGACCTGTCCAATGTGCCTCTAGTAGATCCACTCGAAGCATCGACCTTTGTGACACCCAAACGTGCCCTCGAACATGCATCCGCTCGTTATGCATTGGCGACACTGCTTCGCGACATTGGTTTCGATCCATTTGACCTCCGTGTGGTTCGGGACGAGCATCGCAAACCGAATTTGACGTGGAGAGATCATGAAGCGAGGAAGCGTGCCGGTGGCCCTTTGAGTCCAGCACTGCCCGAGATTACGTTGGGCCATTCCAATGGGATTTCAATTGCCGCCATTTCTTTGAATGGTTCATCGATTGGACTGGATGCAGAACCTCTGGATTTGCCCCGAGCTAGAAATCTGTTAACGATGATGACTTCGGGAGAAGAACTTCAGTATCTAGAACAATTGTGGGAAATTGATGCCAGAGTTGGAATGCAAGAAGCCACCAGAACCTGGGTTGTCAAAGAGGCAGTACAGAAGGCATGCGGCTTGGGGATGCACGTTCCTCCTCAGACATTCACGGTATTGAATTGCGATGAAGTGGTTCTATCCCACGATGGTCAGGGGTATCGACTTGAAGCCTATCATTGGCGAGAATTACTCGATGATAGACCATTCGTCTTTGGATTTTCAAGGCTGATCGAAGTCGTGTAGATTGTGATGATTCATTGTTCATCTTGTTCAATGGATTTTCCCCCAAGTGCGATAATCAAACTTGGAACAAATAGCAGTGTTAACACACGAATCATTGTCACCACCTCTACATTGAAGGCGAGAGCCCAGAGGGGTGCAACTGCAGGCATGAAAACGAAACACATCCCGATACCGACTTTTCGCCGCCAATGCATGCAGCGTGCCGAGAGTCTATACTCCTTGAATCTGCGGGACTGACCGGACCGAATCGGATAAGACCAACGCGCGGCCCCCTCAATCTATCGCGGATGTAGTGAAGGGGTTATCACCTGAGGTTTCCAACCTCATGTCACGGGTTCAAATCCCGTCGTCCGCACTTCAGAATTTGATACTGTCGTATTGAAAAACCATCGACTTGAGCCGACTCCGATGTCCTCCACTCAACATGGCGCATCCATCGGTAATTCCGACGATGGGGAGAACGAGGAATCGACTCAAATTCTTGGTCGTAGAATTTGGAGAATTTTTCCTTACGTCCGTCCATACCGTCGCAGAGCCACGGTTGGAATTGCAACCAATATGCTCGCTAGAATCTTTGATTTGGTTCCTTTCATTTTCATCGGTTTTGCTGTTGATTATTACAGTGGCACTGCTTCAGGTGGCCGTCTTGGAGATTTCCGAATCTTCCTCGACGAGAACTTGTTAAATCTCATCAGCGATGAACAGGCTCTATCATACGGGATTCTAATCTTCCTCGGTTTTGTTGGGCTTGCTATTTTCCAAGGTGTTTCAGATTTTTGCTGGCAGACACTCGGTTACAAGGTTCAACACGATCTAAGATTGGATGCTACGCGCAGCCTCATCCGAATGGAAGCATCATACTATGATCTCAGGCAAACCGGTGTCCTGATGTCTGTCCTATCATCGGACGTGAATCAACTGGAGGATGTCATTTCTGATTCCTCTACATCTATTATTCGTATTTTCACGACGTTCATCACCGCATTCGCTATTCTCATGATGATGTCATGGAAATTGACCGCCGTCTTATTTGGCCCCCTCGTTCTTATCTTCCCGATGGTGTATTTGTTCTCGACCCGGGTGCAACGGAAATATCGCAAACAACGTGAGTCTACAGGTGGAATCAATGCGGTCCTTGAAAATGTGATTTCAGGAATTTCAGTCGTTCAGGCATACAATGCTCAAGAATGGGAAACAACGCGTGTATCTAACGAGAGTGAAGGCTATCGAGACCAAGCCATTGGCGCAAGTCTAGATCGGAATCGCTTCATCCCTGGGCTCTATTCTGTGGCTGGAATAGTCTACGGTCTTTTGGTCTCAGTTGGGGGTTGGCTGATGAAGGAGGGGGATATTTCAACGGGTGCTTTTGTCACGTTCCTCCTCATCATGACACGTCTTTCGATGCCATTGTTCATTTTCGGTATGCTAGTTAATCAATTGCAACGTGGGGAAGCAGCAGCACGCCGTGTGATTGCTATGGTTGACTTGGAACCGAGTATTGTCGATAAGGTGGATGCAACCGCCCTAGAAGGCCCCATCGAGAGAATCGAATTCAATGATGTCCACTTTACTTATCCTGGCACTGATACTGCCGTATTGAATGGTATTAATTTCAAAGTTGGACAGGGTGGATTTCTTGGCGTGATGGGCCACACCGGGGCAGGCAAATCAACGATTTTGAAGTTGATTCTACGATATTATGAGCCAGATTCTGGTGAGGTATTGATCAATGGACGGAATATCCAAGACATCACTTTGAACAGTGTTCGAGAGCAGATGGGATTCGTCAGTCAAGACCCCTTCCTGTTCTATGGTAGCATTCGCGACAACGTCGTATACTCTAGAGATGCTTCAGAGGAGGAGATTGAGATTGCCCTTCGTCTCGCCGGCGCAGATGAATTCGTTATCGATATGGAGAATGGAATCAATACGTTGGTCGGGGATCGTGGAGTCATGCTCTCTGGGGGGCAGCGTGCGAGAATCTCCTTGGCTCGGGCAATGTTGATGAAGCCTAGTTTCTTGATTTTGGATGAAGCATCCAGTGCATTGGATGCCGAGACCGAGAGACGAATCCAATCGAATCTTTTGGGAACAGGTGAGTCTCGAATCACCATTGCTGTTGCTCACCGTTTGTCGACTATTCGCAATGCCGATGAGATTCTCTCCATGGTTGATGGGGCGGTTGTTGAGAGGGGGACTCACGACATTCTCGTGGCCAATGATGGTGTATATTCAAGTCAATGGGCAATCCAAACTGGAGCTCTTGAGGAGGAGTAATTCCTTGAGCGAAATTGAATGGATTAAGGTCACCCCAGGTTCGGCTTGGCTCGGAGATGAACGTGGAGCCTTAATGCATGTGAGCAATGGTCCACGCCATGAAATTCGCATTGAAACGGAATTTGACATTAGTGTTGCTCCGATTACATTTGTTCAGTGGAAAACATTGACTGGACAATCGATTGCAGGTGTTGATTCAGCATCCACATTGAACCGTTTGACACCTCTGATGATCGAGGCTGCCCTCGTTGGAACAACTGACAATCTTCGCCCACCTTCGGAGGCTGAATGGGCCCTTGCATCAGAACAAGGTGCAATTGGACCGGGTGACGTCTTGGTGGAGGTATTGAGCGATCGACCACCCCGAAGTGGTTACTGGGGAGCCCCGTGTGATGGTCGCCCTTGGATTCCTCAAGTCCACGGAGGTGGAGTTTCTGACCATACTGCACACGTGACACGCATCTGGGGTGAATCTGGCACCATGCGTGGGGCTACACCCCGGGGAGTATCTCGTCCTCAGATGGGATTCCGTTTGGTTCGTTCATCCGTTCCTGAAGGTGAACTGAAAATGCCGAATTCCCCTCCGAAGAGTGACCTAATTGTTCGTGAATCAATCATCGCCTTAATCATTGGAATCATTCCCAGTTTCACCTGGGCTTACTTCAATGCGAGTTCTCGATATCTCTCCGAGAGTTGGCTCAACATTGCCGTTGGAGGAATCTTCTTTTCACTCATGACCGCATTAATATGGCGACCGAAGTCTCCTTCCTATTCAATTCAAGATAATCAAATGCGTCGACTCTAGGCACGATCTTTATCATCAATTTGTAATCCAGCATTATTGGAGATGTGAATTCTCCACCAAGCTGTCAAGACCCCCATTCCATACGACCAATGCATCAGGAATGTCATCAAGGGTGCCATTAGAATGGTCGCAAAGTTACGAGAGGGTGATGTGCCGAACGCCGCTCCCAACCAACACAGTAGGACATACACACCCGCAAGACTGACAGGAAGATGAACCATCGATCGAGATGTTCCCATTGGGATAGTCTCTAGGGAAATGTCCCACACATTTGGCCAAGCCAAACCTCCGTTCAATGCACCATAAACGAAGGAGGTCAACGCTGCAAGTACCAGAAGTGGGAACAATCCGACGGTAGTATGACTCCATGATTTCATTCCCGGGTGGATGTCGCTGGCTAGAATACGAACAAGGCCATAATTTTGAATTTGTTTTCGAACACGACTTGGATTCCTCCGTCGATGCCACATGATTGCGTCGCGATCCTGCCATAGTTTATGTCCAGCCATCTCGATGCGGTAATCCATCATCGCATCTTCACATCCAATTGCGCCTTTATCGAACCCGCCAACCTCGTCGAGTACAGATTTTCGATACGCTGCATTCACACCCGGCAATTGCTTTGCTCGGGTTAACCGCTCAGTACCACGATTACCATAATTCGTGCCTGCTGTAACCCATTTTGAGCAGAATGTCACATCAATCACGCGTTGCCAGAACGTCGACCTATCATCGGGTGGTGCAAAATTCGGCCCTCCAACTCCAGCAACATCCTCGCGTTCAAACCATGGGACTAGATTCGCTACCCAGTCCTCTGGCACCCAGACATCATCATCTGTGAACAGAACAATATCGCAATCCACGACGTCGAGTGCAACATTACAGGCATCGGCTCTGGTTCGACTGCCCGCATCATCAATCCATGTTGCTCCGTTTGTTCTTGCTACGGCTTCTCCAGGATCTCCGGTTGGACCCACAATGGCAATTTCCAGTGCCCCTTCCCAAGATTGATTGTTCAAACCACCGAGAGCGATTTCCAACTCCTCAGCGTTGCGCAATGTTGGGATGATGACGCACACCCGGGGGTTTCCCATGCTCTACGCGGGTTCACGCATCGCCTTCAATTCTTGGTGCGAGGAAGTAGATGCAACGACCGGCTCCATCTGCAAATTCAAATTCCAATCGCAGTGGGTGATTTTCGTTGAAGAACAAGGTTACAGTGTCCACAATCGCCTCCATGCGCTTGGCCATGGGGTAGAGTAGAGAAAGGCTGTATTGGCTCTTTACGGGGCCATCACAGACCAAATCTTGCAATTCCCCAGCATCGTACGAGACGTTGACAGTATCGGTATCGCCACTGACGTTCACTCCGAAGGATTGTGCGTTGAGAGAGATTGTTGCGAGGTCCCCCACTTGTTTGGCTGCACGCAGAGCCCGACTAAATTTGACTGCAGAGAGTTTGACCGAACTGTGCAATTCGACATCAGGAACGCGTGGCTCTAGCATCGTGGCTCGATCCAATGGACGAATTGTCCGATTGATTTCTCCAACCTGAATATTGACCCTGCCATCATTCTCATCGTAATTCATCTCGATGAGATCTCCAGCTTCGGCTAAACTGATCAAATCTCGAAGTTTGACTAATTCAAATCCAATCGTACAGGGTTCACATTCCCATGCTTCAAAGGCTGCAGCATCAATTTCCATTCGCACCATTGCGACATGCATTGCATCGACAGCACGCACCTCGAGATGCCCTTCTTCAAACTTGAATTTGGCGTCTTCTACAAGAACGGTGAGAATCTCCACGATTGTTCTCATAGTATCTTGTTTGGCCGTGATATTCAACATCAGTCCACCCTATCATCTGAGTTCTGGGCAGAGGGGGCTCAAAAGGGTTCACTTTGGAACACCTACGGTGTTCGGGCCGAAATCAATACTCACGCCAGCCACGCCCACACTCTGCACAGGTCAGGATGCGCGTCTCTGGTTCATCAGAAGCTCTTGTTTGTTTAAGTTCGGCATAGACACTATCAGAATCACATTTCGGACAAATGTAAGTATTGCTTGTCAGGACGCCTTGTTGTTGTTCAGAATCGACAATGACCCTTCTGTCTCGAGTTTCAACCTTGCTACTTGACGATACTTTAGAAATATCAATTTCGCTCCCATCTTCCATCATTACTTTGTTCTCAGCAGTACCATTGTACCCACAGTTGTAATTGGGACACTTGATTTTACCAGAGGGCCCCGGGAATGCTAGTGTTCCACATTCAGGACAGAACATAGGCACACCGGTACACTACTCACACTTGAACCATGCTATGCCCGGCATTGCTCATGTATCGTTCCGCACGGACTTTGAAGGAGAGGGCCCTGCGTGAAGTGTGCAACTGGTGTGGGACTGGCGATTGGCACGCGTTTATGACGAAGACGAGCGGGTTTTAGACGAGAGTATTTGGGGTGGTGTTCGAACAAAAACCGCCCTCGTGGAACGGTTGACTCTTCTCATGAATGGGCGCATGACTATCGAGGCGAGAACTCTGGCAGAGCGATTTCCTGAGATTCAAGTGACACCCCCCACATCGATTGATTCGTGGCCCGCTCTGGGTGATGATGAAATCGTCCTGTTGCAAGATGCTTCTCTCAAACTTGCTGAACGAGGCGTCGCAGATTCTGCTGCTGATTCAGACCGTCGTCTAGAGCACCTTGTCAGGGCGTTAGATGAGGCACGATCCTCACAGAACTCACTCGAATCACATCTTGTCGAATGGGCAGGACTCTTCCTCCCCACCCTGGATTTAGATCTACATCGCAGTTCCATCGCTTCAGCGGTTTCTAACTCTTCAAATCTGCTGGAATTAGCGGCCGGTTTGGATGTGACTGCTGCTGAGGTTGAGTTGGGCCCTCACGAGTGGTCAGGTCTGCATTCGTTGGCTTCATCGACAGTCAATATGACTGATACGGTTGACAGCATGGAAAAATCCGTCAGGGAACTGACGAATACCTACTTGCCTTCTGTTTCAAATCTTCTCGGGCCCCTTCTGGCTGCAAAACTGTGTACTGCCGCACACGGTCGAGCTCGTATGGCCAGACTTCCAGCGAGCACGATTCAGGTCTTAGGGGCTGAGAAGGCCTTTTTCCTCCATCTGCGCCAAGGTACCGACCCACCCAAGCATGGCCATATATTCCAACACCCTTGGATTTGCCGAAGCCCAAAGTGGACGCGAGGATCCATTGCTAGAATGTTGGCTGCAAAGGTGGCCATTGCAGTGCGGGTTGACCACTTTGGAGGAGAACCTTGGACCTCAAAGCAAGTTTCCGAGGTCGAGAAGAAGGTCGGCGAGATTAGAGCACGTAGAAGTCGGAGGTGAATTTGTGATATCCTTCTCTGATAGAGTTCGAATCGATGGTCGCAGCCTCTGGTCTCGAAATGCGGTTAAGGGCGTCAGTCTGCGTGGCGAGCGCCTCAAGAAAGATGGGAAAAAGGAATGGCGTCAATGGAATCCTCGAGCCTCAAAACTTGGAGCTGGATTACTGAAAGCCTCGGAAAGTGGATTGTTACCAGAACCCGGAAGTGTATGTCTGTACTTGGGTTCAGGACATGGCACGACCATCAGCTACCTCCACGACCATCTCTGTGCGGCCAAGAATCATCTCGGAGGGACGATTGTCGCCGTCGACATTTCTTCTCGATGTATTCGTGATCTCATTAAATTGTCAAAAACTCGCCCTGGAATTCTTCCAGTTCTAGGGGATTGCCGCCAATCTGAGCACATCTCACCTTTTCTTTCAGCCAAGGTCCCATGGTTGTTTCAGGACGTTTCTCAATCGGGACAAGTTGAGATGTTCATTCATTCCTGTCATCGATTCTTAGCCGAAAAAGGAACGGGTATTTTGTCTTTGAAATCTGCCAGTGAGCGCGACACAGGTAGTGCATTCGAACACGCACAGAGATCTCTTCTAGAAGCAGGATTTACATTGGTAGAACGTATCGATCTTTCAGGTTGGGAAGACCAACACGTTCTCTTTCACGTGGTGTTTTGATGCCTGAGTTACCTGAAGTTGAAACAGTACGACAGGGCCTCCTAGGACTCGTAGGCAAACGGATTCTCTCGATTGAACTCAACCGCTCCGATCTTAGATTTCCATTTCCGGAGGACATGGATTCCATTGCCGGTCGGAAAATTGTCGGCATCGATCGCCGAGCAAAATATCTGTTAATTCGATTAGAGAATGATTTGACCTGGCTTGCCCATCTTGGCATGACGGGTCGCTTCGGTCGAACACTGGAAGGTAAGCATGACCATGTAGTAATCGATTTTGTTGATGGAACTCGCTTGGTTTACACCGACCCTCGTCGGTTTGGAATCATGGATCTAATCAGAGGTGGTAGTGAACACAAATTACTCAATCATCTGGGTCCAGAGCCACTGGGCGAGGCATGGAGTGGTTTACAATTACATAATTCACTCCACGGTCGAAACGTTTCCATCAAGACAGCATTGTTGGATCAGAAGATTGTCGTAGGAATTGGGAATATCTACGCCAGTGAGATTCTGTTCAGAGCCGGAATCTCACCCAAACGCTTGGCAAAGAACATCTCTCTCAACAAGGCAGAGGCGATTTACAATGAGACGCAAAAGGTTCTCTTGACAGCCATTGAAGCGGGTGGTTCCACTCTTCGCGATGGACAATTCAAGGGAGTCGACGGGAATTTAGGTTATTTTCCACATGAGTTCTCAGTTTACGATCGCGAAGGCCAGAAATGTACCTCCCCAGGGTGTACGAATTTGGTTCGTAGAATCGTTCAATCGGGTCGCTCAACCTTCTATTGCGGGATTTGTCAGAGATAAACGTGGCACTGAAAGCCATTTTGAAGATAATACCCCGTCATATTAACAGTTTCCGCGCGAGAAAAAGTGCCCTCAAACCGCCATTTTCGCGTTTTTCCAATGCCCCGCCTTTATATATTCACTGAAGAGGCCACAAGCGCTCGAAACAATCGAGTAGGATGGAAATGAAAATGAACGATAAAAGAATGATGGGCGAATTAATCGGCAGTTTGGCGGTTACGCTACTGGTTTTCGGAGATTGGGCAGGCACCAGTGAACATGGTACTGCAGCAGCTGCAGGAGTCGCAGGTGTCACTCTGGCAATCATGTGGATGACCTTCAAGGGATCCGAGATTTTGCCAATAATAACGATTGGCCGTATGGCTGCGGGTGAAACCGATTGGGAAACAGGTGCAACGAACTTTGCAATGCAGGTTCTCGGCGCTCTAATCGGTGCTGGTGTACTGTACTGGGGCATGGACGTCACAGAACTGGCCACTGGTGGAGCAACAGACATGGGAATGCCTGAAGTTGTCACCGCTCTTGTCGGTGGCTTCTTGCTGATGACAGTATGGTCGCGGCTAGGAGCATGGGAATCTGCCGCTTTCGCAGCGGTTCTCATCGTTGCTGGAATCGAATTGTCGACTGCTAGCAGCATCGGAAGCATCATCGTAACATCTGCATGGTCAGATGCAAACATGGTTACAGTCTTTGGAACCATGATTGTCGGTGGTATTGGCTCAGCCGCAGCATTGATGCTCGGCGACCAACTCTTCGAAGAAGAGTGACCCGAACCTCGGCAAACTATCACGATAACACACAAATCCGTCAGAGGCGCTTCGGTGCCTCTGGCGGTTTTTTTTCTTCTAGGTTCTCTGCTCAGCGTTAAGGACCGAAGGTCTAACCCGGCCATGTGGAATTCCCTGTCGACTTCTGGGGCATACCTGCCCATCTCGTGTTTGAGATTCTAGGATACGCTGCCGGATTTACCTTTCTTATGCGGGAGAGGAGAATCCATGGCGACACGGTCGATAGCGAGAATAGAGCTTGGTTGATTCTGGCTGCTTTGGTGGGAGCCCTCATCGGTGCTCGCACATTGGCTCTTCTCGAACACTCTGATCAGATTGGTTCAGATGTCCCGATTTTGTTTCTCGGTGGGAAAACCATTGTTGGTGGATTATTGGGTGGCACCATTGGAATTGAGATTACGAAGAAGATTCTCGCAATCTCAGTTCGGACCGGGGATGTCTATGTGACGCCCCTCCTCATTTCGATGGCCATCGGCCGCATCGGCTGCTTCTTGACCGGTCTACCCGATGCGACCTACGGTTTTCACACCGATATGCCCTGGGGTGTCGATTTTGGCGATGGGCCTCGTCATCCGACTCAGTTGTATGACATTCTCGCTTTGGGGGCGATTTGGGTTTTCCTACAGAAATGGGAAACACCCGAGGTGGGTCAAAGATTTCAGATGTTCATGGCTTTGTATCTTATTTGGCGCATCATCATCGATTCCATCAAGGACACCACTCCTGTAGAATTGTTTGGCCTTACACCAATTCAATGGGCCTGCGTGCTTGGATTGCTGTGGTTCTTCACCTACGGCAAGCCGGGTGAACGTTCAATAGACGAAGTCAACCACAGGCAGCCATGAGCGGCAAGATTCGGGACTACCTGTTCTACGATTCTGCCACCAGCGTCTGCTCGGACTGTTTACGTCGCACCGAAGGGAAGATCATTATTCAGGAAAACAATGTCTACATGGACAAACTTTGCTATTCATGTGCCAAGCGCGAAAAGGTCCTGCTATCGGATGATGCGGAATACTACCGTCGTTGCCGCGAGGTCTATGTCAAGCCCAGCGAAATGCCCGAGCGCTGGAATACTCCGATGAAGTACGGTTGCCCCTATGATTGCGGCCTTTGCCCTTCACATGAGCAACACTCTTGCCTGACCTTGATTGAAGTGACTGACCACTGCAATCTCAAATGCCCCATCTGCTATGCGGACAGTGGACCTGAGCGCAAGGAAGACTATCGAACGCTGGAGCACATCATCGACATGCTCGATGCGGTGGTCGAAAATGAGCTTGAACCGGATGTCATCCAGATTTCAGGCGGTGAGCCCACTCTTCACCCCAACTTCTTCGACATCCTTGATGCCGTTCGTGAGCGACCAGTCAAGCATCTCATGGTCAATACAAACGGAATCCGTATTGCCAACGAACCCGAATTCGCAGCCAGATTGGCCGAGTACAACCCTGGGTTCGAACTCTATCTGCAGTTCGACAGTCTTGAGCGAGAACCGTTGATGCGCCTCCGAGGTGCGGATCTTCGCGATGTTCGCCAAAGGGCACTAGAGAATCTTGAGGCCCACAATGTATCGACAACCCTAGTTGTGACACTACAGAAGGGACTCAACGACCATGAAATTGGCAATATCATCGAGCATGCACAGTCTTGGACTTGTGTTCGTGGTGTCACCTTCCAACCCATTCAGGAGGCGGGCCGACACGAAGATTACGATATGGCCAAAGATCGCTTGACACTTTCCGAAGTTCGTCGAATGATTGGTGAACAATCAGATTCCTTCGAGATTGAGGACATGCTTCCAGTCCCCTGTCATCCAGACTCCATTGCCATGGCATACGCGCTTCGAATGGGTCAGACCGTCGTTCCACTCACGCGGCATATCGACGATGAGACACTGCTCGCGGGTCCTCGTTCGACCATCCAGTTCGAGCGAGATCAGGTATTGAAAGCCAAGATTCTGGATTTACTTTCGACGGCACACAGTCCAGATTCAGCGGGGCATTCTCTCGCACAATTGCTGTGCTGTCTGCCTGAATTGGAGATGCCGACTGAATTCTCTTATGACAATGTATTCCGAATCAT
>JAPKFG010000041.1 GCA_028821675.1 Candidatus Poseidoniales archaeon
GCGAATGGGCAGATTGTGACGGAGATGGAATTGGAGACAACGCCGATGACAACGATGCGGTGTGTGACCCAAACGATGCAATTGACCCGAACGGCCCAACCGATCCTGTAGACAACGGAACGGACCCAGAGGACAACGAAACGAATCCAAACAATCCGATTAACAACGGAACGAACAATACTGACAACGAAGGGACGAATGGAGATGGAGATGAATCCAGTTCAGGAGCAAGTTCGGATATGGCAACGATTGCGCTAATCGCTGGAATTGTCCTGGTAGCGATGCTCGGCATCACTGGATTGGTGTTGTTCCTGCGAGGTCGCAAAGATGATGACGATTGGACGGATGAGCCAGTCGACATGATTCCGGCGCAAGACCGCATGTTCGACAGTGGGCCAATGGGACCGACTCCGACGATGCGTGGCGAGATGCAAGATGGCTATGAAGTCCTCGAGTACCCTGATGGAAGTGGGTCATGGTGGTACCGTGATACCACCTCCGGCAAGTGGGCCGAGTGGGTCTGAGACATCTGACGACAAAACGTCGGGTGTCCCTATAGGACACCCGCTGTGCTGATATGGCCGAAGTGCTGCCCAAGGTTTGTCATGCGACCTGAGCAACTCCGTCTGGCCATCGTGGTTGGGATGCTATTGTCGGCAGGATTGCTGTTCGCGTATCCAGTCAATCCAAAGATGAATACCGAGGTAATCTTTGATGATCAGGCTGCCATTCGAATGAGGGAAGAGGGGGTTCAAGACGAGAACTACCAGTTGGTGCTTCGGTTCAAACACGATGAAGGTGGGCAGATTACCAGCAATCTGAGTCGAGTTCAAGAATTGATGCAATTGGAAGAAGAATTCCTTGATGGAACGAATCCGCAGACATCGTGGGAATACGATGCGCTCTATATCGACCGAATTATTACACCATTTTCAGCATGGTCAGATGCATTTGACGCACGAAATCGTTCGTTAGGAAATGCCACCCAGTGGGCTGATGTTCTCGTTCCTGAAATCGAAGATGGGTGGTGTGGGAATAATGCCACAGACGAGGAGAGGGTGGCATTTGAATCGTCATTGCTGATGCTTCCCGAAAGCACCAATTTCGGAGTTGCTTGCCCAGCATTCTCAGGTGCTTCAGCAACTCAACCACCGGCAACAAACGAGATTCTGTGGCTCATCTATGTCGGAGCAGGTGAGAACGGTGGTGATTGGAATACACTCAATTTATGGGCTGACAAGGTCAGTGAGAATACCGATTACGAGATTTCTGCGGTTGGCGTCAATATGATGTACGGAAAGGCCAAAGCAATTGCAGAGAAAGATCTAGAATTCGTCATCATACCATCGATTTTCATCCTCGGAGCGATGCTGACCATCGGATTACGTGATTGGCAGACGGCCGCGGCTACACTAGGTGGAGTCGGACTCGTCATTTGTGCTGAATTTGGAGCACTGGCTGCACTTGGATTCGAATTTTCAATTCTCGATGGGATTGCATTGCCCATCATCATGGGTGTTGCTGTCGATGGTGCGTTTTGGTATTCACGTTCATCAAGAGATCGCGATGAGGTGCGCAGCATGCTCTTTGTAGCGATGATTACTACGGTAGCAGCTGTTTCTCTGGCGTTATTCTCACCGATTCGTGCTCAGCGCTCACTAGGACTGATTATGGCGATTGGAATCATACTCGATTGGGTTCTGACTCGGTATGTACTCGAAGATTTCTACCTCAGTCGGCGTGCTGTTAAGGAGGAGGTGGTTGAGTCCCCACAATCCAATCACTCAGTCACTTGGGCGTGGCCTGTCGCACTACTAGTGCTCGCCTCGATCGCTGTGATTTCACCGCCAGGTGTCCATGTTCTAGAGGTCGAACAATTCCTCCCAGAGGATGACCTTGCGCTGGAGGAAATGGAGGATTTACAATCGAAATACGTCCTTGCTTCGAGCACTATTGCATGGATTGTGGTCGATGTTGAAGGGGACAGTCAATCGGATTACGAGGCCATATTGAATCTTCAGCGACAATTGGGGCAGCACCCTAGTGTCATCTCTCTTGAAACAGGCCTATTGCAAACTCCCATGGTCATTGGAATCAGCGAATCTAATGAAATGAATACAATTGATGGAGCCACGCAATTTGAAGGCGACTCGACTCTGTTCCAAGATCTGAGATTACAGAAGGAGGGGGTGACGACAGGGGTATCGATTGCCGTGTTTATCGATGGGCGGGATTCAGATGCAGCAATCCAATTTTCAGACGATGTTGATGAATTAATTAGCAATAATGGAATGGAAGGAGTGGTCGGAGGAGATTTGCCAGTTGGTGCCAAGGCGGCGCAGACTTTTGAAAATACACGTGTCGTACAAATCTTATCGGCAGGTGTAGCGATTTTCTTGGTGGCGCTCATTGCCCTACGCGTACCGATTCAAGCTGGACGGATCGCAGTGGGGGCCGTTGCGATTGGCGCGGCTGTCGACGGCATGGCGAGTATATTCGGAGGTCGTGGTGTCAACACCGCTCTCGCAGTACTATTGGGAATGGGTTTCGCAGCGGATTATCTCTCACATGCAAGTGCCGAACATCGCCCGACGAAACTGGATATGTCAGCACGTTGGTGGGCAGCAATATCCTCAATTTCTGTATTCATATTGCTGGCAATGACTTCATTCCCACCGGCGAGAGATGCGGGGAGATTACTCGGTGTCAGCATCCTGTTTTCGGTGATTCTGGCGACTTGTCTGGCATTCATGCACGGCAATGATGCCATGGATGGGCAATAGAACTCAACGATCAGAGACTTGCATCTGCCATGCTCGCTCATCAAGTGACGCAGACAACGTGCGACGGTCTAGAACCTCTTTACCCTCTTCTGCCCGGAGAATGGTCTCACATGCAGCGTGGGCAAGGGTTGCTGCATCGTGCAGTGAGGCGCCCTGAGACAGAGCGGCGGCCATCGCCACGGCGGCGGCATCGTGCAGACCGATAATTTGTCGCGCCTCATCCATCAAGCAGGGAATGTGATGTTCTTCTTCGGCAGTATACAGCCACAATCCATGGGCACCCCCTAGCACGACCAAGGCTTCCCAATGGTATTTCTCAATGAGACCCCGTGCGGTCTCCAACGAGGTTTCCAATCCGAGTCGCCGGCGGGTCAATTCAAGCCCCCGGATTTCGAAAAGAACGCAAGTGGCACCCTCAGTTCGATTGAGTCCAGTCAATTTTGGATCACAAATGATTGGGATGCCATTTCCATTGGCTGCTGAAATGAGTTGTTGAGCACCAATATCGGTGACTGCGCCCTTGTTGTAATCAGACAACACAAGGACGTCCGCATCAGACAAAGATGCGAGGGCAGAGACTGTGAGTCTCTGAGAAACCGCGGCAGGCATCTCTTCTTGGGATTCATCATCAATCTGTAAGAGTAATTGATTCTGTTCAACTAGAGATTCACGCGCACCATAAATTCGAGTCTTGACAATGGTCTGACGGTTGGCCACAACACGAATTCCGCTTGTATTGATGCCTTCTTGCCTGAGATTAGAGGCCAATATTTGACCCGCCTCATCACCACCGATGATGCTGAACAATTGTGGATTCATCCCCAGGGAAGCAAGACCTCTGGCAACGTGTGCTGCTGCTCCAGCGAATTCTTCAGTCGATGTGACTTTGACGGCAGGGACGGGGGCGGTCGCATTCAAGCGATTCGCCCAACCGTGAACATAACGATCCAGTACAGAATCGCCTACCAGTGTAACATTTGTCGGAGGCATATCATCGACCATCGCACGCAAACGTTTGAGGCGGTCAACCTCTGCTTGGATGATTTCGTCAAGGACCCACGGCATCTTGCTCGCCCCTGCGAGTCGAAGGCGCTAATTCAACTTCGCCCGCACAACTCCGAGAATTGTCTTGTGTTCTTGGTCTGAAATTGATAGCGAATCACGCAAACTTTGCAGAATATTTTCTTCATCATCACTCACACGCCCATCCTCCCAAGCAGCTTCCATGGCTGAACAATAGGCCTTCATTCGGTCATCGAGTCGGTCGCAAACCCAATCCAACTGGACATCCCGAGCGGAATCTAGGCCCAGCATACCTGCGAGTGAGTCGAGCATCGCTTGCTCATTGGCATCGACTTCGCCATCTTGCCATGCCACTTCGAGCATTTGCTTGTACAGAGAACTGTTCTCAGCATCTGGATCAATACTCTCTTCGCGTACCCGCTTCTCAATGGGTTCCGTATCATACGGTTCAAGGCCAAGATACATTGCCAGGTCATCGAGCATGGCTTGTTCATCTTTGGTGACAACACCGTCTGACCATGCGGTGCGCACAATGTTGTCATAAACGGCAAGACGATGATCAAGAGGCAAGTCACTACCATCTAATGGGATAATATCTACGACGTCACCATCAATCGGTGGACGATAGGTGCCCGTACTGTCGATGTTGCGAAGAACATCAAGTAGACCAGTGGTATGATTGTGAAGTGCTTGAACGGTCGTCTGCTCACCATCAGCCTTGACGACCCGGGCCTGGATATCATCGACCAATTCGCTGGCAGCTTTGCGTCCTATTGAACTGAGTGCATAAACGCGGCACCGTTGTTTGGCACCAGCGACATGGCGGGTTTCCTCTTGAATACACTCCTTTTCTCTAAGTTTCTTCAGGGTTCGAGGAAGGTGTTTTCGAGCGATCCCAACTGCATCGGATACACCAGCCTGCGTCAACTCGGGTCTGCCCTCCCAGGGATTGTCCCCCAAGGGGGTATCCCACAGATGCAACAATACACGTTGTTCAACGGTGAGTGTTAGTAGCATTCCTCCTGACAAATGCTGTCCTCCTTGTCGAGTCGTGGGCCGTGATGACTCTTAGGCAATTCGCCCTAATGCTACTTTGGAAGGCGTTGCAATCAAAGGTCGACTCGGGCGGGCCTGTGTATATGGCCACGGCACCCACCGGAGGTAGTCGACTTCCTGTACCCGTACCTAGAGATGGAGTTTGGGCCGTATTGGGCTCTACAGCGAATCGATTGTGGGAGCGAGGTTGTTTTGGTCGTCCCATTCGCGATGGTATCCTTCTAACCACCGCAGAGGTGCTGAATGCCCATCGATTGCGGGGGTTACCTTTGCCCCACGATGGTTGGCTTGCAGAGGTGCTACCGAATCATCCCAATCTGCTGTTTGAGTCTGAAGTCCTAGATTCACTCCGATTTCCTGGCGAAAAAGTCGTCCTCGCTGAAAATCTCAGTGCAGCGAATGCTGTGCTATTGGATTCTCGCTCATGGGCCTTGCGTTGGTCGAGAAATGTCAAACCGAAGGATGCAGAGCCACTGGCAGAAATTCGTTGGATGCGAGCCAGCGATGATATTGATTGGGCGGAACTCTCCGAATGGACTTCAAATGTGCAAACGGGAGGGCGCATCGCTGAACTGTTGATTGTGGATGATGAGCATGGTGTAGTGACCTATCGATGTGGCCACCACAACCCAGTTGGTCCATTGAAGGACCCTTTTCGAGGGTTGGACAACGATGAACGGCGAGTCATCGCGCACGCATGGGCGCAATCTAAGGAAACCGACGGGGGATATTGGTTAGACATTTCTCGTGATGAATGGCCACTTCCTGGAATCGGTATCAATTTGGAAAACGGTGTCTGGTTGACCGAAATTGAATCTCAAATTGTCAGTCGTATTGTCAATCCAACGATGCCGCTGGCAACCGGAAAAAAGGGCAATAGGATGGCCATCCAATCAGATCTTCTTTCTCGTGGATTAGCCGTTCGATCAGGATTCAAGTATGGTACACGATGGCGTGTTTATGCCGGACTGGTCGGAGGGGAACACGCCCCATGGTTGGTAGTTCCATTGGATGAAGCACCAATGAATTGGGGTGAAGCGTGTCTAGCTGCCAGATTGGCAGCAGGAGTCAACAAGCATTGGTTGTGTGCATTGGAACCTCTTGGCAACAGTGGATGGCGGTACCTTGCCCTTGAGCGACCGCCATCCGATGCGCGGTGGACAAATCCAGTTCGACATTGATTATCGTCCAAGGCTTCCAAATTCGTCTTGTTTCTCCTGAACGTATTCTATTCGGGTTTGGGAGAGAAGTTGGTCACTTGGCCTACGGACCTGCATTTCCCCATCAGGTCGTTTTTCCTTTCCACGTTTGCCACCACTGCTGATAACCCAAAGTGCCATCAACACCGATACCAACTGAATGTTGTTTGCCGGTTCGGCCAGCCACATCAATGCACTACCCACATCACCAGGTGGCTCGGCCTGTAAGGAGACATTGAATTCGCCAGCCAATCCAAATTCGTCATAGAGTTGCACTTTGCCGTTCGCAAGCATTCCGGGGGCAAGAAGTCCATCGGGATTAATCTCTAGAGATAGTACACTCCCTGGGCCTAGATTTTGTTGATTGGCCGTTGTCGCGATTCGGTCCAATGGGCCTTCGATAACGACGTCGTAGGTTGAATATCCCGAACCATCGAAGGACAGAACGTGCTCAAGCGTAACAACTTCAGAGACATCAATCTGAGCTTCCATCTTCTCCGGTACGAGACGATTCGTGACAATTGACCAACCAATCTTCACATCGGTTGCGGGATTCTCAGTACCACATCCAAGTGTCCCTTCAATGAAGCCGGTCGTCCCTGGAGTTGCCGCCTCTGAAAATGCCAGGGAAAAATCAGCGGTCTCATCGGCAGTAAGCATTCTTGAATCAACGAGTGAAACAATTCGACCATCAGTACTGGTCACTTGAGACCATGGCATACAATCTTGATGGGCTTGAAATGAGATTGGAAGGATCTCATGTCCAAGCAAGCGAATTGGAGTACGAGGTGGCAGGACTGTTGCATGACTGGGCCCCGGGTGAGAAATAGTGATGTCTGTACCACTGTTGTCTGTAAAATCGACACTGACTGTCCAAGGGACTAAGCGACCGTGTCCATCACGAATCAGGATTCCGTCGGCTCCGAATGAACCACTGGTGAAAACATCACCAGGGTCATCATCTTCACCATTGTTCAGACTTCCATCTCCATCTCCTTCGATGACTTTGAGATAGGCATGCTCGGGGTCACGATTGACTTCATTGTGCTCAAAATCAGCGTGATATAGGTCTTCATGCGTCACCAAGAGGCCATGTGCTGGGAGTTCACGATCGAAACCAACATCGACGCGTGATTCCATCCAGATGTATTCACCGGGTGCAATTCCGATACGTACAGTACCGGCGTTCGCTACGTGTGGCAAGATGACGTATGATTGATTCTCGGCCGCCAGTGTGCCGATGGACAGATCCAGAGCGTCGTTTGCCCCAATCAGATTCAGGGTTCCTGAAGTGGGCAATGCGGGGGTGCGGCCATTTCCATTCCAATTACCGCTCGCCATGATATCCCATGCCCCAAGACCGCTCCAATCACTGCTAGGAATTGCACTGTGTACATCATACAGGTCCACAGCACCGAACATGTGTAGCATTTCGTGAATCATTGTACCCATGCCCGATGAAAAAGATGCAATTGTGTAGGCTCCAATCGATTTTCCACCGGCTGAGAAACCTGGAGACAGAGGAGCATAGTGACTCCAAATTGCATTTTGGCCCCCACCGTCCTCTTGGGCTCCACCCGTATGTAGAATGAGAAGTCGGTCAACCCAACCATCGTTATCGAAATCATAAGGGGACATGTCGAGATTGTCGAATGTGGTTGTAAGGGCTTCTTCCACAAGTCCAGCAGGACCGCCTGTACTTTCGTCGCCAACATCACGTTCCCCACCTGAATCCCGGCCATATGCGGCTTCGTTATGATGTGCAGTATGTATCTGAGGTTGAATATCTGCGGTGAGAGTTGAACGGCCTCCACTTATTTCATAGAAATAAGTCGCAGCGGAATTAGTGCCTGTCAGCATTGCATTGGCCCGAGTATGATCAGATCCTGACTCAGATAGGTCATCTGGAAATTCAACGATGATGACCAACCAGCGCTCATCATCCTGCATTTCAACAATCTCTGCATCATTGGTCATGATGACTTCTTCGCGAATGGCATCGAAAAGTGGCATGTAGATGTCTGGCTGGCTAGCCAACCACTGTCCACCAAGGACGATGGCAATCGCCACAGCGATTCGGACAAGCCGACTCATGGATGTTGCGGGTACTGCGTGATGCTTCAAGCCCACGGCTTGACGTATGTATCAGAAGTCAATCTTTTGAGGTAGATGCAATGGTCGAAATCGCAATCTCTCGCGTTTTGAGAGTAGAAGCGGTATCCAGCCACTCTAGGCCAGACAATTGACAGTTCGTAGAGGCAACAGATTGTCTGAATTCAACGGGTAATGGGTTGCCATTACAACCACTGATGACCAAATCACTAACCCGGTGTCGGACAATCGTGTCAAGAAGGGCATCACGAGAATCTGGATCAAGGCATAGGGCCTCTGTTTCAACCCAGCCAAGACGATTAGGCGCGGCAGATGAAGAGACTGAGGGACATGCGCCCTCGCAATGACACATTGCAAACAAACGTCGATGTAGACCTCCTTCTGAATCAAACACGGATTCAGGGGCCCTAGCCTTGGATGAAAGAAGAGGTGCAGGCATCCATTGAATCAGCATTTCAGGAATGATGACTAGCAAAATCGAGAAGGAAAGCCAAACACCCTCTAGAGCGGATGGGCAAGTGAGCCACCATAGGAAAAGCATCGTCCCGTGTACGCGGATGCGAAACGGGTCGAACGGTTCGGTAACCATCAGAGAAAGTAAACGAGCCATGGTCAATCCAATAAGTGTGATAATTGTCAAAAATATCCACCACGAAATTCCGATACCGACCTCAAACAATAGAACGGCATCATATTGGGCACCAATGCCATCAACCCCTCCAATTGTGCCTGCACTACCAATCGCGAGAGGGTAACCCCAAATCCACCAGAATGTAGCCAACGTCAAACCTAGCCCAACACCACCTATGGTAACCATTCGAAGCCATTTTCTCTCGCTGGGCAACAATCCTTCATCGGCAAACGAAAGAAGTTGCTGAGCGGACAATGGCAGTGTGGTAATCAATGCCAACAGGGCAATCATTGACCAACGTGTACTCATCCAGCCGTGTGGGTTGTAAATTGAAACTGACCCCTCAGCAGCCCCCAACGGTAACGATGACAGCCAGGCCTCAAGGATTGGATCAATCTGCCACCACCAGAACAAGGTGGCCAAACAGAGAAGAAATAGTAGTGCAGTGCCCCGAGTCGCCAACTCATCAATGTGTGCCCGCAAGGGTCGCTCTACATCCCTAGAGAGGCGTAGGCGCAATTAGTCCACCTCACATCATGTCCTTGGCCGCAGGTGGGGTTCGTGCGGCCAGAATGGTGCGATAGACACCGAAACCAGCCCATGCACTACAGAAGAATGCGGTCGACCAGAGATAACCCGCAGCATCACCGGCCATCCAATAGAGGCCCAATAATGCAAAACCGACTGCAAAGGTGCCGCGACGAAGTCCCTCAGGATAGGCCAGTTGACTGTCAAGATGGTCAGGTCCAGTGTCGTATTTTCTTTCAAGAATCTCATTTTGTACAACTGAACCAACAAGAAGAGCTGTGAGCGAAATGAAGAACCAAGTGACTCCAGTATCCATCACAACTTCGGATATCGCTTGTTGATGTTCAATTTCCAACGCCTCTTCATCGACTTCTTGATCGAACAGGCTATGGTCGCCGGAAGAAATAACTCTGGTACTTTGATCCGCAGCAGCTGATGTTTCGCTGGGTGAATTGACGACAAAAGAAAGCGCATTCCAGTTATCATCAGAGTTGGGGGCACCATCGTCATTGACCATGTTTCCAATAACCCAGAATGTGACGCCCCCCAAATCTGATTCTGGTGCGGTCCATGTGAATGTCCACTCCGCTGGAGATGTGTAGTCAGATTGGGTAATGCCAGATGTGGTCGAGGTTGAAGATTCATCCTCACCACTGTCTTTCTCGGGACGAATGATTTGGTCTTCTGACCAAGAGAGTGAGCCCATTCCTTCCGTTGATAGGAAGAAGCCTCCACCTGCATTGGTTGAATGTTCAAGGGTGAGTGTCATGGAATAGGATTGGCCAGTTTCATAGGCATGAGGTGCACCTGACAATTTGACCAATGTTACCGACGATGGTGAACTCGAATGACAAGTACAACCAGCGCGCCATGTTGGATCTCCTGAACCATCTCCATTGTTGTCGGAAGGGGGCCCGGTATGCATGGCCAGTCCAGGCCCTGCCATCAACAGAATGAGGGGAATTAAGACAGCGAAGCGAAGTGAGATTCGTGACATGGCAACCCTCTGTATTTTGTTCGAATTTACGTCCGTCCTTAACCGTTACTTCACGGGGGTGCCCCTAAAGGGCACCCCTGTATGAAAAATCTAAGTCAGAGATCTTTGAACGCGGCGTTCAATTCATTCATCATCTTCTTGCCATCACCGAAGAGCATCATCGTCTTGTCCTCAAAGAACAAGTCGTTGTCAACACCGGCATAACCTACGGAAAGACTGCGCTTGATGATGACCACAACACGTGCCTTGTCTGCATTGATAATGGGCATCCCGCCGAGGGGGCCTTCACCACTACGTGCGGCTGGATTGATTGTGTCATTGGCTCCAATGACCAAGGCGACGTCGCACTCGGGCAATTCGGAATTAATCTGGTCCATTTCTATGAGTTGTTCATACGGTACATTGGCCTCTGCAAGTAGGACATTCATATGCCCAGGCATCCGGCCTGCAACAGGGTGAATACCGTAACTGACTTCGACATCCTGCGCCTCAAGCAAATCGGCGAATTCCTTGACTGCGTGTTGTGCCTGACTGACGGCCATACCATATCCAGGGATAATCACACACTTGCTGATTCCATCACAAACCATTGCAACCTCTTCGGGATCACTGCCAATTTTAGTGCGAGATACAGTATCTCTACCTCCACCACCGAACGACTTGAAGAGAACCGCTGGGAGTGTTCTGTTCATCGCCTTACACATGATGAAAGTCAAAATAAGACCTGCTGCACCAACCATTGAACCGGCAATTATCAGAACATTGTTTCCAATAACGAAGCCGGTGAAGGCAGCTGCAATGCCGGACATGGAATTCAACAAACTCACAACAACGGGCATATCGGCCCCACCAATGGGCATTACAAATAGAACACCGAGAAGACCGGAAATACCGGCGAGAGCATAGATGTAATCCTTGTTTTCAGGCTCTTGAATCGTCATACAGATGAGGGCGAAGGATGCAATCAGCAGGCTTACCTTGACGAAATTAAGCCAAGGAGGCCCCCATGTTGGGAAGTTGACCCATTTACGTCGGCCGCGGTCGTCCTTCTTGGTCAATGGAATGTAGAAGCCACCCTTGAGTTTGCCCATGGCCATCAGACTACCAGTGAGCGTGACCCAACCAATCAATCCAGACATGCCAATGGCCACCCATGTGGCGTAGAGTTCGATTCCAGCACTGGGTACATTCCCCGCTTGCAATCGTCCCAAGACTTCGGAAAGACCAACCAAAGCGGAGGCGCCACCGCCAAATCCATTGAACAAAGCCACCAATTCAGGCATGCCAGTCATTTCAACACGTACGGCCATCCATACACCAATGATTGTGCCTACGGCCAAGCCACCGACAATCAATTCGAGACCGACGATTTCCTCGCTGTACATCTTTGCCATCGTAACCAGAACAGCAAGAAGCATGCCATAGGCTCCGAGGCGATTCCCAGCCGGTGCTGTTTTAGGGCTCGATAGGCGCTTAATCCCCAGAATGAAAAGAGCAGCAGAGACAAGATAACCAATATCCCATACAACGGATGCGACCATTTCAGTCACCTCCCTTTGGTTTTCTCTTACCAGCGATCATCTCTAACATTTGGTTGGTGACCATGAAACCGCCCACCACGTTGATGGTAGCCATAATCAAGGCAACAAATGCGAGCCACGCCGACATACCAGGGTGGCCATCATTGAATGCGGTGTTGGATAGAATAAGCGCGCCGACAATGGTGATTCCAGAGATGGCATTTGCCCCAGACATCAACGGTGTGTGGAGTGTGGGTGGAACCTTGCTGATTAATTCAAACCCAAGGAAAATTGCGAGGACGAACACGGTAATGCTGGCCACCAAGGCCGTCAAAGTCAAACTCATTCAACCACCCCTGCCAAACGCGTTTGCTTCTCGTGGATTTTTCCATTCATGCAAACCAAAACACCACCCATACCTGCAACGTAGAAATCACTCCCTTCAGGGGCACCAAAGAGAATGTCATCGTCTGGATCGATGACAATTTCACCATCCTTAACCAATGAACTGACAAATGTGGTCAGATTGTTAGAGTAAAGCATGCTTGCTGTTGATGCAAGTTGACCTGGTAGATTCGTGATACCAACAATTGTCACTCCATTCTCAGTGGTGATGACTTCACCGGGAGAGGTGAGTTCGCAATTCCCACCAACATCGGCATTCATGTCAACAATTACTGAACCGGCCCTGAATTCTGATACTGCAGATGCGGGGACTGTGATGGGTGCTGGACGACCGAAAATCCTTGCAGTTGTCACGATGACGTCGGCATCGGCGGCAACTTCGCAAACAGTATCGTTCACCTTCTGAATGAATTCGGGTGTCAATGGCTTGGCATATCCCGACTCATCCTCAAAATCATCCATGCCTTCAACCTCGATGAAGCGGCCCCCAACTGACTCAATCTGTTCAGCGGTGGATTTTCTGACATCAGAAGCGTAGACAATCGCTCCGAGGCGTTTGGCCGTTGCAATGGCTTGCAAGCCAGCAACACCACTGCCCATGATGACGAATTTCGCGGGTCTGATGGTGCCGGCAGAGGTGGTCATCATCGGAATGCCCTTTGTAACATGGGCCGCACCCATAAGGACGGCTTTGTAACCAGCGAGATTGTCTTGACTAGAATTGACATCCATCGCCTGCGCGCGAGAGAGGCGGCGAGGAATCATGTCCATACTCATCAATGTCACCTTGGCGTCCATCGCTTGACGGACACGTTCTGGATGGCGGAATGGATCAGCGACACAAGCGACAATCTGACCCTCAGATAGACTAGAGAAGTCAGGGGGTCCAATGCAAACCAGCAAATCACACTCCATTGCCTGTTCTCGAGTGGTGATGGTTGCACCTTTCGCTTCATATTCGGAATCCGCATGATGAGATGAACGCCCCAAACCAGATTCAACTAAAATTTCAAACCCCTGTTTTATCAACTTCGGAATCGAATTAGGAACGATTGCGACTCGGGTTTCATCTCCACCCTCAACCAGAACACCCAACTTCATTGCATCACCTTGAATCAAGTCAGCAACCCCATAGGGGTTGTATGATTGAATCGACCCAGAATCAGTTATTGAACCATGCGGACTCAATGGCAGGTTCTCTGATAGCAGGGATTCAGAAAATGATGATTGCGCCGATTCCGAATACGACTATGTCGCAGATAGCATGAGCAATGTATGGAATCCACACACTTCGATAGCGGACATAGAGCCACGAGAATACTGCACCACCCACGAATAAGGCGATACTTGAAATCAAATTTGCCCACCAAGGGAATCCGAAGATGGCCAAAGCAACCGTATGGTGAACAACAAAAATCAGGGCAGACAAGATAATGGCAGGAATTCCAGGTCCAACTAGAATCTCCGATTTGGTGACCAAGAACCAGCGAAATACATATTCTTCTAGAATTGAATTGACCAAAATCCAGTAAACTGTAGCGATGAGATACACCTTGGGATCCAATAGACCGACCGGTTCAAGGGCGTCTCTCAACAAATTTGCATCAATCGAATCACCAAGTAATAACCATGCCAATAGCATCACAATGCTCATTGATATGCCCAGTCCAATGCTCATCGCATAACCGCCTTGCTCAGGTTTTGACCACGATAGTGTGCCTGAATCAACTTTGAGGAACCAAATTATGGGAACGCAAAGTAGCCACAATTTTGTCAACATGAAAATTGCTTGAGATGTGATGCCTTCACCAACGCCATATGAAAGTAGAGTCGATACTGTTGGAGCCGCTCCGACGAGAATAAGAGCGATGAGTGCACGGCGTCGTTCTTCCACGAAATCGGGTGTCACCCCCACCTCTTCAAGGATTACCCTGCAAGGGAACCCCTATGGACATGAGTCTCTGCCCATTGCGCAGCGAGGAGTGTTCATGAGTGAGGGCAATGGAATGAAAAAATCAATTCGTGTTGCTGTTACTGGAGCCGCTGGAAACATTG
>JAPKFG010000042.1 GCA_028821675.1 Candidatus Poseidoniales archaeon
GCCATCGCCCTGCGGGCCAGAACTCGCAGCATCTTGCGTCTGTATGAGGGTGGGAAGTAGGTGTTGCTAACCGGTTTGACAGCTTTTCGAATATCCTCCGCCAAAGCACGCACGCTCTCCTTTCCGGCCCATTCGATCAGCGCATCTTTCGCAAGGTCACTGTGATCACCAGGAATACTCTCACAACCTGTTGTGGCAAGACGCAATCCGGTAATCTTCCCTGCCTCAAGTCGCCATGCTGCAGCGACGCCCGCCTCTGGGAAATCCCAAGATTCCCTCAGTCGCAGTTTCTGATAGGCACCATGCCAGTTCTTGGCATCGTCTGGTAGTGTGACATGCGTCACGAGTTCCCCCGGTTTGAGCACGTTTCGTGTCATCCCATCAAGTTCAAAGAAATCTGTAAATGGCATTGAACGAGCCCCAGATGCACTGGCCAAATGTATGGTTGCATCTAGTGCAATGAATGCCGCAGCGAGATCCGCTTGGTAAGTGGCTACACACAAGGTGTTCTGATTGGGAATCACTCGGCAATCGGCACCTGTATCACAGTCGCACTTGTGACACCAATCGATGCTTCGCCGCCACTCTTCGCTTTGATTGAACCAATAGCAGCGGGTATCTAAGCAAATGTTGCCGCCCACGGTGGCAGAACGCCGAATCATCACGCTTGCAATAGTACCCGCGGTCTCTCGAATGAGAGGATGAACCTCTTCGCTGTTCGCCAAGTCATGAATTCTGACCATTGCTCCGATTACAGTGCCTGAAAGTGCAGTCAATTCCTGCACCTTTGATAGAGAAATTACATCTGGTTTTGAATTGAGTTTCCATTTGTAATTGGGTAGTAAATCAGTCCCTCCTGAAACCCAGTCAAAGTCCTCCAACTCGGCAGCCATAGCCAATGCCTTGGCTAGATTGTTCGGTGTATGCAGAGTGAATGGTGGCATGCGCATCAGGCATCACCCTCCTCATCATGGTGATGTTCGTCTTCTTGGTGATGCGTGTGGTCGTGACCGATGAAATAGATTCCAAAGAAGAATGCCACGCATTGAACCGCGGTGATTCCCGCAGTCACCCATGCATCTTCCATGACGGCTGATCCGAACGCTGCTAAATGCAGGATTCCATCCAATCCGAGGACGATTTGGGCGCCACGAACCAAAAGAGTCCGAATGTTTCCTTTCACAGCGAATCACCTTGGTGCCTTCTCTCGACATGGCTCCAAGCCCTTGCTGCGCGCTTGTTGGAATCCGTCAAATCCTCAGGTGTTGGAGTTACAGATTCTCTCCATCCTTCGTTCTGTTCAGACATTGGGATATCGGGGTCGAAACCAAAGAGGACGCCATTCACGTATGATGAGCGATCTTCTTGGATGTCTCTTAGATGATCGCGGGCAGCATGCGCCTCTGCACGCTCCGCCAGTCGTTGCTCCAATGGGCTAGCCTCAAATCTAGGGCTCGGAAGGTCTAGCGGGTCCTCAACGCCCATCTCTTTACACCGTTTCTCAATTTGCTTGTGGAGCCGATCCGGAGTAACCGGTAACTCATCGATTCGGATGCCAATGGCGTCGTAGATAGCGTTGCAAACCGCAGGAAGAATCGGAAGTAGCGGACCTTCTCCAGCCTCCTTCGCACCGAACGGCCCCTCTGGGTCATTGCTTTCGACGATGATTGGAACAACTTCTGGCATCTCATGGACACTCATGATTTTGTAATCGAGCAAATCAGGATTCATCAGGTGTCCATCGCGGCCATACTTCATTTCTTCAGAAAGTACCTGACCCATACCCATGTGGCATGAGCCGATGATTTGTCCTTTTACTGCCAATGGATTGAGGGCCTTTCCACAATCATGTGCGGCCCAAGCTTTGATGACTTTGACGAATCCGGTTTCCACATCCACTTCGACTTCAGCCACATAGGCTGAGAATGAATATGCAGGAGCCAAACCTGCCGCCGCCCCTTTGTGAACACCTCCCATGGGTGCCGTTCTATAGGCCCCGGATGCAATCAGTGAACCAACATCGGCCTGTGCCTTGTGAACCGCTTCCAGCCAGGAAACACCGACAGCTGGATCGTGCTTGTAGTAGATGCGTCGGTCACCGATAACCAACACGTCGGGATGGTATCCAATGATTTCGCAGGCCGCCTTCATCACCTTTTCTTTTAGTTCGATTGCGGCACGGATTGCGGCATTGCAGTTCATGAACGTCACACGACTCGAATAAGAGCCCAGATCCACAGGTGCTGTATCGGTCTCGTTGCTGCGAATCCGAATCATGTCCAAGGGCAGTGCAAGAACCTCTGAAACCGCTTGAGCAACCGCTGTATCACTGCCTTGGCCAATCTCTGCAGCACCGGTGTGGACGGTGACTCCTCCATCCATGTCACATTGGAGGTGAACGGTTGCATGCGGGAAGTTCTCGGGATCCCAATGAATGGGTAGGCCTGAGCCGGAGATGAAGAATCCACAACCTACTCCAATGCCCCGACCAAGTGGTAAATTGCGGAACTTCTCATCCCATCCGGATTGTTCCCTCACCTTGGCTAGACATTCTCTCATGCCTGTGCTCGTGATGCGGAAACCGGTGATGGTTCGACTGTGTGGGGGAAGCAAATTGGCCAGACGGAATGTCATGGGGTCTACACTCATCTGTTCGGCGACAGCATCGATTCCAACCTCAACCGCGCAGCGACTGTTCACTGCACCATGGCCACGCATGGCCCCACTCGCAGGTTTGTTGGTCCAGACTCTGGCACCGGTGTAGTTGAAGCCGCCAATCTCGTATGGAGCGGTGTGCAGTACACCGTTGTAGTAAGTGGTTACATGCCCAAAGGATGCGAAGGCACCTCCGTCAATGAGGGCATCCGTCTCGATACCAGAAATTCTCCCCTCATCGTCCGCAAAGACGCCCATTTGAATTCGTGAAGGGTGTCTGCCACGATTGATCCAGTAAACCTCCTCACGATCGAAATTGATGCGAACAGGACGGCCGCATTTTCGAGCGAGAATTGCGGCACACATCTCGTGCGGGAATGGGTCGGATTTTCCACCGAATCCCCCACCCACGAAGGTTCGGTAGACATTGATTTGGTGCATTGGAATCTCGAGAACGGCCGATAAGGCTCGATGCAGATAATGTGGGACCTGTTGTGGAGTCCAGACGGTCAATCGGCCCGCAGGGTCCCAGTGGGCGACAACCGCGTGTGGTTCTGTGAATCCGTGATGCAACCCTGCAATCTCCCAATCCGCTTCGTGTCGATACGGTGCTTCCTCCATCGTATCGAGATCTCCGAACTGTTGGAAGACGCGCTTTTGGACATTTGACTGACCGATGTGGTACTTCCCCCGGTCATGAATGGGGTGTTCTGAATCGAGTAACCCATCTTCCATGTCATGGATGCTCGGCAAGATCTCATAATCGACCTCGATTGAATTCATCGCATCAATTGCTGTGGCCTCATCGATTGCACAGACACAGGCGACCAAATCGCCAACATGCCGCACTTTTTCTTGGGCCATGGCATGCTCGTCCTTAGTGACAGGAAGTACACCGAAGCTGTTGGCCGAATCTTGACCTGTGGCTACAGCAAAGACGCCTTCCATGGCTTCAGCAGCCGACGTATCGATTGACTTAATCTTGGCATAGTGGTGTGGAGATCGAAGAATCTTACCGATGAGTTCACCCGGCAATCGAATGTCGTCTCCGTACTGCGCTTGTCCGGTCATCTTCCAATTGGCATCGATCAAGGGTGTGGATTTGCCAATCGTCGTGCCCGTCACATGTGGGTCATGGACATGCGGTCCACGAGGTTGCTTCTTCCATCCTCCTTCTGATTCTGGAACGTAGTCGAGGTCCTGAAGTTTGGAGTGTGGTTTTGATCCACCTGAACCGGGAACGCCGAAGTCCTGTTGTCCAGCCTCTCGTTTTCCATCGGTTCGTTTCTTACCCGCATCTTTTCCGGGCGCTTGCCGATATCCTTTACCCATTGAATCTCCTCACTTTGAACTCCCTGGTGGGAGCGAGGGCACGTCCGGACCCAAGGGGTGTGGATCTGATTTTGGTTCGGTTGGATCCGGTGTCTGAACCCCCTCCCGTTTCATCGCCGCAGCCATTTCGACCGCATCGACAATTTGTTGATAGCCAGTGCATCTGCAGAGATTACCTTCGATGGCACACTTGATTTCATCTCGAGTCGGATTGGGATTTTCCTCAATGAATGCAGAGGTGACAACGAGGAAACCTGGGGTACAGAAGCCACATTGACTACCTCCTGCTTCTGCAAAGCACTTCTGGATTGGGTGTAGATGATGCCCATCTGCAAGTCCTTCCACGGTCGTAATGTCGGTACCTTCCGCTTCTTTGGCTAAGCACAGACAGGAGAGTCTTGGTTCGCCATCAATCAGGACCGCACAGCATCCGCAGGTCCCCATATCGCATCCTCGTTTGACACCGAGAGTCCCCGATTGATCACGTAAAACATCGAGAAGTATGGCGTTGCTCTCGACCAGATGTTCATGTGCCTCGCCGTTGACATTCGCTTGCCAAGTCTCCTTCCCAGCACCCGGCAGCATGGGGACTCGAATATGGATGGACATGGCGAACGCCGTGACCCTGTCACGGACGACCTTTGATGATTCGCCCGTAGGGCGATGTTATCGAAAACTGGCTAATCAACGACTCGATGGGAAGAATGGCGACAACACACCAGCAAGACTACCAATATTCCTAGTTTGAACCCAAACACTTCCTTGTCCGGAGAAATGCATTACCAATCCTTCGCCACCGAAAGCGAGTGATTTGAGTCCACCCACCTTGCCAACCTCGTAATTGATGCCATCAGTGAATGCAACAACGTGCCCCGTATCGACAGTAACGATTTGTCCGGGCTGCAATTGAATTTGCTTGACGGCACCATACGAATTGTAGTAGACTCGACCCGCACCTGCTTGTGTGAATGCACGAATGAAGAACAGACTTTCTCCGCTGAATAATCCCTTCATTCCTTGGAATTTCGTATCAGTTTCGATATTTGCCGTACTAGCCATATAGGATCCGCTCTGGATGAACAGATTCTGACCGGGCTGGCAATCGAACGAAGCGATGTCTCCAGGCACTCCAGGTGAAAGGCTAACCCATCCACCATTCGCCCCTGCAGTGAAGGTATTGAGGAAGAAAGACTCACTCGTCAGCATCGATTTCGCCACACTCTTTAGGAAGCCACCAAAACCGCCTCCACCACTCATCCCCGTCGTCATTTCGACGCCTGATTGGCAAACCATTGCCCCTGCTTCAGCCCTTACACTTTCACCAGGCGCTAGGGCCAGTGTCAACATCGTAAAACTTGGATTAAACTCAATGTGTTCTTCCATGTTCGTGTGGTGAGGAATTTTGTCTTTGAATGTTCCTTAGTGCGACGTTCAATCAAAGAGGCGAATAATAGCAGGACATATGAGCAGGCTAATGCCGAAAATCCACAAGAAAAGTGGGATGAAATCCAGCCCCGTATCGAAGTTCGACCAGAACGTGAAATAGTTCTGATTCTGAACGATGGCGCTCTCCATCTGCTCGGCATCCTCGTCACCGATAATTGAGGCAGACTGAATCTGGAAGACGGGCACCATATCATCCATCGCGGGTGGTGTGACCATGTCATTCCCATCCCGCGTATCTAGGTAGAATGTGGTGGTTGATTCTCCGGCGATAATCAGCCCTGAGAGTTGTTCTGATTTGACTTCAATGTCACTGCCCAAGTATACTGGAAGGGCGCTTGGTGTTGCGTCCAGAAGTGTGAATGTCTTCAACAATTTTGCTTGAATCAATCTGTTTGTTGGCTCGACCGATGCGGTGCAGACATCGACGGGGATGTTCTTGACTGAACTGGTTCCTGAGCAGTCGAGGTCAGCGATTGCATATCCCGACACGTCGACTTTATCGCCTTCACCGACGATGAAACCGCCGGTAGCTCCGCTCAACTCTTCGGGCGTGATGATTCCAAGTGTAGCTGCCATCATCGCATCGTTTCGCCACGACAATTGGGTCGAACCGTCCTGCTCAATCATCTCGCCCTTGTCGCAAGTTGGATTTTCGCCTGTGCAGATGGTGTAATTCGTCCCATCTCCATTGGGGACACCATTCGAACCGTAGTATGTCGCGTTTGCTTCCAATGACGCCCAACCCACACTCATATCCTCTGCATCTCCGGATTCCAAGTATGCACTGACGGGATCGTGCCAACCGTAGAGCCAGTTGTTGACAGATTGCGTAAGATACGGTGTTGTTCCGAATTTATCCATCAAATAATCCGGCACGAAATTTTCGAAAATAGGCCCTGTGACCAATGTACGCATTGCGCTTGCAGCATTCGTGTCTATATCGTATAAAGCGGCAATTGTATTGGTATTCCAAGCCACAGATTCTGCCGGTTGAAGCGTGGCTAAATCCACTGGTGGTGTGTTGCCCACCAATTCCCCGTAAAGGAACAAATTGGCTCCAGTTCGTGTGGTCAATCCTAGAGGTCCATACAGGACATTCGCGGATTGTTCAGGTGTGAGATTGACAGCAGGCAAGGCGTACATGGTTTCCCACAATCCACCTAGATTCAGACTTCGTTCGAGATAACCACCGTTGATGGGGTCTTCAGCGCCGAATGTCGTGTTGACAAATTGGCCCGCGTTGACGGTCCCCGTTCCACCGATTAGTGCCAGTTGCATCGAGGTCGACGAGGTCGCCCAACCATCGGCCCAAGTGAAAATTGCATCGTATTGTATCTGATCCAGTCCGTATGTTGACATCGCAGTCGCCCCGTCCATGTTGAGGAACGCTGCGAGGCCGAAACCGGTACCGTCCGCATTCTCGGCCAGCAATCCGAGAGGCGTGTCTGTGCCATCTCCGTTCAACATCAGATTCAGATTGTCGACATCCGAGAAGTCCACATCGAGCAAATGATCCAATCGTTCGCCGATATCCTCGCTGTCGGTGAAATCTGAACCACCTCCATTCTCTTGGAATTCCGAACCAGTGAGGACATACAGACACCAATCACGAATCAGGGTTTGGGGATAATCCGGGACCTCCGTATCCACAATATCATCTCCATCAGTATCAATCATCATCGTCGCCATGTATCCGTACGCCGTTGCACGATACACCGTGGTCGAATTCGCGGGGTCTGCAAGGATGTCCGAGACCAAGAATTCGGGCGTCCCCATGCCCATGAAAGCGACCGGACCCAAGGAATCTCTCATCGAGATGTTGAATTCGGAGTCCAGCGGGTGCGTGGTAGAATACAGGGCGGCATCGATTCCTTCGGACCAATCTGGGGCCGGCAAAGGATTCCCATCCGCGATATTGCACATGATTACGCAAACCTTCCCCATCCCTTCTGCAGTTCCCAAAGCGGCCGCTCCATAATTCGCATATCCGTACCCACCGCCAACATTCGTCACCGAGGTGATGTACTGTGCGGTGGCGATGCCCGCTTGGGTGGTGTTGAGGTCCTGATTCATCACCGCGCTTGCGAAGCCAATTTTGGTGAGATCCATGATGCCATTGAACGCTGTGCCTGTGGCCCCGATAATCTGAGGTCTGAATTGGATGTTCAATTGCGTGATTTCGGTATCACAGGGCATCGCACTGTTCGCCGCACAATCGAACGACTTGACGAGATTGTAGGTCAATTCCCCTGCATCTTCATCATGTTCGATGAGCGTTTTAGTTGAAGTGATGTCATAGGTGAATGGTCCCATTTTCTGATAGGTTGGTGTGGCTCCAATAGCCATGACGTCAGCAAGATTGGTCACATCCCAGGCGTAATAATCGCGTTGGGCTGTTGAGGTAGCCCAATCGGCCTCGACAGTCGAACAATCCCCCTCTTCTCCACAGGCTGCATCCAATGGGTATGTTTCGAACTTCTCATCCACAGCCGCCGGCACTGCTCCCGTGAATACGATTGGTAGAAGGGTGAGATTCAACAGAAGGAAGGTCAGACCGACACCAATCAGGACCTTGTCGCGGAGGCCGAATACCATGTGCGGGGATTCGTTGATTGGATGTTAAACCTTGAGCCTGTCCAAACAGAAATTCCCTCTCCAAATTTCACGCCCCTTCATCCGTATTGCTTATTCATTGGACCCGTGGGTGCGCAGCCATGAACGCCAAGGCCATCGCACTGGGCATAGTCGGAATTCTTCTCATCAGCATGAACCTATTCGTAGTCTCACCATTCGTCATGGGAGTGGTCGATGAGAAACTCTCTGAGGCTACGGTGATGACCAATGAGACTTGGGAAGACGAAGAATGGCTCAATGCTGTCTCCACTCGTTCATTCTACGCGTGGAATCTTACCAACGTCGATGAATTGCAGGAGAATGACTCCGCAGAGATGGAATTCGAGAAGATGGGCCCCATAAATTACGAATTGACCACCAATCGTGAGGTTCTGTATCACGATTCGTCTGCGGGCACACTCACATATCGCGAATACAACGTCTATGAGTGGTCTGGCGGCCTGTCTGGCGATACTGAATTGACCAACATCAACATCCTGTACAACACGCAGAAGATTGGTGCTGCAGGCAGTGCAATCGATTTCGGCTCCTTATTCGTCAAGGGTGCTTACGCGAGTGACATGATGTATGTCGACATGAGTGAGCGCGCCCCCTCGATTTGGGTCAGTGACGATATCGCAGCTGCGGGAGAAGAAGCGATGATGACTGAGATCGGCTGGGGTGGTTCCGAACTCGCCAACGAAACACTTCACCATGCCCTGTATGACGCCAAGGATCCTGGTGATGACACGGTCTGTATCGCTCTCACTTGTGACATCGGCCCCATGCTGATGATTCGAGGTGGAGAACCAGACAATGGATCAAATTCGGTCAATCGGGCGACACTGTTCGGCTATGTTGCGATGGGTGAATTCGGCGTTGATGTCGAGATGACGGGTATGTTGGATGAGATGATCTACAATGCTATCAATGCTCGATTCACTGCACATGGTGGCGGGGCTAATCTTGAATCGGCAAGTCACGATGATTTGAATGACCGATTGGAAGAGATGACCGGCGTACGAGTCGATGATGAACCTACACTCCAGAATTTGCTGTTCGGAGAAGTAGATGGGACACTCGTGGGCCTGCTACGTTGCGATAGTCAGAAGATTCTCTGCGGTTCCACATATTTCTTGCAAGGTGCACAGGATGACCCATTCGCAACCCTTAACGAATACACGATGAATGAATCATCTCGCTTTGGATACACCGAATTGGTCGGCATCGGCCTCGACTGGGCTGGCGCGTGGTTCCTAGCCGACACTGACTTCGAGATGGTGTTAGCGGGCGATTCGGGCAAGATGAATGCCGATGAATGGTTCTTGGAAGCGTTTGGTTCAATTGATCCAATCAATCACGAATACATCACGCTGAGCCTCAATGTAGGCACAGAACTCGGACCGTTGTGGAGTACGGTGTACGGTAATGAGTTGATTGATTTAGATCCTGAGGTTACAGCCGGTCTATTCACTGGAACACATTCCATCATCGATAGTTTTGCACAGGATTTCCTCTATGGCGAAATCATGGGCTTTTCGGTTCCAATGGATGAAAATTTCATCCCTACCGCTGGTGGTACTGTTCACGAATGGAATGATTCTTTGGTCGCTCAAATCTACGGCTTGGACAACAACTCTGCGAGTGCGCTGCGTTGGTTGTTCAGTTACACGGTGTTCGATCAGTTCCTTGAGCCCCTGTTGGAGACTTTCCTCGATGTCGTGCCCTACAAGACGCAATCGGTGAACCAATGGCTGTTTGGATGGGAAGATCCACTCAGCGGCTGGGCCTCCTTGGAGAAGAACGCTACCTACTTCGGTTGTGTCGACCCCAATAATCTCGGTGTCGATGGCCCTTGTTCGACCGACTCGGCTTCGATATATTCCGTCTACACCGGAGAAGTCGGAGATCATGAACCCGGCCAGATAATCGCTGAAGATGGCGATATCCACCTTCCATGGCGAACCCCATCACGCAACACGTCCGCGTACGGTCTTCTCGACCCTGTGGTTCAATCAGGTGCTGTAGGCAGTTACTACCCAGCAGATATGCCGGCCACGGCCAATCTGGGAGGATATGCTGTATCGACCAGCGTGATTACCGGCAAGGGTTCAGTCTACGGAATCGAAACCCACACGCATACGTTCACTGTCGATCCGCTTGAGAACCCAATCCAAGCGAAGTTGCTCGCTCAAGAGAACGTCTTGGACATTTTCCCTGGTGCACTACCGATCTACTTTGGTGGCACTGTTGTCATGGAAATGGAGCCTAATGTCAATGCTGCAATCGCTGGTGATTTAACCTCCTACTTCTACCTCGATACACGCGGAATCGGTGCAGTTAATCCGACGATGGATGACCTGCAACCTGTGTTCCAAATCTCTCAGACATCATCGATGACTGAAGAACAGTCTGTGGCCTTCAAGGATGCCGTGATTACCAATAGGCAGCCGTACAGTTATTGGACAAACTTCGATGGTGGCGATGCGATGTTCATCGATGAGATTACCCTACTAATCTGGCTACTAGGAATCGCTTCACTACTCGGCTGCTCATACATGGCTATGATCGATTTGATGCGCGACGAAGATGAGATTGATATGTACCACGAAGAAGAGTGATTCACTCTTGTTTTACCATCCAGCGCATGAGTGTCGCCTCGGCGTTATGCAGATGCTCTCCAATCGTGGATCGTGCCATATCGAGACGCTCCGCCATCTGTCGCAATGACACCCCTCTCGGGTCGTCATAGTAGCCCCATTGAACCGCAGCCTGAACAATTTCCAATTGACGTTCACCCAACAAGTCTAGAGGTCCGACTTCGACATCCTCCTCGTTCACGACCCTGACACTGTCTGGCGGCATAATTTCTCGAGACATTGAGAGGAAACGACTGATTCCACTTGGGATTCCGCGAACGGAGATTGAAATCCCATTTTCAGAGAATGTGTATGGTGGAATCACAGCGACATCTGTGAATTCGATACTTCCTAAAACCAGTGGGTGGGTATTGAAAACGACGACAGGCGATTTTCCATTGTCGCCGGGCAAGGTGGATTCAAAGGTCAGAAATTCTGAATTAGACAAATCCTCAGGTCCATACCCATCTCGAAAATCACATCGCATTAATTGTCGAACGCCATTCTCAGCTATTTCGAGATGCGCCACAACTTCCATGTTCGAACAGGGCACCAAAAGTTCGTCAATGCCGGTTCCAGCCAATCTAGCACTATTCCAGTGAAGGTGGACAACTTGCATGGGTTACTGCGTGATGTATTGAATAATTGAAGGCTCCTCAAGGAAGATTAATCTCTCCATGTCGGCGAAGTGGGTTCAACCCCTTTGATTTCAGCAATTATTTGTGCGAGAACAGCAATGGCAATCTCTTGGGGTGATTCTGCTCCAATGCTGACTCCGATAGGACAGATGACAGTTTCGAGAAGATCTTGTGAAAGACCAGAATCAAGCACACTCTTTTCGAAGGCCTGCCATTTGGATCGTGAACCGATACATCCGATGCGTGGTCTTCCTTCGATACGATCAAGCAGACCGATGAGTAGGGCTTCATCGATGGCCCAATCATGTCCAAGCAGAAGGATGTGTGAGAAACGTGCTAGGGATTCGGTTGTTTCGCGCGCGAGGAAGTCCCCTGGTTGCGAAGCGATACATTCCTCGGCATCGGGCCAGAGTTCTTCGGATGCGTACTCGGGTCGAGCATCGAGAACAGATACAGACCAACCGAGCGGTGCGCTCGCATCGGCAATCGCTTGTGCACAATGTCCCCCGCCCGCGAGTAAGATATGCGGCATCGGTTGAATCACCTCCATCGAAACGGTGAGGATTCCACCACAGAGACTGTTCAAGGGTGTTCCCGCACCACCACTGGCCTCTTTCTGCAACTGATAGGTCTCTATTCGTCCCTCGTTTGTCTCTAGAATTTCTCGAAGGTGATTCATCACTTTGAGTTCCAATCCCGCACCACCAACGGTTCCGTAGACTTCAGATTCAGTGACCGCCATGTGGGCTCCAGGCTTACCGGGTACGCTTCCCTGAGCTGTGATGACACTGGCCAAGGCAACGGGTTCACCTTCACGCAATCTCGCTGTGGTCCACTCAAGAACTCGATGAGTCATCGAATCCGGGAGAAGGCCTCGCCTCTTGAGAATGTTCTTCAACCAATGTCATGTCGATTACCTCGATTGACATGGGACTTGTGACTTTCATGGAGGGTTTCAGCCCGATTGAGCAAGCCTTGATTGCGGGTTTATTCACTTGGTTCATGACGGCCGCTGGCGCGGGTATAGTCATTTTCTTCAAAGAGATTGATCGCAAGGTTCTCGATGCCATGCTCGGCTTCGCAGCCGGTGTGATGATTGCTGCGAGTTTCTGGTCTCTCCTCGCTCCAGCCATTGAATTGTCTGAAGGCAAGGACCTACCCGTTTGGTTCCCGGCATTGGCCGGCTTCATGTTAGGTGGTGTGAGTATGAGAATCATCGACATGTTTCTCCCCCATCTACATCCGGGCGCACCACCCGAAGAAACTGAGGGGGTCAAGACATCTTGGCATCGAAGCATGCTGCTAGTCTCAGCAATCACTCTCCACAATATCCCCGAAGGTCTTGCAGTAGGCGTTGCCTTTGGTGCAGCTGCCTCCGGATTGCCCGGAGCAACGGTGGGTACGGCCATTGCCTTGGCGATTGGAATTGGCATCCAGAACTTCCCTGAAGGTGCTGCAGTCTCTTTACCACTCAGGCGCGAGGGTCTGTCACGAAAACAGAGTTTCGCCTGGGGTCAATTGTCCGCCACTGTCGAGCCAATCGCCGCCGTGCTGGGCGCTGCACTGGTGATTGCAGCCGCACCCATCCTCCCTTATGCTCTGGCGTTCGCCGCTGGAGCGATGATCTTCGTCGTAGCAGAGGAATTGATTCCAGAGGCTCACCGTGGTGGCAATGGTGACATTGCAACCATGGGTGTGATGATTGGATTCTCTGTGATGATGGTTCTCGACGTTGCCTTCGGTTGAATGGGTACCCTTGAATCAGGTTTCCCACTTAATCCATGGCGAATCTCCGTGGCGATACCACTTCTCTTCATCGTGATCCACCCATTCGTAGCCCTTGTCATCGATGACACCCTCGGCGTCCTCAGGTGGCTCCATGCCCAACTCTTCTTCTGTGTAATCGGTTTGATCAGGTGTTGTGACCACAGGCCCTAGGTCATCATCCTCGCCCGTCAATTCTGCCTCACTCATTTCGATCTCATCGTCTAGTTCAGCTCGCACACGTTCGAGACGAATTCCTTGATGCGGGCCAATCAATCGTATCATCAAGGCCCGTTCATATTCAGTGGCAACCACTTCCAGTTCTTCTCGTGTCTTCGCCGTTCTCATTCGCTCTTCGAATATCTCAGTTCGACCATTTCGTGTCACAAATCCGAAGATTAACCAAGATGCCAATGGCACACCAGTGAAAACACCCATCAAGTCCCAAGCACTCAATGCGATATTGGTCCCAGGAATGAGCACGTCAAAATCATCTTCAGGATGTGAATTAGCGTCGTGTGAGTCTGTCCCTTCACGCATTTCGGTCCAATCATCCCAGTTGTCATTATCGTCATCGATGTCCTCATTATCTCCAATTCCATCGCCGTCCCAATCAGCCCATTCTGTAATGTCGTCCGGGTCCCAATCATTTTCATCAGGCACTCCATCGTTGTCTTTGTCACCCGGTGTAGGGTACAATGGCAACGGGTCGATGCTGTTGTTGTAACCATCATTGTCACTATCGAACAGATAGGGGTCCGAATTGTTCCCATCTGGATTGTCCCCCAGTCCATCGTTGTCTTCGTCAATCCACTGGGTTGAGTCGAAGGGGAATACATCAGCCATACTCCCACTTGGGTTGTCTCCATGCCCATCACCATCTGAATCCTGCCATTGTGTTGGGTCTAAGGGGAAAGCATCGGGCATATTCCCATTCGGATTGTCACCGTATCCATCGCCGTCAACATCTGACCATTGGGTTTGATCGTCTACGAACTTATCCGCATTCGACCCCATCGGGTTGTTTCCAAATCCATCCCCGTCTGAGTCTTGCCATTGTGAGGGGTTGTA
>JAPKFG010000043.1 GCA_028821675.1 Candidatus Poseidoniales archaeon
GACTACGCAGGAAATATCCTCGATGCCGTCATCTGCGTGGGAATTCCAATCGCCCCACAATCAGTTCCTCAAAAAGCACTCCGCGATTACATCGAGGTCAAGCATGGTCGGGGGAAAGGATGGAAGTACGGTGCCATTCAACCTGCGGTGAACAGTGTGTTACAAGGCATGGGCAGAGCGATTCGCAAGGTCGAAGATCGAGCATTTATACTACTCCTAGACAATCGGTTGCTTGGTGGACAATATCGAGCGTGCCTACCATCCACACTGATACCTTCCACTGCAAATGATGCAAAGAGAACTGGCCGGAGGGCGAAAGCATTCTTTGAACGCCATCCAGAGCCAGCTAGAGGCGAATAGGAAGATGGATGGGTTCAAGGGCGCCCGGTGTTGCCCGAATCATAGGGGGAAAGAGATTGGATTGGGAGAAAATCAAACTCGTTTCCATCCCAGAGGATGAACAGAAGGTGAAACCCGAGCCAATTCTCGCGGGACTTGTGGCGGCACCTTCCGATCTACACGATGCGTTTCTATCCGACATTCCGCACCTCGCTGAAGCCCAAGCCGGACATGCCAGTATACTGGAAACCACTGGCCGAGGTGTAGAGGCACACTTTGCTGAGATTCACTCGATCCAAACCGCAGAGGTGGCAATCGCAAATCTCGGCGGCTTCCGTGAAGGCGATGCATTGGTTCTCCCACTGTCTGGTGCAATCCATGAACGGGTGCAACTTGAAATGGGTAAACAAGGGGATGGCAAGACACTTCGACTCAATGCTGAGGGCAATGGTGGAGTGAGTTTCACCCGAACGTTCACCCTACCCCCTGGGACTGAACTCGCACGCGCCGGATGGCGTGGCGACGAGTTTATTATCGATCTAATTCGCAATTGAAATCAGACTGGCGGTGGTGCCGCAGCTGCTGGCATCTGTGATGCATTCTGAATCTCAGCAATGGCTCGCTGTAGTGCAGCGACCGCTTGATTTCGGTGTGTATCTCCGAGTTCGTGGCGACTGTAACGCGCAATCTCAAACATGTTGTCTAGTGCGGTCAACGCCTCATCACTGATGGTTGGCATCGCCTTTCTAATCGCCATCTCGAATTCACGGACGGTCTCAAAGTCACGGCGCAAATGGCCATGCGACATCAGGGTTGCACAGAGATCCTCGTAGCAATGGAAAATGGCCTCTCGAATTGAGTCACCTGCAGCCAGCAATTCTGCTGTATATGAGAAAATCTCAGCCAATTCATCAATCGTCTCACGGCGACGCACATAGAGAATCCAAGCACCAGCGGTTGCTGCTGCGATGATTGCAGCGACACCAGCATAGACCCAGTATGAGACACTGTCATCGATTTGGCTTTGTGACTCGTAATCCAACGCATACAGGTCGCGTGCAAGGTTTTGGCGACTATCTTCTGAAAGTTCAGCCGATGAGCTGTTGAATTGCAGGTGCAATGTACCCCAGTGGTCTTGATCCGAGAGTGGTGGTAGAATTTCAGGAATATAGAACTCAAACTCCCAAATTCCACCGGCATTAGTGAATCCAGAGAGATACATTTCGAATGGATCGATTTGTGATTCATTGCGTAGATGAGCCTCAATAGCAATATCTGGAATGATTTGACTGGTGTAATAATCTCTCACCGTGACACTACCATTGATGGAGTGTCCACCCCAAGCAACGGTATCGTACTCGACATCGAAAATCGCACGGACACGTAGGAACAACTCCGCACTGGAATTGCCCGAATTGAGGTGTCGAACATTATCTTGCTCGCTACTGAGTTCAAGTGTTAGATATCCAGGGCTGATGTATCGATCTGCGGTGAATTCGATGACAAAGCCACCAGTCTGGTTGTCCCAGACCAAGTTGGATGTGGGCAAGGTTGTATTTCCACTCATCAGGATTAGGGTCAAGTCGGTGAGTGAATTCCCACTTCCACCGACTTCGTCAATACGTCCTTCAATTCTGACAGGATGTGTTGAATCACTGCGGATTGCGTTGTCTGAGACAAAGGTAATCTGGATATTGACATCGGCCCAAGTGGTCACGGTGATATTGCGATCGCTACCTAACCATGAGGAATCACCTGTGTAAAGAACAGTGACGATGTGGTCACCTCGGGTACTCGATAGATCGATGGATATGGAGAGGCTGAAGTTTCCATTTTCATCCGTGGTCAGAGTTGCAATCGATGCACCATCTAGGGCAACTTGCACCGTGGCACCCTCAATACCAGGTAAACCGACGACATCGCTGTCATACAATCGGCCCGTAATCTCCCAATCGAATTGGCGGGTTGCATCTCCTCCGTTTGCAGCACTGAGTGTAATGGATGAGTGGTGAGCCACCCAGAGTGTTTCATTGGCATCACCACTACGATACCATCCTTGCTCGGGTGCGTATACGTCAATGGGGTGACTGCCCAATGTCATCGAAGATGGAATAGTCCAATTCAATGACCATATTCCATTGTCATCGGTTGATGCGTTTCCGATGAGCATTCCATCGATTCTGATGTCGACATTGTGACCAGGAATCCAACCCGCTGGAAGATTGTCGCGTACGGTTCCAGTAATTGTCACTGTGTCACCGATGGCCACAGCATCTAGTGGAGTGATTTCTACATTGACCGAACTGTAAACCTGCCAGTCAACGTTGGCACTCGAAGATAGATAGAAGGCAGCGCCAGCATATTCTACGTCCATGGTCACCGGGCCGAGAGTCATGTCGGAGGGCACCGGGTAGAATACGTCGAAGGTACCATTTTCAGTGGTTGTAACATTGGTGAGGAACACTCCATCAAGGTAGATGCTGATGGTCATATTGACAACTGGGCGATCAACGGAATCCAAGAGGACTCCAGATATGGAAATGAGTTGCTCACGGTCTATTGGGCCACCACCAGCCATGATGGTGATATGGGTGGGCTGGGTTGCGTTGAAGGCAGCAGATGCATTCGAAGGTAAGTAGTATTCAGGATTGACTGAATCACCAGCACCCACGGGGTCTACCCATAGATAGCCGCCAAGGAAGCGAACCTCTAGGCTGTGCGCACCCGCAAGTGTGTTCTGAGGCAACGTGTAGGTAAGTGAATATGCGCCAGTGGAGCCGTTGGAGAGGGTTGCCCATGTGCCTCCAATATCATTACCATCCACAAAGAGGTGGATAACGCCGCCAGATGCATTGCCTTCAGAATCTAGCAGGGGTTGACCCCATTCATCCAGAAGTGTGCCATTGACGATGAGTGTCTGCCCGGCTATGAGGACACCTTCGACACTGTCGACAGTGAGAACGGTCGGTGCAAGAATGATGATGCCGGTACTCATGGTATCTCCAATGACGCCCGTTGTCCCATTCATGCCACCATAATCCGCATTAATCCAATGAGGGCCCTGTAGGGTCGTGTTGAGAACCGTAATCTCAACTGAACCAAGGCCATTCGCATCGGTGGTTACGAACACGGGAATGTTCATGCCCACGGGATCAATAGTAACTGTCTGACCTACAATAGGGTCACCTGCATTATCAACCAGTGAAACATTCACAGTGAAATTGTCACCTCGTACCGTTCGATCGTCAAGATTTAGATCCAATGGATTAGTGATTGTTAACACGGAATATCCACGGCTGTCGAATGTATTGTTCGCTGTACTGAACGCATAGAAATTGACCGTAGGGGTGTATTCTGCAGTAATCGTGTGTGTTCCGCGAGCGAAGTCGGCATTGAGTGTGACCCACGCCCACCAAGTTGTGTCGCCTTGTGCTGTACCGTTGGCGACAGCGAATGTCGTGGTAAATCCATCAATGTCGAAAGTCATGGTTGGCAACATCGGTGTACCATCGCGCGTAATGATTGCTGAACCATTGTCTGAGACCAAGGTCCCAGTGACGTTGAATCCACCGCCTGCAATCGGGTTGTCGACAATGGGGTCGACCACGAGAATGGTAATCGAACGAACGGTCACAGTGGTGATTGGGCTAGCATCTGGGAGCATATGCCACGTACCATTGTAGTACAGATTGATGACGATGGGGCCCAGTGGCTGCGTCGTTGGAATGTTGTATGTGAATCCAACACTACCTGTTACATCGGTGGTATTCTCTGGCAACCAAGTATCGTGGAATTGAGCTGCAACCGATGTGAAATTGATGATTCGAGGCGCACCATTGCATGTGCTGCAGTTAAAGTCGGTCGTTTCGACCAGTTTACCGCCAAAGTCGACTGAATCACCACGTGTGACGACAATGCCCGAAAGTGGGTAGAGATTCTCAAAGTCGGTAACGCCCATAATTAGAATCTCTTTCGTACCGGTGGCAGTCAGATAGAATGGATTTGAACCATCAATGACAGAGACCACCAATGTGTGGTTTCCGCTGACGATGCCGTCATTGCCCGGATCGGTATTCACAGACAGATTGAATGTGCCATTGACAGCAGTAGTATGACCTGCAGCCATCAATTCCATTGTATCATCAAGCCAGAACACATTGATATCAACAGGACCTGAGAATGGACGCGTGGAATTGACAGAATCTTGCACAACCCCTGAGAGTTGGAAACTGGTGCCAGCAACCACTGTGTTGGGCACTGCTGTATCGATGATTACTGAACTCTGGACTTGAACGGTGACATTGGCCAACGTGTCATTCCCAATGTATCGAGCACCGTTGTTTGTCGACAACGAATCGGATTGATCGTTGTACATCACAGCCCATACGTCGTAATATCCTGGGTCTTGTTCGAGTGGGATGGTCCACGTCAGTGTGACACGGCCATCAGAGCCGGTGGTAAAGACCCCCAGTGACGTATTGGCGCCATTGGCATCCCAGAAGAATTCCACAGCAGCATTCGAGATATTGGCCAAGCCCTCCTGACCAGGAGGGGCCTGTGAGAAGTATGCTGCGACGTCGTGGACATCCACTTCAAGAATCAGTTGGTTATTCACCTCGACCAGCACGTCTGAGGCATTCAGGAACAGTGCAGATTCAGATTCAGTGCCGATATCGAACTGATGAGGGAGGTCTAGCGCATAGTACGCCCCACCCACGGGTGCGCCGGCTGCGAAGTCAGCGGAGACGCTAATGCCCCAGATTCCACCCGGGAAATTGGTAGGCATTGTGAACGAGATGTTGTACAAACCGGTAGTCGCATTGACAGCAGTTGTGCCAATTGGGATGAAAATTGGAGGTGGCGGGTTGCCCATCGGATCATTGGGGCCAACACCAGGGAATTCAAACTCAAAGATGAGCGAGGTTTGATTCCCTGAAATTAGAGAATTGGTCAGATCATCGCGGATGTCTCCAGTAATGTAACTTGAATTACCAATATGCACCCAATCATCTGATAGGGTTGCACTGATAATGATGAAGCCCATTATGCGAACACTGCCTTGGCTGTTGTTGGATTTGTACCACTGTGTAGTTGATGTGTAGTTGGTGTACCACACATAATCTCCTACCGGCGTATTGGCATCGGGAATCCAATCGATGCTGAGGCCACCAAATTCTGCATCAGCAGAATTGTTTGTGGCGATGAGAAGGCCATTGAATGTGGATTCGTAAGTCCCGTTGGCTGGCAATACATAGTTTCCTCGATGATCGGTCAAACCAATGTTCGATGTGGCATCTTGGCCACGTTGTAGAGGTCCGATGTTGTATTCGATATTCAGAATGGACTGTAATCCATAACCCGCTGAGAGGTTGGCTATGTCAGTGGCCCCAAGTGTGTCGGGAACAAAGAGTAGTTCAACGTCGATGTATCCAGGGTCAAGACCCTGTGCATAGGTAGCGAAGAAGGTCCAGAAGATACTGAAATTGCCCGGGCTTGAAGACCATGTGGATGCATTGAGTGCCCAAGAAGTGATGTTCTCCATGGGGCCAGTGGAACCATTCATTCGCATCTGTAACCACAGTTTACCTTCCATTGGCAGAATGTTTTGGCCTCGGCTCAGAATGGAGCCGTTAATCCAGACACCGTCATCGATTGTCAACAAGGAGGTGTTGGTATTCGGACCTTCTAATGTCGCTGTGAGATTCGGAGCTGCGCTGATGTTGAAATTTAGATTGTAAGCACCGGGCAAAACGTGGTAAGTCGGCGGTGTAATCAAGTGAAGGCTGTCAACATGCCAACCAGGGAATTCAATGGTCGCTGGCAAAAGACCGATGGCTTCATTCTCATGTAGAGTGACGTTGAATTCGTAGTAGCCATCTTCTCCAACAAGAGTCTGGAGTGAAACAGCCCCATCGACAGAACTCGTGTAATTCATGAACAAGACGAGAGAACCTGCATCACTTGGATCCGAGAATGGAATATTCTCCCAGCGAACATGGCCCGAAATCAATGTCGTGGTACCTGCGCCAACAATGGGCTCACCCGGTATAGAAGGTGAATCTTGAGTGATGTTGAGGGAGTCCGTGATATTGATGGTCCAAGCGAATGTCTTGTACGAATGTACGACATAACCACCCTGTTGAACTTCAACGACCAAAGAGCCGTAGCCGGGTTCAACAATCTCAGCAGGGATTCCGCGGAGAGAAAAGTTGCCGAGTGACCCGGTCAAATCACTGCCCAGTTGACGGACACCAGAGGCACCAAGGCTTGGATTCGTAGTAGCTATTGCCGGAGGCAAAAGATAGAGCCGAACTGTGTGATTTTCGATGGCTGTGTTGTTATCGGTGAACTCCAATGTTCCGTTGAGCCAGATGTTTCCCGTCGAGTGATCACGATGAGCAGTGAATGGCCCCCATGTCTCATTGACTATCTGAGTGGGTGCAGCGGCTGGGCAGGGATCCAGAGGAATCCACCCCATATCCAAGGAATTCCCAGCAGGGTTGGTTTGTAGGTGCACTTCAGACCATGAGGAAGAGTGTGCACCGACGACGGTGTAGCCCTCTCCATTCCAATATCCACCGTGATATCCGGATACTTTGCGAGCCGGCAACCCGGCCAGACGGAGCATGGTGGTGAATGCAGTCGAGAATTCAGTGCAACTACCTTCCTTTCTGGCAACAATCAAATGATTCGTCAAATCCTCTTCCATGGGCAGTGAACTGCCATCGTGATTGCGTAGATATTCAATGGTGGCGTTGCCATTGACAAGGAAATCTTGCAAGGCAATCGCCTTGTCATATGCACTGCACGTCGGAGCACATGCCGCCTGACTGAGGACGTCCAATGTGATGTTAAGTACCTCTGAGTAGGGGTGAGTCAAATCGGTGAATTCAGCTGGAACGTCAAGCGCATACATGCCCGCGCCCGCGTAGGGAATGGAGTTCGCCAACTCAGCAATTTCATACCATATCTCAGGGGCCTGGGCAAAGAAACCGATTACACTCGCATCTTCAACCTTGATGTCGTGTGTGATATTGCCGTGGCTCAGATTGGCTAACGGGTCGGCCCAACTCATGACGCCAGTGGTCGCATAGGGGTGCGCAAGGTTAACACGGGTGACAGGATTCATGAATATGATGTCCCAAAACTCAGTTGAATTGTGGAAACTGTTGTTCGCAATCCACTGGTCATCGATGAAACCTTGAGACATAGGCGTCCAGATTTGAGTGGATGCATTCTTTCCATAGGCAGCCCCAGTGTAGGCGTCATAGGTATGCACACGCCAGTAGCGATCGAGTGTGTTGTCGACGGTCCCCATGGTTGTATTGTTGGCATAAAAGACAATCTCGTTCTGAATGACATCATCGGTGGGGTCCCACGGATTGAAATTTCCACCAATGCAGTTGAAAATCCACATCGGGGGGGGGCATTCCTCGCCATCAATCATTCCGCCACCATCAGTATCGGGGTCTCTCCAGTCCGTACCTGTGATGTTCTCAACACTGTCCGGGATGCCATCGCCATCGGTATCGATAGGGTTCTGATCATCGCTTGGGTTATTCTCTGGATTGGTTCCATCGAGATATTCTTGACCGTCCCAGACACCACCAGCATCCGTATCAGGATTGAGATAATTTGTGACATAAGCATCGGCACTGCCATTACCAATGATTCCAGGGATGAAATCCAAAGGACAACCTGTATTGTTTTCAAAATAATCATTCAACAAGTCGCCATCCGTGTCCAGATTGTTATCACAGGGCTCCATAGGGTCAGTACCACCCATGACTTCGTCGTAATCATTGACACCATCACCATCGGAATCCACTTGAGTGGGTAGAGATGTGAAGCCGAAGGTGCCTAGCAATTCTTGCCAGTCCGCAAGACCATCGCCATCCGTATCCTCATAATCATCATCACAATGACGCTGAGTGGTCCCGATTGTGCCGGTATTGATGGCATCGTAGTGGCACCAAGACCCATTTCGACTGACAACATCGGTTGTCCCGGAAGGCGGCTGTAAAGCTACACCGAAGAGAATATTCGACTGAGAAGAAGCGAATGCGAATGAAGTATGCTGACCACTTGAATCGTTGTAATATCCAGTTCCACCGTTCGGATTAAAACCCGAAGCATTGGAAACTGTGAGACGCTGCAATGAACTGCTGTAAGCGACGATTAGTGTAGAGTAGTCAATCATGGAATCACATGGATCTGTGCCGTGTGACCAATTGCGCTCATCACCATCGCCGATGCCACCGAAATCAGTGTCGTACACGTTCCAGTTGGTACAGGTTAGATTCTCTTCCCAATTCTCAATACCATCATTGTCGAAATCACCAGCATCTTCACGGCGGGTCGGGTCTGTTTCATTGGCATCGACCTGACCGTTGCCATTCTTGTCCTCATCTCCATCGTCTAGCAAATCGTCATCGGTATTATTGTCTCGAGGATCACTGGCCTGAGGTGGATTCCCATACATACCTCCAACCTCAACACCGTCGTTAATTCCATCACTATCGGTGTCAATATCAGTCGGATCGGTGAGTAGGACCAAGGCTTCGTATGAATCGTTGAGGCCGTCACCATCGGTATCAGCTTGCATGGGGTTTGTGGACAAGACGCCATCAACCTCTGCCGTCAATGTGAGACAGCCACCGGGTCCAATCGCAAGGACGGGGTTACAGGGGGAGATGGTCTCCGTTCGGCCACTTCCTGCTGGACCTGGTTGGAAATAATCAACACCGTTCGAACTGGTGTCCCAAGATGGATTCATGTATTCGTAAATGTTGACAAGACCATCGCCGTCGGGGTCTCCAAACATACCATCGTCGTTGTATGGACTGGTCGCATTCAGATTGTTGGCCACTTCCCAACCATCCGACATACCATCGTTATCGGTATCCCAGCCATCGGGATCCTCATCGATATCGCCGTCGCCATCATCGTCGTCACTCCCACAGTTTGTATCGCCATCATTATCTGGGTCTGCCGAATCAACAAGCCCATCGTAGTCATTGTCGATGTTATCGTTGCACATGTCACCCATCGGATCTTCATCAGTACCATCGGAACCTTGTCCAGGGATGGCCTGCATTGCAGTCTCCTCATCCCAATTTCGAACGGGTACGGTTCCATTCCACCAGACACCGTTATCGAGAAGGCTAGTCGTGCTGGCCAAATCCCAACTTGAGGGTTCTAGGTAGGAATACTCCTGTAAGTTGGTTAATCCATCACCATCGGGGTCCCCCGAGGCACCATCATTGCCTAGACTAGACGCGTCGAGCGGATCCAAGCCATACTGGTATTCCCAACCGTCGGGCAGACCGTCATTGTCGCTGTCCCAATCTTGTGGCTGGGTATTGAGCAGGAACTCAAGACCCATCGTAAGTCCATCACCGTCTTGGTCATTGGTTGCTGCAGCCTCCCAAGCTGCATATTGGAAAGCCGCCAGACTAGAGAAAATCATTAGCAATGTCAAGCCCAAGGCTCGGAATCGTTGCATTCGCAGAGGGAATCCGGAGGCGGCCGTGATGGAAGATACGTGCGTAGACATGACTGAACCCAGTCTTCTCGGTGCCCATCAGGGTATTAAGGCAAATGGAGCGACGTTCGGACAGAGAACGACCCTCCTAAGGAGGGTCTTGCACCAAAACAGTTCAATCGAGATCTACGAGTTCGATATCATCGTCATCATATGAGGCGTCGTCTTCGCCACTGACCAAGTCTGGTAATTCCATTTCTTCTTCACCATCAATTTCATCATCGTCAACCCAGACATCGATGTACTCAATGCGATTTTTACGTCCGGTAACTGCCGCAACGAGCAGTATAATCACACCCAATGCAATGGCAATTGTGGCGGGACGAGGGTTCTGCAATTCATTAAGAATGATGCCGATGGGATCAGTTATTGCAACCTGAACGATGAGGGTCTTTTTCGCAGTATATGAAGACGGCCATGAATCGTCCTCCGCGAGTGGTTGCGCGGTCACGACAATGGGGACATCATCGCCATTCATCGAGTCTTCACCAACCATTATTCTAACCTCAAATTCAACTTCACTGAAAGCGGGCACTGAGACAAGTTGAGCGCCCGATGTATAATTCGCTGCAGATGCGCACCAATCCGTTGTTATTGGGTCATCGCCGCATTGTGATATTCCAGACACTCCCAAGAGGACCGTTGTATCGCTATTGCCATCGTTCTTGACCTTCATTCTGATTTCAAGTATATCCCCTGGTTTAACAGCATGAACTGGTGTAATTTGATGAATCGAAAGTTGAGGGTCGTCCTTACCGATTAGAATCGTCAGGGGCAGATCGAAATATCGGGCAATCGAGATGTCGGAAATGTCCTCACGCACGCGGAGATAAATTGTATGATTGCCTTCGGAAACCTGACTTGTGAGTGTGATATCGAGATTCACCATTTCGGTATCACCAGGGGCCAATTGAACCCGAGGAGAGGGGTCACCATTGTTGTCGGTGACATCATATTGCCACAGTCCATACTTGGGGTTGGCTTCCGGATACAAATCATCGTCAGTATTGCGATCGAGGTCCTTGGGGTTGACAATGAGCCAATCGGTGACGATGTCGCCCTCAGTCATCGTATTTGTCACTTCGATGTCGAATGAAATCTTCGTCGCACTGTTGAGACAGATGTCTGCATCGACGTGACCGAACGGTGTCGCATCGCAATCGTAGACAACCTGAGCTTGAATTCCGTAGGTGCGCTGAATGGTGAATGCAATACGTGCCTGCTGGGTAGAATTACCCATGCTGATAATCTCTAATTCGATGAGTCCACTGTCGGGGTCATCGCGGGATGTAGAGGGTTTGACCTGCAAACGGATGGTCTGCGTTGTGTGACGGTCTAGACTGCTGGTGTGGAATGTACCATCGCCTTCATCCTCGTCGATACGCTGGCCGGTATCGTTGTCCCAAAATCGCATATTGGCATTGGAATCCTGCTTGACATCGATTCTGAACTGATCTGTGTCGAAGCCGGTATTGAAAATCTCAAGGTAAAACGTGGTGAAGACACCGTCCTCGACGTAACGATGGATGTTTTCGTCGATGTTAAGCGCGCCTGTACTGTTCGCATACTGGTTGTCATGGGCCTCAGGCCACAGGCTGACCATGGGTGGAGCGTAAGTGTCCAGTTTCTCCAAATCCAACTGCAATGTTGTCTGGTGAACCAACACAGACTCCGAGTCATATGCAACGGCGCGAATATCCAGAGTATTGGGTGAGCCCGACAAATCATCAGGTGCGGTCAGCAGGAGAGTTGGGTGGGCAACTTGACCTCCCCCGGAGAGACTGTAGATTCGGTCTGCACGATCAAACTCGACAATCCAATTTGAACCCAAGTTTGTCAATACTGCCAACTCTACAGTGAGATTGTAGGCGTTCCCGCTGGCACCGACGTGTCGCAGGTCAAGATTGACTGGGGTGGTAGAACTGGGTGCGATATATTCGACGACACGTCCGCTTCCATGCGTGAGGGCAACACCATAGTCGCTCATTCGAACCGTCGGATGATCGATGGTGAAGGATTTCCCTTGGATATTCTCAACCTCCAAGTCGAGTTCGTAATCGCCTGATTCAAGGCCACCTGGATAAGTCCAGTTGTACTGAGCGCGAAGGGCGTTTTGCCATTCACCCAATTCTTCATCATCGAATGTGTGTGTGAATGCAATCGTCGTATCTGGTTTGATCATCACCAGAGTCACTTGTTCAATATCCTCTTCGCCGAAGGCGTTACGCAACTCTAGATTGAATTGCATGATACGCATGTCAGGTGAGTCATTGGGGAACCAAGTATCGACTTCATCATCGGTCCAAACGCTTCCGGGGCGCTGTACCTTGACCTGTGAACCGGTCAGGGGTTGAGTCTCGACTTCAAGCTTTGAGAATCGGCCCGATGCGGTGTCAATCTCATTCCATGCGACCCAAGCATCGCATTCACTAGAGCCATGGAAAGACCGGGCGCTGGAGTCTGAGCCGTTGGGTGGATCTGTCCCCCCGCTGCCCGAATCACAATTCATGTCTGCTGAGACAACGACCTTGAGGCGTTCACCAGCATCGACATCAAAGTCAGGGTTGCCACCCCAACTCGGATGGAAATATCGCTCATCGAATCCACAGGTGTTGCCACCGAATGCCGAAGGAGTACAGACGTCTGTACTCCAATCTTCAGTGCCGATGATGGAGGTGCCAGCGATGACCGATACAGTCCAATCGACTGTAGAACCCTCTTGACCGGTCGCTTTGAGGAAGAGGACAATCTCCAATTCGTACTGATTTCCATTTGGTGTACCGGCTATAATCAAATCAGAGAGCAACTGATCAGTCGAGAATTCGACGTTGGTCCCCGATGCAGATTCTTCCTCCTGACCACCGCTGTCCGGTCGCTCGGTTGTGATTCTTCCATCTGTAGGATGGCCGCCCGGTGCAGATGCGAAGTAGAGATCATAACTTACTGTATTGGAATCATTTCGGATGGGTTCGATATCCAGAGATTGAGGGACTGGGACCATGGTTGCAGAAAGTGAGGTCAACATGATTGCGACCAAGATAATGGCCACAGCAGTCTTGCCTCGAGACACACCTAGCATTCACTCACCTATGGTGACCCGCGACCTTGAAGCCATTAAACCATTGGAAGATTCGCTTGATTCACACATCACTCCTGAATGCTGCATCGTAGATGCAAGAAGTTGTGAAATAATGCAGGGGATGGGATTCGAACCCACGAAGGCATTGCCCCCGGAGCTTAAGTCCGGTGCCGTTGGCCGAGCTTGGCTACCCCTGCAGGCTGGTTGAGTCGGTCTAGGGCTTTGAACACTACGACAAAGACCAGCCACCATCGACATCGATGATCTGGCCAGTGATGTATGTGGGGCCGGCTACTAAGAACAACACAGTCTGTGCAATTTCGTCGATGCCCCCCAACCTTTTCATCGGTATAGAAGAGATGACTGCGGACTTCCTCTCGTCAGATTCCCAATCTTGGAATAGAATGGCTCCAGGACCGACTGCATTGATTCTGATCGAGGGTGCAAGTTCTTGCGCAAGACTACGTGTTATGGAAAGTAGAGCCGCCTTTGAAGCACAATAATGACTGTGATTGGGCCAATCGTTTCGACCACTGGCATTGTCGATGATATTGATAACAGAGCCGGGTTTATCGACACCTTCGAATCGAAGGTGAGGAGTAGCATGTTTAATCAGCATCAGAGGTGCTTCAGCATTGACCTTCCACATCATATTCGCAGCATCTGAAGTCATCTCTTCTAGTTTGATACGTTCGAATATAGAGGCGTTGTTCACTAAGATGTCAAGACGGCCGGCGCTATCGATAACTGCATCAACCAACGCGCTTCTATCCTCGTCTTGCGCTAGATCTCCACGAACGACGAATGCTTCACCTCCATCTGCCTCAATTTCCTCAACCAAATCCTCAGCAGCTGCTAGGCTACGATGGCAATGTACGGCAACGATGGCGCCGGCACTGGCCAGTGTTCGACATATTTCCGCCCCAAGGCGAGCCGCACCACCAGTCACCAATGCAACTCGGTCCTCCAATACCCCGTCCATATCACTTGGACTGGCTTCTCAGCCTTCAACACTCCGAGCCCGACCCTAGGGTCGGGAAACAAAGGATTAACCGAGTCCGATG
>JAPKFG010000044.1 GCA_028821675.1 Candidatus Poseidoniales archaeon
TCGGCATGACGAGTTCTTCCTCGCCATCCATCATGACAGAACCAATCTCGTCTGACATGTGTCCACCTCGGCTTCGACACTCCTTAATCCTCGGTACATTTTCTCAATGCATCCGCAAGCTCATCGGGGACTCCGATTTTATCGAATGTCTGCATGTCGACGCAAACTGTGACCACGCGTGCATCCCAACAGAGAGCCTCATCCTGATTGTAGAACAGATAACGCCACACGATCGAGGAATTCCCGACCGATTCAACCCACAGTTTGCAAACAACTTCATCACCATATCGAAGTGGAGCTAAATGATCGGCTGAAGTGTGGACTGCGGGGAATCCGAGATGCATTTCCTGGGTTATGATTGGATATGATATCCCACATATCTTCTCCCAAGATTCCTCAAAGAAACGATGGGCGAGATCAAAGTATTCTGGATAAAAAACGACCTGTGCAAGATCAATCATCGGGAAGTCAACCCGGCGCCTAAGAATCACGGCCATAGCACTGGCTAACGCATCTCTAAGAAGAAGATGGCGGACCCACCGCGATTCGAACACGGGTTTGAGGCTCCGCAAGCCCCAGTGATATCCAGGCTACACTATGGGTCCAGCGAGCGGCCCACCGGGCACCTTGACTTAACCAGAACGGTTCACACTTTATTGGTGTAAATCCGCTTGCCAGTCATAGAATCCTGCTTCCAAATCAACTCTTTACAGTAACGTGGGATGAAAAATCCAATCTTGCGTGGTGTGAGACCATGATTCTTCATTCGTAAATCAATGGACAGCCATGCAACGATCTGCGATGCTGTACACCCGGGGTTAATACTGACGAAATTGAGAATCTCTTCTCGCAGACGACGGAGCCTTGCTTCCTTCTGTGATCCTTTGGCCATACTATCTATGTCTCCTCGGAGGTATATGAGGAAATATATGGGCCCCCCCGGGGGTCCCATTCCAAGAGCCGCTTACTGCAATGGTAGCATAACCTTCCATCGTGGTGCCGCGAGTTTCTTCGATTTAGGGCCAGTACGAGGGTTTTGGGTCTTGTGAGTCAATGTTCCATGCATGCCATGTACACTGAATTTGATTCGGGCTTCGACCACGCGGTCTCTCTCAGCCAATTGCAAGGCATCATCATCTAACTCAATGCTTGCAAGGACGCCATCATGACTAAGTTCACGCAATTCGATTGAATTGCCAGCAAGTGTAACTCGAGGTGAGAAATCATAGTCGTCAGGATCGTTCATCCAGACGTCCAAATCGATGACAACCTTGCCTCTGCTCGAGACCTTCTTGATGTCAATCGAGGTCACCATCAACCCTGTCGAGACGATAGGGGTTCAAATCGCTTCCCATACGAGGAAGTTCGATTAGACGCCCACTTCGCTGATGCGTGGGACGAGGAATGTGAATTCAACAACGAGTTCCCACTCATTGCCTCCATCCGGATCGACTTCATCTACGGGGAAGTCTGGGTCCGCCTCTTCAGCTTCGATAAGCCACAACCAGTCACCTTGACCGAATCCAGCACCGGATTGTGAGTCTAACAGCGCAATCAACTCTTCCAAGGAGTCGGCAGTGAGATTGTAGGCATCCTGTGAATTCGGATTGAGATTGAGATACTCCATAGAAGCAGAAGAGTTGTGGGTGACATTGCCTTGTTCGGTTCGAACCGTTTGTGTCCAACCATCATCTTGGACATCAACAGTGAGAGAGAAATTGTCCTGGGGTAGCATGATTGGAAGGATGTCCATGGCCAGTGTCAACGTCGCATTGAACGACAGGATACGGCCTTCTTCACCCGGCATGTGGGTGATGGTGTGGATGTGCCCTTGTTCGAGATATCCATCCCAATCGTAAGTGACTGTCTTCTCTTCCCAAATGACCTGATATGTTCGTGGAAGAACCGTGAGATTCCACATCCGTGTCGCACTTGCTTCAGATTCATCGGTAACCGTCACCGAACCTGTGTAATTTCCACTTTCATATGGGGTGAATCGATGGACGGCGCCCATCGCATCATTATCGTTGGTTGCATCTCCATCATTGTCACTATCTACGTTCCAATCCAAATCCCATACCGTGGTTAATTCACCATTTTCAGGATCTGATGAGGTTGAGGCATCCAGTGTGACAATGTCGCCGGTACGAATCGCGGTAGGCATGGAGAGCGAAATTTTCGGGAAACCATTGACAATAAGCAACGTTGTGGCCGTATCGTCGCCATCAAGATCGTTGACAACTATGACACTAATCTCGTACAGTCCAGCATCTGCGAAAGTATGACTTGTGTATCCCTGAACGGTCTCAGCCTTTGAGCCATCACCAAAATCCCAACGATATCCCGTAATGATGGTACTCTCAGGGGATGTGGAGGCACGGGCATCAAAATTTACCGATTCTCCCTCGTTGATATTGGAGCGATCGGCTTCGACTCTGGCATTGGGTTCAGGGGGGCCACCCAGACCAGTGCAACCTGCAAGCATCGGCAAGAGCATGGTCGCAATCACGAGCAGAGTCAGGGAGCGACGAGAAGCAAACGGAATCACCCCTGAGTTCAGCATATCTCGCCGAGCCAACATTCTCCTTTAGAAGAGTGACGATTAATTGTCTATTCAAATCGCACATTTTCGGGGCTTCGTAGAAGTCCGATGGCGATTATCGAATGAGAGGGTTCAAGCGACGTCGCGATTCCATTCGGTTCCATGGCAGCAGATCCTCTGGCCGGGTATCGTGTACTCGGATTCGATCTGGAGACTACTGGTTTCAGCAACAAGAAACATCGGATTGTGCAATATGCTCTGATTGGATGTGATGCCGATGGAAGTTCCATGCATCTCGAGGGGTTGGTCAATCCACAGATGAGGATCCCAATGGAGACGACGCAGATTCATGGAATCCATGACAGCGATGTCAAAAATGCTCCACAATTCAGTGAATACATCACAGAAATCTCAGCCGCTATGGAGGGCGCTGTGATTGTCGGACACAATGTAGAGCGGTTTGATTGGCCATTCCTCCGTTCAGAGTTTCTCCGTGCAGGACAACCCATGCCCACACCATTAGCGATTCTAGATACTCTCAAGATTGCGCGGAAACTCAAAATTCCACCTAAGCACAACTTGGCGGCCCTCTGTGAACGATTTGGAATCTCACTGGAAAGGGCACACACGGCCGGTGCTGATGCAGCAGCTACGCTGCTATTGCTCCACAAGATGATGGCGGAGAATCCACAACATTTTCGGCGTGCGGTCGAAGACATCCCCGAATGGTCCAGTGGCTCAAATCGGAGGGACAAAACCACTGAAAGTTTAGGGCCAGATATCGAAGACTTGGAACCGGTGTTTGGCAGTCATGGATGGTTGAAAATCACGCAAACAGGAATGGTCATCGGACGGGGGAGGAATCGAGGCAGAACCATTGCGGAAATCGAGCGGAAGGATGCCAATTATCTCAATTGGTTGGGTTCATCAGCGGGTCCACTTGAAGCCGAAGCGGTCAGTGCACTGCAAGCAGAGAGAAACGATTGAATCAAGAGCGCTTGATAGTCGCTTCAATCGAATAGGGTATGATACCAATGATGACGAAGATGGAACCGGCTGCGCCCAAGATGTAGAACACAGTCCCTGCAGAAAGATTGTCTGGATCGATGGATGGCATGGACAAATCCGGCATGGCTCCTGCAAGCATATAGAGGCCAAGAATCTCAATGGCCCAAACTAACATGAATGTCAGAATAACCTCGGTGAACAAACGGGTCGACAAGCGAAGAGAATCCATCCAACCAAGTAGGGGAATATCAGCCCCATCGATAGCAATCTCTCTTTCTCGCAGTGATTGGTTGACTGCGGATACTACTATCTGAATCAGAGCGATGGTCGTCAAACAAATTGCAATGAAGGTCATGATGATGTTCAGAAGTGCGCCGGTTGAATCGTCCATGCTATCGAGAAATCCTTGTCCAGCCCAAACTAATGCTGCGGATACCAAAATCATTGGAAGGGCGACCATGAAGGATTGCAGTCCAAGAAGAAGTGTTTTGTATCCATTTAGAAGTGTGGCAATACTGAAATCAGATTCGGTCTGCCCCCAGTGATCTTCAATACTCTCTCGCTTTTGCTCCGATTTATCGTGATACTGCTTTTCGAAGTAACGTTCCAATTGTTGGCCTTCGGCCTGATCTGTACTCGACATCTGTGGGCGTTTGACTGAAAATCCACCGAAACCACCACCTCTGGGTTCAGATTCATCGACAACATCATCGTACCATTCGCCACCTTCACTTTCTTCTTCAGAAGGAGCACTAGATGGTGGAGAACGCTTGCGTTTAGACTCGGGGGGGCCGCGACGACGCTTGCCGGACTTGCCACCCTCCATACTACCGAAGAGGGGTGTGGACTCTTCAATCCCACGTTTAGTGATGTTTCTTATTCTCGCTTACGTCCTTCAAGCAACGGCGACCAAGGAAGGACATCGCACCAATCTCCAAGTTTCCATGTCTCGCCATCTAAGCGAACACCCCCGAGGAATACCGGTCCTGTGTGTCCTTCTTCGACCAAGGATTGCAATCGTTCGAGAGCCTGGCCAGCGAATACAGCCCCAAAACGTTGGCCTGTAGGCGCCAGTTCACCAGCGTCATTGATTGGGGCCATGCGTTCAACGAGACAAATGCCATTTTCAACTTGCACTTTCTCAAGAATTGCGACCATGTCTCTGAAGATACCACTGGGTTTCATCTCCCCCTGAGCTTGCGCCCACAACCATGCCGGACACCAAGCCTTCCATTCGCAGAATGAGCAGGCCTGATCATTCGGTTTTGCTTCCATGGGTGTGTTGGTGATTTTGCTTGCTTCCCATGCCTCAAAGGCTTCAGGTAGAACACTAGGGCCTTCCGCTTCAAAAACAACGGAACCATTGGAATACCATCCTTCAGCACGTACAGGAGGATGATCCGGGTTATTTTCACACAGAATGTCACGATAGAAGCGAAGTTGTCTGCTGACGGTATCATACAACTCGCCGTCCGGTGGTTTACCGGTCTTCAAATCAGCCACAATCCAACCGACTACGTTACCCTCATCGTCATAATCTGAGACCAATAAGTCGAGGCGTCCCATCAGTCGGCCACATGATGTGCGGAGCGTTCCCTCAGCAGCGAGAATCATCTCCTGGATATTCAACCAAGTGTCAATAGATACCTCTGAGAGGGCGATTTTTCCAGTACGTGCCTTGGCGAAGAGAATGTTCAGTGAACCGATGAGTAACTTACGCGCGCGAGGGTATTCTTCCTGCTTCCATCGGGGATGCCGGGGGGTTTTCATGAAGATCTCTTTCTCTTGTTCCCATTGTTTCTCTAAGATTGCATTGGCCGTAGATGGTAACCAATCGGTTTCATCTCCATCTCGGCCTGATAAGTCGATATTGCACAAATCTTCAACGCTATTGTGTACAGCAGTACCAATGGCGCTGGCCATACCGGCCTTGCGAGGTAAACGTTGTCTTGAAAGCCAGAATTTTCGAGGACATGAGGCAAAGTTGTTCCATGAAGAGGGGGAGAGTTGGTGCCCTCTTTTGTCATATGACCATTGTTTCATCGGCATTATTTCGCACCCCCTTACGGCTCCGCGGAACTGCTCTGCTCAGCCCAAGCATTAACACCACCGATGGACGAGCGTGACTCATGGGAGAGTTACCACGGGTCAAGGCATCAGATGATGCAATTGCAGAGGGAGCGCTCGTCGTCTCTTGTTTTCCCGGCGTGAGTCACGTGAGCAGTATCGTTGCACATTATCTAATCGAGCGACTTGAACTCAAATTCATCGGCGGGGTTGTCGATGCGCGGCTACCTCCAGTGGCACTAATTCACGAAGGCAAACCCATGCCACCCGTACGCATGTACGCTGGAAAACCCGTTTGCGATATGGAACAATGCGACAGTGTCGTTGTTCTCGTCTCTGAAGCGCCAATTCCAGCCAAGATGTGTTTGCCACTCTCTGAGGCACTGCTCAATTACAGTCACGAGAAAGGATTCCAAGCCGGTGTTCTCATCGATTCCTTTAGCCATCAGCAGGAAAGTGGCCACGAGGTCATGGATTCTGACGATACCGATGAAACATTACTCGGAATCGGCGCTACCGATTGGGCGATTGAACAACTCAAGGATTTAGGAATCCCTTTGCTTGAAGCAGGAATGATCTCTGGAATGAGTGGAGTTTTGCTAGGTGAAGGTCGCCGTCGAAAACTGAACATGATGTGCATCATGGCAGAAGCAACCGGGGGTATTCCAGACGCACGCGCAGCCGCACGTGTGATTGAGAAATTGAACAAGTTACTCCCAACCATTGAACTCGATATTGAACCTCTGTTGGAAGAAGCAGTGCGAATCGAGACACAGATCAAGGCGATGATGGAACATAAACTCGGAACCGCTGGTGATGAACAAGGTGACGATGGTGTCAATGCAATGCTCTACGGTTGAAGCATCGCTTCCCAATCAGTTTCACTGAGTACCTTCACACCCAATCGTGTGGCTTTGTCTAATTTGGTACCAGCATTCTCACCTGCGACAAGAAAGTCCAATTTTCCAGAAACGGCGGAAACGACCTTGCCGCCCGCCGCCTTGATTTTCAACGCGATTTCTTTACGAGGACGGCTGAGTGTTCCTGTAATGCAGAATGAAAGACCCACAAGTGGTCCAGATGGAGCTTCAGTTCTGGCCACATCTGTAATGGTTAGAATCTGATTGAAATCTTCCAGCATCTGTGAACGATCCTTGATTCCATGCATCAATGACTGGACAACCGTCTCTCCAACACCTTCGATAGCAACAAGACGAACGATATCACCCTCAGACAACGTAAGGAGGGCGGCCATCGTACAAATCTCACCTGCGAATGCGGTGGCCAGTTCGGGACCAATACCCGGTAAGCCCAGAGCGGAGAGGAATATGTCCAGAGCAAGCTCCCGAGTGCCATCCAACTGATTCATGACATTGGTTGCTGATTTCTCCGCCATTCGTTCTAGACCCTGTAATTCCTCAGAGGTCAACCGATAGATGTCGGGAATCGTCTTCACAAGGCCGGCATCACACAACTGCTCAACGAGTTTCTCACCAATGCCATCCATCTCAAGAGCACGACACCAATACAGAATGGAGCGCGTCAGTCGAGCCGGGCACGAGAGATTGGAACACCGCAAGAAGGCACCATCCAATCTAAGTTCGGTGCTACACTCTGGACAATCGGTTGGAATCTGCGGTGGTGTGGAATCTGGTAAGCCACCTGTGAATGGTTCACCGTTGGCGTGGAAGCGCCCCTCTAGGTCGCTGGCTTGAGCGGTACCCAATGATTCGATGATCTTAGGGATTACATCACCGCGACGGACGATTCGAACCTTGTCGCCGATAGAAATCCCCAATCTCTCAACCTCACCCACGTTGTGCAGCGTTGTGTTCTCGACCGTGACACCACTCACCACGACTGGAGCGACGCGTGATACAGGGGTCACCGCACCAGTACGTCCGGTCTGCCAATCGATGTCTAAGAGAACGGTCATCGCTTCCTCGGGTGGAAATTTCCATGCCAATGCCCATCGTGGATGATGTGCGGTCTGGCCGAGTAGTTCGCGTTTCGCAAGATCATCGAGTTTGAATACGACACCGTCGAGTTCCCATGATGCGGTGGCTCGAGCTTGTGTCCAGCGTTCTGTTTCTGCCAACAATGCCTCTGTCGTATCCTCGTCATCTTCACCTTCAACAATTACCTCTTCGGCTGGTGTAATCCCAACCTCTCGCAGCCAAGCAATCGATTCGCTGTCATTCTCAAACTGGAGCGCTTCGGGACTATCTGGGTGTTTCTCCTCATTGAGGACAAAGTGAACGTCATAGGCATAGAATGTGAGATCCGAGGCATCCCCTTTGCCCGCTTCGACATTCTTCTGTCGCAAACTGCCTGCAGCGAGATTTCGAGGGTTGGGGGCGATATCTGCGTACTTAGAACGGAAAACATCGAGATGCATAACCACCTCACCACGAATGTGACAGTCACCCCTCCACGACAAACGATCCGGGATGTTTGGTATTCGCAGCGCATTTGAGGTGACGTCCTCGCCACGCTCACCGCTTCCTCGAGTGGCCGCTCGGATCAATCTACCTCGTCGATATTCAAGGCTCAAAGCACTGCCATCCAACTTCGGCTGGGCTACGAACCTTCGTCCGTGAGCCGTCGTTTCAGCAACGAAATGTCCGACCTCATCATCACCAGTTGCTTTGTCCAAACTGCGCATCGGGAATCTGTGTACGACCTTCACAGAACCTGGTGGAACGGGTGCTCCAACACGGCGGAGTTGGGGGTGGTCCGAAGCCAATGACTTGAGTTCATCCCACAATGCATCGAATTCGGTATCACTGATTTCGGGTGCAGCCTCATTGTAGTAGAGATGTGAATGAAGAGCGATTTGCTCCGCTAGTGCAGCGATTCGCGCCGACGTGATGTCGTCGTGTCCGAATTCTATCCATCCCACGTCCCCATAGGGGACGTGTGAGTACTTGAGACCTACTCTTCTTCACTGAGTAAATCTGTGAGAGTTTCCCACTCGCCAATCATGATTGCATCGATTCGCAGAGCTGCTGCTGCGAGATCTTCCTCTGAACCACCGAGTGGTAAAGGAGCCAATCTCCACCATCCCTTTCGTTGCAAAGTGATGCTTGAACCACCCGTATATCCAGACCACCATAGGCGGTTCCAATCGACTGAAAATCCATCGGCCCAAAGCGCATCTTTGGTGATTGCGTAACGTTTTGGCAACACTAGCCAGCACCCATGAATGGCCAGCAATGCATCGAACATGAGAACCCAATGCATCGCAGTTCCACTTCTCTCGGCAAGGAACCAAGGGGAGATAATCATGATGATGATTGCACCGAGCATGGTGATGTTGCGAATCAATTCCTGACTGGCTTCACTCTGCCAAGCCATACCACCGGTGGAAAACTTACCGAGATTGGGGATATCCTGCTGGGCGCGGTACAATTTCCAACCATCAATGACCACGATTGCAGCAGTCATCGTGATGACAATCATGGCGATTTGATCCGGCTGCAAATCTACACCTCAATCTTCACGTCGAATATCAGCATTAAAGCGAAGGTAGGCGAATGTAGAGAATACGATGATGATTCCCAGTGTCAAGACCACTGCGGGGCTACAAAGGGTAACAATCAACGATTTTTCACCTGCAGGTTCGGTGTACAGTCCCACACCGGGGTCGAGCGGGTCGATGTCCTCGGAATCGGCCACACCATCGCCATCGTCGTCATCATCCTCAACGAGGTCAGTTTCGCAATTGCTACGTATGGAATTTGGCAAGCCATCATTGTCTGTATCGTGATGAGCACAGGGGTCATAAGGGAAGAGATCCACATCATCTCTGAAGTCGTCATTGTCATCGTCCACATCAAATACATCGGGGCCACAAAAACGATTGTTCTCAGCATCCCACCAAGCATTTCCACCCGTCGACGGACAACTTTCGATGTAATCTGAATCAGCATCGGCAGGGTTCACCGTGACTGCGATTGTATCGGAACCTTCCGCCCCGTGAACATCGACTGCAGTAGCACGAAGGGTCCACTCTCCTTGATCGGTATCAGATGATGTGCCAGATGACGTGTCGCCAATCATAATTGTCTCATCACCGTTCTCAAGGACCCATATCCACTCGATGATGTCGTCGCCATTCGGGTCATTTACTGTCGCGCTGTAATTCAACGGTTGTCCAGCATTGATAACCAAAGAATCGGGCCCATTGATACTCACTATTGGAGCCGAGTTCAGACTCATTTCAATCAATAAAAGACGTGGTTCGTTAGTATCGAGTTCTAGCTGCCCTGTGGCTGGCAGATAACCCTCTGAGGTGGCCGTCCACTGACCATACCATGCATCTGTCATGCCCGTCTCAGTATAGGCCTGATGAATGATGGCAATCTGCGATGGATTGTCCCATTCGAGCTGTTGCTCGCCCAATGTGAAATCAAATTCAGGGACGGTAATGACAATCGATACATTGTCGGGAGCAGTCACTGTCCATGTGTGCGCAACAAACAGAGTAGCATCGCCCGTGATGTTGGCCTCAAACTCTTCAAGATCGATAATATTTGCAACCCATTGTTTTTCCATACCAATCATACGAATTATGCCATCTAATTCTCCACCTTGTAAGGTGAATGGAAGAGTGTTGGATTCTATGGAAGTCGTGGCATGAAGATGTGAATTAACAATGCTGACACCAACCCCTTCGGCGTCTTCTAAGCCGCCTTCTAAATGCAGCGCAATTGCGTATCCATCGATGTCGCAATCTTCGATGATTGTGCCTGCTGAGGGTGCCCCATGAACCGTGATTCCAGTGCCCGATCCTTGACCGAACAAATCGACTCGCAGGAGACGCATGTCGCTCTTTTCAATCAACAGTCCTGGAGAACCGGTGATACTCGAATCACTGAACAAGAAATCATCTGCTTGTTCGATGTGGACAGCGTATTCACCACTTCCTGGAGACAGGGTCATGTCGGTAACTGTGAGGGATTCATCGACCATCTGCAAGTAGAGAGCCGGACCATCGCCATTGTAGGTTGTACTGTTCCAACCCGAGAGATGGCCTGAACTCTGCTGAATCCAAGCTCCGTTTGAACTACCAGGGCCGATGATTGCATCAACAATCCAGAGAGATGCATCTGTGGACCAAAGCGCGTACATTCCACAATTTTCAATCAAAGTTCCAGCAATATTGAGTGTCCCTGTCGCCCGAATACAGATGTCAGTTTGAGAAATTGAACCACCGATGATTGCGAGGGTCCCTGAACCACTCACGTCAACCGGGGCATCCGAAATGGTTACTGAGGACAGGGATGCAGTGCCTTGATCTCCTACTGAAATCGGACCGCCCGAATAGAGTGTTGAGGACATTTGTAAATTTCCATTTGCGCCGACGAAGAGGCCTCCGGAAGCGGTCCCTCCAATCCAAGCATCATCTGAGCGCAAGATACCTTCAATGGTGATTCCCGCACCTGGGGCCAGTGAAAGTTCCACACTGGGTAGAATCTCCAAAGTCGATCCGGATGAGACGAGCAGATCGCTTCCGAGATGCCACGGTGAGAAGATTGTCTCTAGTTTAACCAATCCAGATGTGGCACCAGTTGGCACGGTAGAAATCATCACTTCCATCTCAGCGCTGCTCGTTGGATTCCAGGATTGATAACGATTGACGTTGGCGTGTTGGATGACGATAGTTTGCGAATTACTAGAATCTGTTTCTCCATTCTCATCGACAACTCTCCATGTGTACCATGCGCCAACTTCACCATTAGAATCGGTTTGCTGGACAGAGCCACCAATGGACACGTTGGCTCCTTCGACTGAATTCCCTGCATCGATTACTGTGACCTTGAGATGACTGCGTTGTGTCAGCATAGCATCTGTGTCGACGGTGAGTGCACCCGATACGTGACCTCCATCGAGAATAAGTTCGCAATCATGGTTCAGATGTAGTGGGCCTATGAGTGAAGTTGCAACCCATGTCCATGGGTCATAACACGTGAATGTCAGTGAAGATGATATTGTCAAGCCCTGCCCTTCTCCTTTGAGCGGCACACCGGCAGTCAACGAACCGACCCCGCCTTGCAGTAATCCATTGTCACCCTTGAGTTGGCCATTGGATTCAATGGTCAGATTAGCCGTTTCCGGCATTGATAACGTAGCATCGATGAGCATGAGTGAAGCGGTGCTTTCAATGGTCAAATCTCCATCCAATACAAACTCACCATTGACCAATCGGGCATCTACTCCTGCGGGAATCGTCCAATCACCCGTTCCTGGAACAATGGCGATCTGAAGTTCTCCACCTGGGGGAGATAATGTTGCGCTGGAACCCATGCCACTGACTGGATCCTCTGCTTCGACAAAGGAACCACTTGCGAGTAGCGGTAGGGTTGCCTCGCCAGATGGATTGGTAATTTCGCTAAATCCGTGTGCATCGACTGAGACACCACCAATCGAGGCGCCGACCAAATCAGTCACTGTGATGGTGGATTCTGTGAATTGCTCTTCGACACTAACGGCCAGATTTGGTGTTCCTGTGGAACCCCAAAGGAGGGTGCCATCTCCAAATCCATCGTATGCCCCCGATGATGTGTATCCTGGCATATCTCGAATGATTGCATTGGCATCGTTAGAAAGTTCGATTCCATACGACCTGTGGGCCATATCGACGTTCCATTCAACAAGATGGATGTACCCATCTACAACATTAACGCCCACATCAGATGCCGAGGTGTCCAGCGTATCGATTGTAACCGTGCCGCCGTCGATTGTGATGCCGCTACCGGTGTCGCGACCCCCGCCCCCAGATTCCAGATAGCCACCAGTGATACTGCACTCGGATTCGCAGCGGATGCCTTCGTTCCAGCCCATCAATGAGACATCATCCAATAAGACGTCGGACCATACCGCTCGGAGGCCGATGGAAGTCGAATCTGAACTTGAGAAGTCGCGATGCAACTCAATCGATGTGAGGGTGGTATCCACATCGAGCAGAACAAGTCCATTCTCTTCTGCTAGCATGATTGTGTCGTCGATTTCTAACGACCAGCCGGAAATCGAACCTCCATCATCGAATCTCAGTGTCGAATCCGTGATCGCCAACTCACCGGAGCCCGATACGTCGAACAATTTGTTGCTATACAGCACAGACATTTCGTTGATGTTCACAGTGCCTGCACCGCGGAGACGGGCAAAGGTGCCATTCGCATTGATCTCGCTAACCGGAAAACCAGAACCAACAAAGGCCAACTCACCATCGATTTGAGCATCGATACAGGGTGAGGAGTCCCCACAGATTAGGTAAAGGGAACTGAATTCAACATCCTCTACACTGCCCACCAAAAGGGAACTTATGGCACATTCAGGACCACAGAATCCATTGCCTGTGACCACGAGGCCGCTGAGAGCATCGGCTTCGACCAAGACTTCGCCACCTCCAGTCAAAGTAGAGGTTACTGTGGCTGTTACAGAGCCACTTCCACGAATCAATCGAGTAAAACCGTCGGCAATTGCATTGCCGTAGAAAGTAGAACCATCATCGAGCACAATCACATCGGCATCGTTTGAGGAAGTCACTGTTCCAAGATTTACATTGCCTCCGTTGTGGACATGGACAACTTCCGCACTGAATGTTGAGGTGACGTCTGTAAGTGTGGCCGCTCCATCAACACGTAAGCAGGATGTGGTTGATGATTGGCAGGCGAATCCATCACCAGAGATAGACCCTTTAGCCCAAACTCCGATGGTGGTGTCGGTCAGGTTGGTTGTATCAATATCTAGAGTAGCCCCTGATTCAACATCAAAGCCACCGCGGGAATCAGAGATATTGGTGTGACTCACTGTAGATGATGACCCGGAATCAAGGAGGAATCCTTGCCAACGGGCCTGAATGGAAGTATCAGCAATCCATGAACCCCAAATTTCAACGGGTTCACCCGCAGTACCTTGAATCTCTAGATCTCCTTCAATGGTAATCGTCACATCTTCAGTGACATTGAGATGGGTTCCAGCCAGGAGTGTCAGGGTTGCGCCATTGGCAATCGTGACATCTTCGTCAAGTGACATATTGCCCGACCAAGTCTGGTCAGTTGTGTACACAACTCCCTCGTGCGCGTGTGCCCGCAGCGCCTCCGGCGCTGCCATGAGCAAGGGGGCAAGTACGAGGCTTGCAAGGATGATGATGCTCAAACAGCGTTGTCGCATGGAATCAAGGGTGTTCAGGATGGGGTTTGAACCCTCCCGTTCGCGGTCAGAGCCCACCGAAGGTGGGCCCGTCCGGATTTGAACCGGAGTCTGACGGCCCCCAGCCGTCAAGTAT
>JAPKFG010000123.1 GCA_028821675.1 Candidatus Poseidoniales archaeon
CATGGTTTGATGAACTTGAGCCAATTGATGGGCAAGTATTACCTTGGGATTCAAATGGGCAATTGAAGTTGCCATCACCTCTCTTGCGCGATGAGTAATCACCCATTAATCCGCCATCAAACTCTCTAGTTTTCTTTATCTTTAATTCAATGGGGCCCTTCCGAATGACGCCTTTCGCAACGGTACCCTATGCGTTGGCCTAGTACTTTTACGCTGAATGAATATTGAACAGACTCAAGAACCGCGAGCGGTCGCGGGCGTTCATGACACAAGTACTGATGAAGACTAGCAAGGGTGACGTCACCATCGAGCTGTTCACCGACACCATGCCAATTACTGCTGGTAACTTCCTCGAATTGGTCGACAATGGATACTACAACGGACTCCATTTTCACCGCGTCATTCAAGGATTCATGCTACAAGGTGGTTGTCCGAACAGTAGAGATCCAAACAGTTCTCGATGTGGAACCGGTTCGCCAGGATATTCGATTTCTGATGAACATCTTCATGATGCGAGATTCTCAAACGAAATTGGCACCCTGAGCATGGCCAATTCTGGACCCAACAGCGGAGGTTCGCAATTTTTCGTCAACACAGTCCACAATTCCTTCCTCGATTGGTGGGATACCCGTACGCCTTCAAAACACCCAGTCTTCGGCAAGGTTGTCAATGGAATGGATGTGGTGACGACAATCGAAAATGTACAGACTGGACAGGGTGATCGTCCCGTTCAACCCGTACAAATCATCTCAGTTACTCGCTGTTGATGTTTTTGCTAGTTATATTTAATAAGAGCAGACTAAACGGCTTTTCATGGCGAAGCATCGAGCCGGTGATCGGCGAATCATGAGCATCAGTCTTCCAGAGAAATTGGCAGCGCGTCTGGATCAGAGAGTAGGCAAGGGTCGAAACAGTGGTCGGAGTGCGACCATCGCGAAGATGATTCAAGAATCCCTCGATGGGCAACGAAAGGATATCCCCTCTCCAACTGCCGGACCGCGAATTGCAAGTCCTGCCTCAGGGAAAGTTCGTGTTGAGACGGATACGATGGGTTCACTAGAGGTTCCAGCAGATCGATACTATGGCTGCCAAACAGCCCGCTCTCTAATTAATTTCGATATTGGAGGAGATACAATGCCACGTGGTGTCATTCGTGGTTTCGGAATCCTCAAACAAGCGGCAGCGAGAACGAACAAGCAACTTAGGGCACTGGACGGGGAGATTGCCGACCTAATTATCGCTGCTTCCGAAGAGGTCATCGATGGTTCTCTAGATGGACACTTTCCCTTGCGAATATGGCAGACCGGTTCAGGCACACAATCGAACATGAACACCAACGAAGTCATTGCTAATCGAGCCATTGAGATAGTAGGGGGAGTTCTCGGTTCCAAGAATCCGGTACACCCAAATGACCACGTCAACAAAGCCCAATCATCCAACGACACCTTTCCCACAGCCATGCACATTGCAGGAGCTGAAGGAATGGTTTACGAGTTGAGGCCTCAAGTAGAGCATCTGAGAAATGCACTTGCAGAGAAAATGAGGATGTTTGAGGATATCGTCAAAATAGGGCGTACGCATCTGATGGATGCTGTTCCGTTGACGCTGGGGCAGGAATTCAGCGGATATGTGGCCATGCTTGACGCGGACCTACGAAGAATCGACTTCGCACTCGAGGACTTGTATGAATTGGCATTGGGGGGCACTGCTGTGGGCACGGGACTAAACACGCATCCTCATTTTGCAGATGTCGTTGCCGGACATATCGCTGAAAGAACCGGCTTGCCATTTGTTTCTGCTGACAACAAATTCGCTCAACTCGCCGCACACGATGCCGTAGTTGCTGCCAGTGGCACACTCAATACACTCGCCGTGAGTTTGATGAAAATCGCCAACGATATTCGTTGGTTGGGTTCAGGCCCTCGCTGTGGCCTTGGTGAATTGTCACTTCCAGCGAACGAACCGGGTTCAAGCATCATGCCAGGCAAAGTGAATCCAACACAAGCCGAAGCGATGACGATGGTCTGTTGTCAGGTCATGGGCAACCATACAGCAATCACTGTCGGAGGCAGTCAAGGAAACTTTGAGCTCAATGTGTACAAACCGATGATGATTCACAACCTTCTCCACAGTATACGAATCTTAGCCGATACATGTCGAGCGTTTACAGATAAGTGTGTGGTCGATCTTGAAGCCAATGAAGATGTGATTCAATCGCATCTGGAGAATTCCTTGATGCTGGTAACGGCACTGAACAACCACATCGGATATGACAATGCAGCGAAGATTGCCAAGAACGCGCACAGAAAAGGAATCACACTGCGAGAGTCCGCGTTAGAACTTGGATTGTTGACCAACGAACAATTCGATGAATGGGTTCGTCCAGAAGAAATGATTGGGCCCCGTGCCTAGGCATTCTGGTGTTTTTGAAAGAGTCATCAAATCGGCTTGAAGGGCACTTCGCATACGCAATCATCAATAGTCGATTTAGGAGGAAGACCCCTTGTCCTCAAGAGAGGAAGTTGGGAGTGCTGGCTGGCGGGTTCGAATCGAGTAGATCTTTCCCCGCCAGCCAGCCTCCGCATCCGCGATCCTTTCCTCCGTCTTTCGACTTTGTTCCAAATCTCGGTCGGGTTGACACAGCGCGCGAACGCACCGAGCCTTCCCTTAAACGCCTGAGACAGTTTCCTGTCCCACTTCCTGATGTGTCGTCTGCCGTCCGAAGACGGTTTTCTTTTCACCAGTTCCCGGATTGGATTGCTCCTTTCCGGCGTCCCAGCGCTGTGCTTTCCTTGCGGATTACACCTCGCCCCCTGGCTTTCCTCCGTCTTGCGACTTTGTTCCACCTGGAGAGGGAAGTTGGGAGTACTGGCTGGCAGGTTCGAATCGAGTAGATCTTTCCCCGCCAGCCAGCCTCCGCATCCGCGATCCTT
>JAPKFG010000045.1 GCA_028821675.1 Candidatus Poseidoniales archaeon
GCCGGAGTCTCGTGGTGTCAGGACCCAGATGGAAGCCTCAAGCGATACGATGCTGGAAGTGGAACCTGGGCCCCACACCAGTGAAATGGTGGATTTGAGCTGTGCCTGGGAAGGCATGCAGTGGGTCGAATGCCGGGGGTGACCGGCTCTGCCCGGGCATCTGGACATGGGCCATCGACACATCCGGAGGAGGTGAGGTACTGCGGCGAAGTCGAGCAAGTTTTACGCCCTTCACGTGCGCCTGTGCGCACCGTGAGGCATTTGAACCGACCACGGGTCGCGTAGCATGATGGACGTCTGCATCCTTCTCGGTTCGCGCACTGATTTGCCCATTGCAAACAAGGCAACAAAGGTTCTCGATGACTTCGGAATCGATTACGAACTGAGGATTGCCAGTGCACATCGTGCCCCCAAATATCTGGAGGGAATCGTCGATGCAGCGCTGGAGAATGATTGTCAGGTGTTCATCGGAATGGCGGGCGTGGCTGCGGCCCTACCCGGCGTGATTGCAGCGATGACCGTCAAGCCAGTCATTGGTGTGCCAGTGGGCGGAAAGGTGCCTTTGGATTCACTACTCTCAATCGTACAGATGCCACCTGGCATGCCGGTAGCGACCGTCGGTGTAGATCGTGGAGACAATGCCGCCGTACTCGCCGTCCAAATCCTGTCCTGTAATAATCCAGAACTCGCCACCGCCTTCGTAGCCTATCGCGAAGCGATGACAAACAAGGTCATTGCCGACGATGAATTGACGCAGTCGGAAGGTGCCTGAGATGGACGCCCAGATGCTCATCGATGAAGGGATCGCAATTCTCAAAGACAAAATCGATGACACTGCAATCATCGCCTGCAGTGGAGGAATCGACTCAACTGTGGCCGCAGTCATGGCCAACAACGCGGTCGGCGGTATGCTGCACTGCGTCTATGTCGACACCGGTTTCATGCGAAAGGGTGAGACTGAAGAAGTGAAAGAGATGCTGACTGATCTCGGCCTCAATCTGAAAGTAGTCGACGCCAGTGAACGATTCTTCAAACATCTTGAGGGTGTAACTGAACCAGAGGCGAAACGCAAAGTCATCGGTGAGCAATTCATCCGTGTCTTTGAAGAGGAACAGGCGTCTTGTGGAGCCAAGTACCTCGTCCAAGGGACGATTGCACCAGACTGGATTGAATCAGGTGGAGGCGATAGAGATGTCATCAAGAGTCATCACAATGTCGGTGGCCTTCCCGAAGATGTCAATCTGATTATCGTAGAGCCACTACGTGATTTCTACAAAGATGAAGTGCGCAACATGGCGGCAGCAATGGAAATTCCCAGCAGCAACCGCCAACCCTTCCCTGGACCGGGACTCGCTGTGCGTGTTCTAGGGGATCTAACACGGGAGAGGACCGAAGCGTGTCGTGAGGCCTGCGCCATCGTCGAAGAGGAGTTTGAGGCAGCTGCAGAGGCTGGAGAAATGGAGATTCCGTGGCAGTATTTCGCCGCATTGCTGCCTGTAAGCAGCGTCGGCGTTCACGGGGATGCCCGAGTATACGGGGAAACTATTGTGGTCAGAGCCGTTCGCAGTATGGACGGAATGTCGGCACGATATTCAGAGATTCCACACAGCATCTTACAGAAGATTAGCACCCGTATCACGAACAAGCTCAAGGGTGATGTGAATCGTGTGGTCTACGACATCACACACAAGCCGCCTGGCACCATTGAGTGGGAGTAATCACTCTTCTTCCGAGTCCCATTCAGGGACCAGATGTGTGGGCCATTGTGCGACAACAGGAGTGACAGGTGGATGCCCAATCTGTTCTTGAATTGCGACAACGTTGGGCACATCCGCGAAAGTTGGACCCAATCCAGGAAACGGGATGCTGTGGCCAATTGAAGGGCCCACAAATGGATCGATGATGGCCCCACTGGGGTGAACCAAGTGTATGGCAATAAAATCTTGATTTCCTTCTCGGACGCCAAACAGAACCATCTCTAGGCGGGTGTCACCCATCTCACCTGAACTGATCTCGCGGCGCGCAAGAGGGCGACGTGCCCATCGTTTTGACTCGGATGTCCACTCGGCATCAATACTCGAAAGTCCGATATCCACGTGTGCAATGGGTAGAAGCCAACGACCAGAGGGCCATGCCAAGAGGGTTGCAATACGCACCATATGAGACATCCAGAGTGGGAGAGAAATCAGCATGGCGACCACGGCAAGAGAACCGACCGGTTCACTGTATACCACCCAAACCAGAACACCGAGGAGGACGGTTTCGATTCGTACAGTGTTCCACAACCACATCTTGGCAGGTGAACCTTCAGTCTGATTCAGAGAAATTAGTGAAGCACTCAGCCATAGCAGGAAAAATGAGCCAAGCCAAAGACTGAGACCCAAGCGTAAATCCATTCCGATTCCATGTCCAATAGCATGGAGAAGCATGGGAATCAGACCCGCTGCGAGAAGAAAAACCGACCAAGCGGACGGGAATAAGAATCCTGTTAGACTGGGTTGTAATCGTTGCCTGCGCCAACCATTCCAAGCATCTGGAGCGTTGATTTCATGGGGTAACCGAGGTGGCAGACGCCCGGAACCGAACCACTTTGCCTCACCCAAAAGGAAGTGAGCATCAGGTGCCGCCATGCCACGACGGGGGGCGCATACTGCATCAAAGCGACGCATCATTCATCATCGAGTGGGTGTCGCAGAATCAGGTTCCGGGCGGCCCATACTTCGTCGACACGCTTGACTGGTGTGTCGTGCGGCGCGGTCTTGACAAGTTCAGGATCCTCAGCAAGAATCTGTAGGAAATCGTCTGCAAACTTATCGATGGCTTCCTTGCTCTCGGTTTCTGTTGGCTCAAGCATCAGACACTCAGGGACAATCATCGGGAAGTAGAGCGTAGGCGCCATGTATCCATAATCGAGAAGTCGCTTGGCGACATCCTTGCCGGTTACACCTGTGGCATCCTTGAGGGGAGACATGTTCAGTGTGAACTCATGCTTGACGATGTCTGTTGGTGCACCGTCAATCGGCATGGCATGAATGCCAGCTCGGACTTCGTCAGTGGGATTCATGATTCGATGGCGGAGATAATTAGCATTCAACACCGCATGTTCACTCATCTTCTCCAATTCTCGGCCATAGCGTCGATAGAAGGCCCAAGCTCGTACGGTCGCCGCTGCATTTCCATGCCATTGCTGAACCTTTCCTATCGATTTGGGAGGGTCATACCAATCGTACCACGGCTCCCCTTCACCGTCCACAGAAGCGACGACCAAGGGTGCAGGAAGATAATCGGCAAGATGGGATTTCACTCCAATCGGTCCCGCACCAGGCCCGCCACCTCCATGGGGTTGGCTGAATGTCTTGTGAAGGTTGTAGTGAACCGCATCAAAGCCCATCAGGCCGGGGTTGGTTTTGCCTAGAATCGCATTGAAATTAGCACCATCATAGTACATCTGACCGCCCGCGGAATGGACAATCTCAGCCGCCTCAGAAATCTCAGGCTCAAAAATGCCCAGCGTACTGGGATTAGTGACCATCATGGCGGCGGTATCCTCACCGACAACCGCGCGTATAGCGTCTAGATCGAGCCGACCATTCTCTAAGGAAGGGATTTCGATGATTTGGTAACCACACATCGCTGCACTGGCGGGATTTGTACCATGTGCACTGTCAGGGACAATCACCTTGTCTCGATTGGCCTGACCGATGTCTCGATGATATTCCTGAATGCAACGCATCGCCGTGAATTCACCGTGTGCACCAGCAACCGGTTGAAGTGTGACTGTATCCATGCCCGCGCAGTGTTCAAGCACCTCTTGCATTTCATGGAAGATAGCCATCAAGCCCTGAAGATGGGAAGCGGGAGCTAGGGCGTGAAGATCGTTCATGCCCGACATCTGAACAATGCGCTCGTTGACCCGTGGATTGTGTTTCATCGTACAGGAACCGAGTGGATAGAAGCCAGAATCGATGCCGTGACTTCGCGTTGAGAGCCACGTATAGTGTCGAACAATCTCTGGTTCTGAAGCCCTTGGCCAGCGAGCAGGGGCACTGCGTTGCAATGCGAGCGGAATTGTGAAGTCATCAGAAATGGGGGCGGGTTGAGCATAACCAGCACCTTTGGCGCCATTGAAGGCGAACAAGTCACTCATTCATAACCCTCCAGCCAATCTTGAATGCCTTCAGCTAAATCTTCGATATCTTCCGCAACAATTTGGTCGGTTGCACAGACGAGAAGTTCGTTTTCACGGCCTGGCCACCATTGAGAGAGATCCAAGCCCCCCGTGATCTCATACTCCTCATCAAGGAAAGTGAGTAAATCAGCAGATGGACGGGGAAGACGAATGGCGAACTCGTTGAAATTAGCACCGTTGGGATAGACTTCCTCAACACCGTCGAGGCCCAGCAGTGCAGCCTTTGTCATCGCACAGGCACCGGCATTTCGCCGAGCAAGGGTCTCAAGTCCTTCAGGACCCAGTAACGCCATGTGCATTGCACCCATCAACGCGATTAGAGTCTCGTTTGAGCAGATGTTCGATGTCGCTTTATGGCGCCGAATGTGTTGCTCTCGGGTGCTGAGAGTGAGGGTGAACGCGCGCGCGCCTTCTGAATCCATGGACAGGCCGACAATGCGTCCTGGCATTTGCCGAATGTAGGCCTGAGAACAAGCAAACAGGCCGTAAATGGGCCCTCCTGCTGTGGGTCCGATTCCGAAGGGTTGTCCTTCGCCGACCACTATATCAGCACCATATTCGCCAGGCGGAGTGACCAAACCGAGCGAGACCGGTTGAACGCCGACAACGAGTGCGGTATTCTCGCCAACAATCGATTTCAATTCGCACAACCCTTCATCGAGAAGACCGAGCGCATTGGGCTGCTCAACATACACTGCACACGCTCCTTCGGCAGCGGCTGCGGCCGACAAATCGAGCATGCCATCATCGTCATGTGGTAGTGTCTTGAGTACAATTTCTGCGCCTTGTGTATAATTGTGAATGACCGACATTCGATGTGGTGGGACGAGTTCAGAGACATAGATAGTCAATTTCTGTGATGCTTTGCGATCGTGGACGCGAACGGCACAGGTCAACGCTTCAGCAGCCGATGTACTGGCATCATACATGGATACGTTAGAGACGGGGAGGCCGACCAATTCAGAAACCATGGTCTGGAATTCCCACATCGCCTGAAGCATGCCTTGGCTAACCTCGGGCTGATAGGGTGTGTACGCTGTAAGGAATTCACCACGAGTGGCCAACATCGGGACCATGGTCGGTACGTAATTGCTGTACAAGCCCGCACCGAGGAAAGAGGGGCGGCTATCGACAGGGATGTTTGTGCCCAACAACATTCTAGCATCATGAAGAATTTCTTCTTCGGATTGGGGCTCTGGCAAATCAAGTGGTGCATCCCTTCGAACATGTTCCGGGATGTCTGAAAACAAATCATCCATGGAGGTCATGCCCATGGCTGCAAGCATCTCTTGCTCTCGTCCAAGGTTGGGAAGTTGGTCGACCAAAGGCTCACCTCCGGGCGCCCCTACGGGGCGCCTTTCCGCTCCCGCCTGTCATCTACCGGCACTTCAAGGTTCGCGGGTGAAGCGGTGGATTCACAATAGAGAATCGGCCGTCAACATCATACCCTATGCCCGTGAAGGTTATGACGGGCGAACCGGATGAAAGTCGGCATCAGTGGGGATGATGATTTTGTTCAACCCTATCTAGAAGCCGCGATTGGAGATGATTTGGTTCGCATACCATCTGATATTCTACAGGAAAAAATGCAGGTGGATGCTATGCTAGCGTCTTGTAATGCGGTCATCCTGATGAATGCACATCCGCCTCAAGCGGGTGGCGGGCGAGACGATCGAGCGGCACTCTTGGCCATGCGTGATGCGGCCAGACCCATCCTCGAGGCGGTGGAGCGCCATGGCAGTCTACATCTAATTCTGATTGGGACACTACGCGTCCACCCCCAAGCAACACCGGAAGCGCCGTACTATTCCAGTCAGGCATCGTTGGCACCCAGAGACATTGCAGCCGAAGGGCAACTTTGGGTTGAAGAACGCGGGATTGAACATGCAACTGAAAATTCACCTGTTAGCGTCCTACGATGTTCGAATGTACAGGGTGTTCGTCTGGATTCAGAAGAGGGGAATGGCATTCTCCATCAATTTGCACGGGACGCAATATTCGGCTGGGTCAGCGTGCCCGGCGATGGCGCACAGACGAAAGATTTCGTACACATATCGGATATCATCGAAATCGTCATGCATGTTCTTGAGAATCCACCACCAACGCGTGAAACACTCTGTATCGGTACGGGTGAAGGGTCGCTGATGAGTGACATCGCGAACCTGTATCAGGAACGCACAGGTTGTGACCCCCAGTATGGTAACGATGACAAACACGAGGTGTGGGGAATAGTCGATGCTTTGGAAATCGAACAACGATGTGGCTTCCGACCTTCGGTGACACCTACCGAAATGATTGATGAGGCGTTTGAACACGCCGGCATCTAATCAATTGATTCGGATAAACGATGAGTCCGCTTGCATTTGCCAATTGGAACCATCTGGTGCATTGTAAATGGTCTCGCCCATCGCACCAGTGGAGTAACTTCCGCCACCGGGCAGTTGCGTATAGTCAGCAGCGACTTGAGGAGCAGCGACCACTGCGGGAGCTTGTTCGAAGCCGGTGGTTGCTGGAGCCATTGATTGATCCCACGACCCGGAGATGGTTGGGGCTTGCTCTTTACGGCGCAAGACCATCAAAGTCAACATGACTGCAAGGCCAATGAAGACCAATGAGCCGATGATAATCCATAGGAGGTTCTTCTGCAAAACGGCACTGGTATCGCCTTTACTGACGCGCTCGTCCAATGAGCAACCTGCGTATTCCCCCTCTGTTTGAACATCTTCTTTGGCAGGAGTTTCGAGGCACACATCGATGTCAGACATCACGCCATCAGCATCCTCATCGCGCTGACTGGCCGAACAGCCAACCAGTTCGGGACCTGCATCCAAGACAGATTCTCCAGCAGGGGTATCGGGACACATATCGAGATACAGACGAACGCTATCTCCGTCTGTGTCACTGTCACCATTCCAACATCCAAACGCATCGACTGCACCAAATCCAGAGTTGTTGGTTCGAGTCATCTCATCAGAAGTCGCGGTGCATTGATCGGAGCCAAATGGTGAGACCAAATCGCCGGCGACACCATCCATGTCGATATCATACTCTGAGACGTGACAGCCATCGACCGAGGTCATGGCCTTGTATTCTGCCGGTGTATTCGGGCAATCATCGATGTAGAGCAGTTTACCGTCATCATCGTCATCCGATTCGCCTGGCCAACAGCCAATATCGTCGACTTCAAAGCCGTGTGAATCATTGAAAGTTTCACGAATCAGGGAATTCGGAGTGCTCTGACAATTGTCGAGGTGGTCCCAAACGCCGTCAGCATCGGTATCCTGCTGAGTGAACCAACCGCATCCTGTGATGTCAATATCCTCGCCGAGTGGTGTGTGTGGACACTGATCGAATTGATCGGGGACGGTGTCTTCGTCATCGTCATCGTCCTCAGTCTCATCTCTGCAACCATCTCGATCCCAGTCATTTTCTGGTGTGGATACCCAATCGGTCTCGCCATTGGGACAGTTGTCATCGACATCTTGGAAACCATCACCATCGTCATCAGTGTCCTCGTCAGAGTCACGACAACCATCGCCGTCCATGTCTGAAATGGAATCTGATATCCATCCAGTCATTCCGCGCGGGCAGGCATCGTTGGAGTCAAGGATGGTGTCGCCATCGTCGTCATCGTCCTCATCGAGGTCTCTGCAACCATCGCCATCTAGGTCGGTGGAAGGAACGCTGGTCCAGTGAAGGGCCCAACCATTGGGACCCGGGGAGCAGTTGTCGACGTTATCGGCGACTTCATCACCGTCGTCATCGTTGTCCTCTGTAGCATCACGACAGCCGTCTCCATCGCGGTCGTTGTTCTCATCAGAGATCCACCCAATATCACCGGTTGGACACATGTCGAGGAGAGAATCCATGGCATCGCGGTCGTTGACGCCGTCGTTGTCATCATCATCATCCTCGCCGCCGTCCTTGCAACCGTCACTGTCGTGGTCGGTGATCGAATCCGCAGTCCAGTTGTGCCAGCCACGTAGACAATCATCGTCTACATCGTTGACGCCATCATTGTCGTCATCCGGATCTTCTTCGGAATCATGACAACCATCGCTGTCGTGATCGTTGGCGGAATTACTCGACCACTGCAGTTTGAAGTTGGCCCCCGTGCAGGGGTCGGCAACATCGGCGATACCGTCGCCGTCGTCGTCCAAATCTTCAGTAGAATCGAGGCAACCGTCTTGGTCCATATCAAGGCCTGGGTCGGTATTATCCCAGTTGACCTCGGGGCCATCGCAGTTGTCGTAGCCGTTGAATTTACCATCACCATCGATATCATCATCACAGACATCACCGATGTAGTCATAGTCGATATCAGATTGGTCTGCATTGGCATCCATCGGACAATTGTCATCGCCATCCGCGGTGCCATCGCCATCACTATCCGCGCCTACGGCCCAAACCCACAGGCCGACTTCGTAACCGCCATTCTCAGTGTAGTAATTGCCCGTACCTGAGACTTGTGAGCCACCAAGCGTGAGGGTGTAGGAAGAACCAGAGGTCACTCCCCCGCCACCGAAATCGCCCATTGAGACGATGGTTCCCGTGGACATGACTCCAACCGCCATTGCGCTATCGAAGTAATCGCCATCGGTAGCCTCGGCCCAAGCCCAAGCCCCTGAGGAGGAAAGTCCTGCGATGAAGCCCTCGAGATATTTGGCAGAGAGAGTGGTTGAACCAAAACTGCCAGAACCGGTCGGTTCCATCTGAGTTCCGGCCGCATTGAGGGTTGCAAACTGACCGGCAATCACCAATCCACCACCTCCTGTCATTGCGATACCTGTACTCATTTGGTACGCACCCGAGGCGACGGTTGCCCATGACCACAGGTTGTTGCTTGAGGATAGGGCAGCGACAACGACGGTGCGATCCTGACCAGCATTACTGCTGCTGACTTGATTGGTTCCAAAGTTCGCAGTACCGATGAGTTGCCCCGTAGCATAGATAGTACCCGCGTCCTCAGCGATATCCATGATTTGTACAATACCGCCGGTTGCACCAGCCTGTGCTGTATCAACCACGCCACCGGTCATGGATAGTGTGGTGATGTAAGAATCGAGTTGGCCGATGGACTGAACTTGGTTTGTGCCGAATGTTGCGGTTCCTTCGAACCAGCCGCAGCCGAACACGTTGTTACCATTGGATTGCACTGAGGTGCCATAATCATCGGCCGAACCCCCCACAGTGGTGACCCAACTCCAGCGGTTCCCAGTGGTCACTTGACCGGTGTTAATCATGGCGAACCAACCATCCATACCACCCTGAGATACCTTACCGGTGGATTGGAAATTAGCAGACGTGTTGAACGAGCCTGCAGCGAAGACGTCTCCAGACGATGTAGATGTTATGTCTTCACAGGTGTCAGTGAGGGGGCCGCCACCCGTGATGGTCCAATCGAATACGCCTTGAGAACTGATCTTAGATACAAAGATGTCTTGTGAATCCTGAGTGCTTCGATAGTTCTGGTTGCCAAAGGTGATGTTGCCTTGGAACCAGCCACACAGGTAGTAATCTGAAGTGACTTGAGTAATCGCAGTAACACCCGAATAGCCTCCACCATCGTAGGTTCCTAGAGTTTCAACCCATTGCCATGTCCCTTGAGAATTGGCCAAAGCTACGAAGCCGAGTTGATGGGTGGTGGATGCACCCTGATTGCCAAAGGTGATGTCGGCGACCATATTGCCGACCGCTATGACATTGTCATTGGAATCAACGAGGACGTCAGAGGGGAATACGAGATTCGGATTCTGGGAGTTGGCTCCAGAGGCCTGGACTGCGCTTGCCACCCATTCCGTCTGTGCTGTACGAGCTCCTGTCGATGATATTTCAGCCCCTTCTGCTAGAACTGATGAGTTTTGGTTCGAGAAATCGATTGCGCCAACAGGTTGTAGCAACAGTGCGATAATTACGGCGAAAAGGAGGCCGTTTGCGGTGAACTTTGAGTGTTCGGTCATGACACGCCCTATGGGGCGTGATACTTAACGCTCGCCCGTCAGAGTTTGTTCTGGTTCATTCGGAATGTTCCATCCAGTCGTCCATTTCAGGTGTTCGGTACCACCATTTACGGTCATCATCCAGCCACCACTCACAACCATTTTCATCGACCTTGTAGTTGGGGTCATCTTCGTAATTGTCATCCGCTGTCTCGGCAAGGGCTTCTTCCGCCACTTCGGTGGCTGGAGCAGGCATGTCGCCGCGTTTGACAGCCCCACGTACCTCGCTGTCTACATCCTGCTTGCGCTTGATGATCGTGATGGCAACAATCGCGCCACCCACGATGAGAATGAAGACAGCAGCAATAATCGCAATGAGAGTGCCTGTAGACATACTGCCATCGTCTGAACTGGGGGCAAGTTGCTGACGTGAACAGCCGCCTTCAATGAGAACCGCTCCAGAAGACGTGTAAGGACAGGCGTCATCTCCGTTGGGGACACCGTCACCATCTTCGTCCTGCTGTTCAAAATTACAGCCACCATCAAAGATTAATTCTTCTGAGATACTGGCTGGGCAGATGTCTGCCCAGTTGTCGTAACCATCCCCATCATCATCATCGTCACCAGCCCAGCAGCCGAACTGACTGTCGAAGTCATATCCGGGATTCGCATCACGGATGATTTGACTTGAGGTACCCAGGCAACCATCGCTGCCATCGACGACGCCATCACCGTCAGTATCCTGTTGAGTAAGATAACCACAGCCAAATTCATCGATTGATTCACCAACAGGCGTACCGGGACACTGATCGAGGTTGTCCGTGATTTCATCGTCATCGATATCATCAGTACATCCATCGAAATTCACATCGAATCCGGAGACCGCTGGAACTTCAGGGCATAAATCGAGATTATTCTGAACGCCGTCATCATCGTTGTCACCCTGTTCGGCCGAACAACCGCCATCGTAGACAGTAACTCCAGGTGGGGTTCCGGGACATTCATCTGAATCATCATTGAAGCCATCGTTGTCATCATCAGGATCTTCGCCCTCATCGTGGCAACCGTCACCGTCTGCATCGTTGATTGGATTGGATTCCCAACCTGTCATGCCGTTGGGACAACGATCTCCAGCGTCGGCGACCTTGTCGCCATCATCATCTGTATCTTCACCCGCATCCCGGCAACCATCGCCATCGGCGTCGGTGCTAGTGGCTGAAGTCCATCCAATATCACCAGCGGGACAGGCGTCGTCATCATCGAGAAGACCGTCGCCATCATCGTCATCATCCTCATCATAGTCACGACATCCATCTCCATCCTTGTCGGTCTCTGTTTGAGAATTCCAATCCAGTGCGCCGGTGAGGCAAGCATCTGTGAAATCTAGAATGCCATCACCATCATCATCGTAATCTTCACTCGCATCAACACAGCCGTCACCATCTTGGTCAGTGGATGAATCAGAGAGCCAATCAATTGCCCCGCGAGGACACTGGTCGAGAACATCACTGTTGGAATCCAAATCCTCGACGCCATCATTGTCGTCGTCTGTATCGTCATCATTGTTGTCACATCCGTCGCCGTCGTGATCGTTTTCGTTGCTAGAAATCCAACTTCGATTGTAGGGATAACGTGGGCAGAGGTCATCAACGTCCTGGACGTTATCACTGTCGTCATCCAAATCTTCGTCGGCATCGTGGCAGCCATCTCCATCGTAGTCATTGGCCAATCCACTGCTCCAGTTGTGACTTGTGGTGTAATCATCGCAGACGTCGGTTACATCTAGTATACCGTCTCCATCATCGTCATCATCTTCGTCAGAATCTCGACAACCATCACCATCACGATCAGAGGTCCAAACGGATTGATCCCAATTGGTGGCGGGGCCGATGCAATCATCCCAGTAATCATCGAGAGTATCCGCATCCGCATCTCCATCACATAGATCACCGATATTGTCGCCATCCATATCCAATTGTGCAGTATTGTTCACGGTGGGGCAATTGTCATCCACATCAGCGATACCATCGTAATCTGTGTCGACCTCAAAGGCCCAAAGAAATCCTGCACCTTCAATGTGAGAATAGGTCGACTTGTTGACGCTGCCGAATACTGTCCCGCAACCGAACTCGCTGCCGATACAATGCCGACCTGCTGTCAATATGCGACCTAGATCTTGCCATGCAATCGCATACGCGACATCGTCCATCTCGCCACCAAGGTAGTCCGCCCAGATCCAATTACCGTAGGGGTCCAAACCCGCAACAAAGCCTTCAGCTCCGGGGGCACGAGCGAGGTGGAATGGACCGAAGGTGGCATTCGTCCATAGCTCATTTGCATCAAAGAAATATCCTGACACAGCAATGGTTCCAAGAGGTCCAACAGCGAGATCTTGTACAATCTGGCCAGAATCTTGTTCACCACTTGAACGAGTGGCCCAAACCCAATTTCCATCTACGTCTATGGATGCAACGAATCCATTTTCGGCACTCGTATTGGCGACAATATACATGCTAATGGATGAGCCATTACGGAAATTCACACTGCCTTCGACCCAACCGCCAACGTAAATGTCGCCGTTACCAAATGTTACCGCGGAAGCAAACACCGGTTGATAACTGGCTCCACCCGCCATATCTCGAGACCACAGGAATGTCCCAAACGGATTGACCTTGCTCACGAAGCCGTTGTAGGGTCGACCGGCGGTGACGATGTGATCATTAGGCCAATCAAGGACATTGTCTTGATAATAGCCGACGATGTATGCATTCTCATACGAATCGATAGTAATAGCAGTAAGGTTGTCGTTGTATGAACCGCCCCAAGTTTGCACCCAGGAAAAAGCACCCATGGAATCCACCTTGAGAACGTACATGTCTGAACCACCTTCAGATTGGTATTGGTTGCCACCAAAATAACCGGTATCGCGGTAGGAACCAACGACATAGACGGAGCCTTCAACGGTAGCAGTACAACCGTTTGCATGATCATCATATTGACCACCCCAAGTGGTCACGATATCCCAATTGTCCTGTGTAATGTTGTAAAGTGCCACGAAAGCATCCGTGTAAAGCCCACCAGTGGTCACGGAATGTTCACCGAACGTGATGGTGTCCGTAATCCAACCACATATCCAAACGCCCGCCGGACCAACGGTTGCTTCCTCAGAGTGGGCAGATCCAACAGAATCCATTGGTAGGCCGGTGTGTTTGAACCAAGTCCAACCTCCATATTGGTCCAATTGGGCAACGAAAGCAGTGCGTTCATCACGGGTTGTTGGGGCGGGTCCACTGTCAAACAGAACATCGCCACGATATGAACCTGTGATGATGATGCCATTGTTGCTGGTATTGACGACATCGCTAATCCAAACGCTGTTGAAATTGCCAGGGCCATTGGACGCGCTCGGGTTTGCAGTACCCTGATGAACCCATGTAGTCACGCCTCTTGCACCGGTACTAAGAATGGAATCAACTTGCGCGTCGTTCAATAGAGGAAAAGTCTCCGCGAGGTCCGTGTTCTCGGATTCCTCGCCGACTTCAATGGCCCCGACCCATGGGGCAAGAATCAGCAGCAAAAGGAGCGAAATGACGAGCCGGCCGCGCGCTTGCATGCGAACGCCCTTTGGGCGTTCCCATTTCAACGTTCAGTC
>JAPKFG010000124.1 GCA_028821675.1 Candidatus Poseidoniales archaeon
GCATTCTTGATTGCCCCCAATACCAAGTTCCGATTCGCGACATGGATGTTACCAGTCATCGCCGCCCCTTGGTGGTGCTACCCTCCATTGATTCGAATACTCGGGTTGCCTTATCTGAAATGGCGATTGAAGGAGCCCAAACAATACATTCGATACAGGCGGACATTGACCCAAGCCCATCTATTGCGCCTCAAGCGCAGTGTCAAGGCAAACCGACGCTATGACCTCCCATCAAATCTGGATAATATCCCTGTACCCGTCGCCATCTGTGTCGCCGCCTCAGATACCCTACACACAGGAGATGATTCACACGGAATTGCCAATTCATTGCCAAATGGCTGTATCGTAGAGGTGCCGAGCAATCAATACGCGCACGAGCCCGACGTCATCGCAGATATCGATGCATGGGAAGCGAACGCATCCGGCCAGTGATGCTAATAGCCAATTCAACATCGCGACCGACATGAGTGCAACAGTAATGCTTCTGACCGTGGGTGCGGTCATGGTCATGCTCCTCATTCTTCTATGGCTCTACGGAGCATACAACAGAATGGTCGATCTTGAGGAAGAGACCAAAAATCAATGGCAGAATCTTGAAGCTCAAATTGACATCAAGGATCAGAAAATCGCCATGGTAGAGCAACATGACCTTGTACAGGTTGGGTTGGAGAGCAACATCTACGAAATGATTGTTGACGCGCGCAAAATGTTCGCTACAGCCAAGAGTGCTGGGGATCGTTCATCGATGGGACAAGCATCTGGTATGATGGATTCTCTGATGCCTAAGGTACTTGGCTTCGCTGAAGACAATCCCCAATTGACTTCTCACAACGTCTTAGTAGAAGGCCTTCAACAAGGTGTGCAAGCCATCTCCAAGATGGGTAGCGAGGTCGAGGAATACAACCAATCCGCGAAAAATTATAACACCTTCATCCGCATGTTCCCTGCAATTCTTGTAGCCAAAATGATGGGTTTCCTTCCAGCTGAGTACTTTGATGAGCTAACCCGAGAACAAGTCAGTCAAATGTTCAGCCGCCGTGCTGATTTGGGCAGTTTTGTGGAGTCCAAGCGATCTGACGCTGACGTCAAGACCGAGGTTCTCAAAGATGAAATTCAAGCCATTGAAGCCGAAACAGAACTCCTTGAGGCCAAGGCACGTCTGGCGGCCCTCAAAGAGTCCTTAGAAGAATAATCCTAGGACATTGCAATCATCACCATGCCGGCCAAGACGAGCATGAGGAGTGCGCCCATTCGGCTCACGAACGATGTTTTCGGTTTAAGAACAGAGAATTCAGACCCCTTGCGGAGTTTTGCCGTCCTTCTAACCGCATCCTCCCCCACCGCATACATCGTGTGATGGATTCTTGATGCATTTTCAGCAATCACTCCTCTGGGGATGTCATCATGTGGCATTGATTTGATTCGGGCCATAACATAGACCGGATCACCGAATTTCAAAGCACGAAGATACCATTCGTGACGCCTGACATCTCCGGCAGTATAGAGGGGGCTAATCCCCACCTTTCCGGGCTTCTCTCGACTCCAGACCACATCTCCGATGTCCATATTGTCTTCAAAGGATTCCAAATCGACGAAAACGCCACCCGTCCCATCGTGAAGCATGAACCTCTCCTCGACATGGGAACCGCCACGGATGTACTCCCAATTGCATACCGTACGTGTTTTCCATGTTTCGCTCTGTGAATCATAGTATCGCTCTTCTCTACATTTGTAGACTCGATAAGCCCACGACCAAGCGACCAGACCGCGGAATGTCCAATCCCCATCCCGACAACCATCGACATGGAGAATTGGAGGTGGCACCAATGTGGCAGGGCGCACCTGACCTACCAGTTCGGTATGTCCTTCATCGAGATATTTGACGATTGATGTCACAGTATCCCAGGCTTCAATCACGCCCTTATTGGCCCATGTGGAAGCAATAGAACCTAGAACACCGAACACAATTAGGGCCATGGCAAAGGGTGCGACACCTTCCCTTTCCTCACTGGGAAATCCAAGGAATATACCCATGACGAACATGACTGCAAATGCGTGGTAAAAGAATCTCGCTGTAATCATAGGTGGAGTTGTATTGAACAATCTTCTGTGCCGATAATGACGCGGGTGTTCAGCGAATATCAATTCTTGCGCATTGAGCATGTCTCTGCGTCTCAACAATTTCTTCATCTGTGCGGCCACTTCACCCTCAGTGTCAAACCGCACCTCCTCGTCGCCACACATCTGACATTTTTGACCATCAAGATCACCACTCCCTCCACAGTCATCACATTCTAACTCCTGCCCATCATAGTAGACGGCCCATTTTTCTCCGATTTTCTCAAAACTGATTTCAGGACCATCCATTTCGAATCGAGAGAGTGGATCGGGTAACCATTCCCCGAATTTCTCATTCCAAACAGGTCGATCTAGATGCCATTGTGAGTGGTGCATTGGTGGCGTGGGTTGAATAGACCAATTGTCGGATGCGCCTGGGACACATTTCTTCATCATGAGCGCGAACGGATTCGGAGATGCAAACCCCATGATAACGAGTCCGATTATGACCAACGGAAACCCATCGATGTCGAACGCCGCGATACTAGACATGAGGCCATAGCCCATGCTCAGGCAACCCATGCCCCAGAATATCCAACCCCAGAGTGCTTGCGGCCATGTCCAAGAGAAATTTTTGGGTAGAAGAGATTTACCGAAGCGTGCCTCTTCTCCCTCGTCATCCCCGATGAAAAGGTCTTCAAACATCCCCCCAGAATCTTCGGATACCTCGGGAGTCATAACATCACTTATGTGGCCCCAAATCGAGTCAATCCTTGAACGTCACCTAAGGTGACAGTTCAAAATCAT
>JAPKFG010000125.1 GCA_028821675.1 Candidatus Poseidoniales archaeon
GTCGTGTTTTGGCTGACAAGATTGGCGACTGCTGCGGGCTCCCCACTCGTTTGGGCCCCTTCCAAATAGATGCGATTAAATCTGGACACCATTGACGAATTGACTTCAGCTGAAAACCAATCCCAACTACGTTCTGAATCGATTCGTAGCATTAAGCGGCTTTCTAGGCTCGCAATAGATTCATTGAGGGAACCAAAATCAATGCCTCGTAGTGCCTTAATTGTCGCTGATGGCTCCGATGCACGGGCCTGTGCTGTCCCGCCCAATGCTCGGATGAAACCTGGATAAGATTCATCTCGACGCTTGATGCTCTTTTCTTCTCGAGATGCAGTGACTCCTGGTACGAGAAAAGGGGTGAATAACAGGGCAACCAAAACAAGACCGTATTTATCCCATGATGAAGTAATGATTTCACCATACAGAATCGCGACAACAATGGTCGACACAAGGAGGGGGAGGGCCATGCCTCCGGCAGTCAACCATGTTTGTCGGGAGCGGGCGTGGAATCTTGTTTCAAATTCATGTCGGCCAAAAATTGGATCGTTTGGGATCATTGCGCGGAATGAAACTAACATCGATATTTGCATGATGATAAATAACAATGCAGCAAGGAGAACCCATCGGATTCTAACCAGCACATCAAATGGTGTAGAGCCATAGTCATCTGTGATGAACAGAACCAAGTGTATGCCAGCGATTACAAGGCCGAAAATACCTGTTGTAGTCAAAGAAATGTAAATCTCCTTGAGCATGTCAATGGATTCAAGGCGTGTGTCATAGAGTGTATCAAATTCCTTGGCGAAGGTCTGCTGCTCTGCTTTCATGAATTCATCAATAGGCTGACCAGCTTCAACTGAAAATGCCATGCGATCAAGAAAATCCCCCCAAATTGGAGATGGGCTTTGGCGTCCAACAACACGGGATGCTTCGGGCAAACTAGTGTGCCACTTTTCCACCAATGTCTCAATGGCTTTCACTTCTTTTGCAAGTGCTCCATAATCGCTCATTTGACGCAGGATTGCAAACATTGATTGAGAGGTGATTTCACCAATACTGAGAATGCCCATTCTTGTGATGAACATGTGCATTTCTTTCTCGATTAGGACCGCTTCCCTGAGTGTCTGAATGATCGGCCAAGAAATTGCCGCCATTGTTGAAAGAAGTGGGAATAAAATTAGAAGGACAATGCCGGAAGCACCGATAAAAAATGAACTTAAGGTGAAGAAAAGAAAGCTTGAAACAATCAATCCGCCAACAAAGGCAGGGAAAACAATCTTGATGGCATATTCATTAACTGGAATTTCCATCCTACGAAAGGCGATTTGGTACAGTGGTAGTCGTTCCATCGTTTCACCTCAGTCTTCAATTGGCACCCAAATATCAATTGCATTTGAGAACGCTTCCCAATCCTTTTGATAGTATATGTCGAGAAGATCGAAGACATCGTCATAATGAGTAATATCTCTATCCACCATTCGCTGTAGTGCTTCAGCACGGCGGGCCATTTCTTCATAGATATCTCGTTTATTTTCAAAGCCCATGATGGCTGCCATCTTATTCTCCATCAGATGTGACTGGAACATACCACGGAAGTAGTGCTTATCTCGGACAGGATCCCAATCAAACATACCTCTGGTGAGGACTCCGTCTTCGTGTTTGTTGTATCCAATCACTTCGTCTATTCCTGTAATTCTACGAGCGATGCCCCCCCCTGGGGCTTCAACCACTTCTTGGAAAATAGCGAAGTTTAAGTTGTCAAAGAAACGCATTGGAACGTTAATTGGATCGCCTGTAAATCGTTGAATCATTTTCACAATAGATGATGCGTGGAATGTTGCAATAACTGGGTGGCCTGTCTGCATCGCTTGAAACGCCGTTGCTCCTTCGGCGCCACGAATTTCGCCGATAATAATGTAGCGTGGCCGACTTCGTAGTGCTGCTTTTAGAAGATCAAACATCCCGACTCTTGAGCCTTCATTCTTAGAATCGCGAGTGACGAGGCGTTGCCATAACCGGTGGCGAACTTTCACCTCAGGGGTGTCTTCTGCGGAGTAAATTTTCACGTTATGATCAATAAATGGTAGGATTGCATTCAATGTCGTTGTCTTTCCAGATGCGGTTTCACCAGACACCATGAGTGACATTCCATTTTCCAAACCGAGCCAGATGTAAGCGGCAACTTCAGCTGACATGGTTTTCCATTGAATCAATTGAGTAATTGAAATGGTTTCTTCGGCGAATTTCCGAATGGTGAAAGATGAGCCCAGCATTGAGACGTCATCAGAATAGATGATGTTGATTCGGCTGCCATCCAAAAGAGCCCCATCGATGATTGGTTTACTATCAGATACTGGACGGCCAATGCGCTCAGACATGGCACGCAAATACCTCTCTAGCATCTCTCGATCACGGAAACGGATGTTTGATGTGACCATTCCAAACACTTTGTGATCCATGCTAATATATCGTAATCCAACAGCATGAATATCTTCAAGCATCTCATCGGAAAGTAAGGTCTCAAGTGGGCCTGAACGAACAAGGTCTCGAATCACAGTGTATTGTAGTCGTTCCATCTGTTTTTCTGTAACATTAAGTGGTGGTTCAGACAATCCTAGAACTCTTCTGACAGGTGTAATGAGGTCATTGATTGAAGTTGGAACATTGGAAATTTTCGTATGTTTTTTCATCATGTTCCCCAACATGGCCTCAAATTCAGCATCAGTAGAGAAAGAGGGGGAGTTAGGAGCTTCTTTCAGTAATCTTTCGACTAGGATCTGTTTGATAATTTCCTCTTCTTCGGTGAGATATGGTTCGATACCGAACCACAGTGTGCTACCACCTCCTTC
>JAPKFG010000046.1 GCA_028821675.1 Candidatus Poseidoniales archaeon
TCTGGTTCAGGTTCGGGCGGATGCCAGACAGTGTAAGTCACCGACCAGGTGTTGGTGATGATTTCGTAGCCATCTGAAATGGAAACTGTGACAGAAAAGGCCTCTGTCGTACCATTTTGTACACAGACCTCTGCAACGAAATCGGATACGACGCCCTCACAATCGAATGGGCCCAACGATATCCATGATTCGTTCGTGATGACCCAGCTTGTTCCCCGTTGTCTATCTTCGATGACCCAACTCGTTTCGATGTCGAGAATCGAATCTGACGAGATGTTCACAAAACTCTGTAAGAACAATGCGTCGGAGGTCGCGTTCAACTTCAACTCCGTTTCTGCTGGAAGAACGGAGATTTGTTCAGCTCGGTTCACCATCTCGTCGATGAGGTCATTACAATTCTGATCCAATCCATCCCACATCTCTGTCGCGTTTGGATGAATGGAAGAATCATTGTCATCACAGTCTGCAAACCATCGGAATCCGTCACTATCGGAATCGAGGTCAGGCACGAGTGGATTGGTGAATGTTACATTGAGTTCAAAGCCATCATCAAGACCATCATCATCAGTATCATTGTCGAACGGATTGGTGAAATAGACATTATATTCGTTCAAATCGAGTAATCCATCCATATCAGAATCAAGGCCCTCGAAGTCCTCATCAATCACATCGTCACAATCGTTGTCAATCCCATCCAATACCTCAGGCATAGCTGGATTAATCCAAGGGTTTGACTCGTTGCAATCTTGGAACCAATACCAGCCGTCAGCATCCGCATCGGGGTCTGGAACTAGAGGATTGGTCCCATGAATGAGAATCTCATCGCCGTCGGTTAGATTGTCACCGTCGGTATCGGGATTGGTCCAATTAGTCCCAAAGATATGGTATTCTGGATAATCGGCTAGGTCATCGTTGTCCGAATCCGAGACATTGAACCCTTCATCCCAATTGTCATTGCAATTATCGTCGATTCCATTGAGAAGTTCAGACATCCCTGGATGAATCTGGGAATTGTTGTCATTGCAATCTTGGAACCAATACCAAGCATCTGAATCCGCATCTGCATCGAATACCAAAGGGTCGCTGCCGAAAAATAGGATTTCTTGCGCATCTGTCAAACCATCCCCATCCGTGTCGTTAGACAGTGGATTGGTGCCATACAGATTGACTTCGGCGCCATCCAACAAAGTATCATTGTCGCTATCCGCATCTAGAGGGTCAGTGTTGGTCACCATGACCTCTTCGTAATCGGTCAAATCATCATCATCCGTGTCGATGTCATAAGGGTCAGTGCCATGAACATCTGTCTCATTCTCGTTGGTCAGTCCATCCCCGTCTGAATCAAGAACCATCGGGACGCCGTGGATGATGAGTTCCCAATCATTCCAAGTTCCAGTATCGCCATTGCCATCATCTTCCACAGACAAGGTCCAGTTGCCCGCAGAAGACTCATCCCAGTTGTGGACTGTGGAGAACATCCAATTGCGGTAATTGTTACCGCTATCACTCTGTTTCTGAGCGAGTGTGCTCTGGGTCCCCGATGGAGAAGTGAGGGTGATAATCAGGTCGCCTCGATAGACATGATCAATGTCGACAATGACCTCTACGTGTTCCACTTGCAGTCCATCGTTGATGGTCACCGTATCGTTCAGACCTTGAGGAGTATTGTCTGGTATGGCGGTATTGATTGTGCGCGTACTGGTGGTGATGTTGATTGCGGCAGCAGCATTAGTCCAATTCTCTGCAACGGCGACAGCTCGACCGGCATCTACAGCGCCGAAGCCATACTTGTGAGATACTTCGTGACCTGCTCCATTGACGTTCCAGGAACTGTCACTGGCATCGTTCTGTCGAGAACTGTGAACCAGAACATGTTGCACGTCGCGCCAAGTCAGATTGGCATTGGCCTCGAGAATCAAAGCGATGACACCACTTGCCAGAGGAGTGGCTGAGGAGGTGCCGCCGAAATTGTCGGTGTAGTCATTGTTAGTGTACCCAGATGAACCCTCAATATCGGTCGTAGTGATGCCTTCGCCACTGCCATCACTGTGTGCTGCAACCAAGATGTTGGCACCGGGTTCTGCATACCATGACTGATCCCCCTGATGCGTGATAGCGGTCACCGCGATTGTTTGGCGTGCATTGGCATAACCATCCTTGTTGGAATCATCGTCGGAATCCAATCCATTACCGGCAGCCCAAGTGATGATGTTGCCTAGACCGCCTCGGCCGTTTGCCACATCATCTTCGAATGCGGCAATGGTCAGAGGACCGGGGGCTTGCAATGTGCTTCCATCATCAGATGGGCCCCATGAGTTACTGTAAATGTCGATGATTTGGTTTTCGTGACTCAGTGCATCGGCTTCTTTCGAATCGGGGGTACTGCAAGCGATGAGAAGCAGTCCAGCCAAGTCCGCATCGGGAGCGGCTCCCGATACGCCAACATTGTTGTTACCGGTTGCAGCAGCCACTCCAGCAGCTGCTGTTCCATGCGCATTCGAAGATGAGGGAGAGGGATTTCCATCGTTTCCACAGAAGTCGTAATCGTTGGTGGTGTCATAATTGGTCGTCAGGTCAGGGTGCTCGTGGTCCAACCCATCATCGACGATACCAATCATCACATCTGTTCCCTGATAGGATTGCCATGCACCGGTGAGATTTGCGTCTTCACCGGCAAGGCCACCGCTAGTTTGTCCAGTGTTTTGAAGATGCCATTGATCGCTGAATTTGGGGTCATTGGGCGTCCAACGAGGTTCGTGCTGGCGTTCTGCCTCAGGACATGCAATCTCTATGCGATTGGAATCCGTCCAACCAATGATCTCGAGTGGCGATGCATCGACCAACCATGCATTGGGGATATACGGGGCTTTCTCGCCCAGAGGATATGAACTGACCACTAACCAAGTACCATCGTGAGCAGGTAATTCTGCGCACCGAGCAAAGGCCAATTGAACCGCGCTGGAATATTCTGAAAGATGGTCTGTTTCCTCGAAAACTTCGCCTGCTGAAGCGATTGGAGAAAGACTTGAGAAAACCAATAACATGGTGATTCCAAGCCACTTCATGGCCCATAGGGCCATGAGTTCGTTCTTGAAACCATGTATGAGACGCTCATTCTGAAAGGAACTCTTGCACGACCGCTTCAACTTCCGAATCTGGCATCAAACGGCGTTGGCCCTTGGCGACCTCAAACAGATGAGCGACGAGTTCGTCAGTCACTTCATGGCCATGTTGCTCAAGCCACCAAACGATGTTTGAACGACCACTCATGTGTCCGATTCGGATAATCTGCTGAAGACCATAATCTTGCGCTGGAACGCCGGAATAAACGCGGTCAGCAAGCCAATGATCGCCCTTTTTCATGGCCTTGATGACTGCACTTGCATGGACACCGGTGCCCGTTTCAAAGGCATCTTTACCGAACACGGGATAATTGCGTGGCAAGGCCACCTCGACGTAATCATGAGCCTTCTGCATGTATTCGTTGAGCAAGGTCAAATCATTATCAATAACGCCCATTAGACTCAGGTTCACCAACGTCTGGTCGAGTGGTGCGTTACCGGCTCGCTCGCCCACACCCAGTGCAGTGCCATGGATGACATCTGCGCCGGCCTCCGCAGCGGCCAGATTGTTGGCAACACCGAGGCCTCTATCTTGATGACCGTGCCAATTGACTTCGATATCTCGGCGTTTGACGCCCGCGTCGGGAATGACCTCATCTTGGATGAATGTGAGCAATTGTTTGACACCGTTCGGCGTAACATGACCACAGGTATCACAGACACAGATTCGATCGGCACCCAGTTCGATTGCTCGAGTGTATACCTCCTTGATTTCTTCAGGTTTGGAGCGAGTCGTGTCTTCTGTTACGAACATCACAGGGATGTCATTGTCCACCGCGAAGGTAACGGCTTTCTCAGCAGTACTGAGAATTCGCTCCATGGTCCAATTTTCTGCGTATTGTCGTATGGGACTGGTACCGAGGAAGGCGCTTGCCTGAATCTTCATCTCGTGCTTGGCCTGCAAGTCAACCAAGGGTTCGATGTCTGAAACAACCGTTCGAACAGCGCAACCAGGACGAATGCTGTAGCCGTTATCAACGATATGCGACAACATGGCATCGATGTGGTTGACGTGAAATGGACCGGCGCCGGGGAGACCGAGATCAACTTTTTGAACACCGAGTCGCTCCATGTAAGACAACAGTTCGATTTTCTCGTCGATTGTTGGATTGCGGGCACTTGGGCTCTGAAGACCATCTCGCAATGTCTCATCATCGAACCAGATTCCATGCGGATGATTTGAGGCATCTCGCTTGAATTCATAATCAACGATGTTCCAATCGAATATCAAATCGCTCTCCTGCATTAGCTCCACCACACGCACGACGCGCACCACCCCAAGGGGTGGTGGGGTGTATCAATACAACGCCGTTCAGCGCACAGAAGTGGTTCTTTTCGGAAACCTACTAGACAGAATCCTCATCATGATTAAGGCGAGTAGGAAAATAGTCAATTCAGGACTATACAAAACACAGACCAGAGAGACGAACATCAGAGCCAGATATTGGATTGAAATGTAGAATGAACGTGCGGCTGAAGGAATGCGTCCATCTGCATCACGGGGCTCAAAGATATTGATTGAGATGACAGATTGATTGTACCATATTCCAAGGACCAGTACGATGAGTGTGTAGACATATGCAGCGAGTTCACCAACTTCAGCTGGATTCAACCAAGGCATGGCAGCGATTCCAATCAAGAGGAGCGCGTAAACACGCATCTCGATCAGGGTGCGTTGAGGGCCATGAACCCAGGGCATCATCGGGATGTTGGCCTCCTTGTACTGTTCACTACGATACAGGGCGAGCGCCCAGAAGTGTGGTGGCGTCCACAAGAAGATGAGTGAGAACATCAGCCAAGGCAGAAATCCACCGAGATCGAATGGATTTGAGATGGATACGGCGTCACCAGCAGCCGCAGCCCAACCCACCAGTGGCGGAGTGGCCCCTGCAATCCCGCCGATGACGATATTATGGACGCTGGTACGCTTTAGCCAAAGGGTGTAGATGAACACATAGAATACGATGCTGAAGGCGGCCCAGAAGGCCGCAACAGCATTGGCGAATTCAATCAACCAGAGAGTTCCGGCCACTGACAAGAACAGTGCCCAGGCGAAGCCGGCCTGTGGTGAGATAGCGCCGCGAGCCATGGCTCGGTGTTCGGTGCGCTTCATCATGGGGTCGATATCTCGGTCGAGGACGTTGTTGAACGAATGCGCGCCACCGGCTGTCAGATACCCTCCAACGAAGACTATGCCCATTGTCTCAAGAGTGGCAATAAAATCGAAACCTGTACGCCCAGCCGCATTCCATACAATCAGATCATGAATAAGAATGGTGCACATAGCCGTGATTTGCAACAAGGACAGAACGCCCGGTTTCATCATGTGAAACCAATCGGAAGGTGTGGCCTTTACCGTGCTATCCGCCGCATCCATAACGGCCGGGGGTCGTAAGCAATCTATCAATGACGCCCTTACAGGGCGTCCCTAAAACGGAATCAATCCTCGTGAGGGTCCACGTCGATTGGAATCAGATGTTGTTCATATTCCAGAAGGGCAATCTTGAGAGGATCCAGAACAAATCGAACTTTGGCTTCTTCGACACCGTAGAGAGCAACTAATTCTTCGCGGAATTCTACACGGAGAATCTCCTCACTCACATAGAGCGGAGCTCCATGGCTAATCTGCAGGGCTCGGGCTCCGATAATTCGGGCCTTCTCAAAGCGGGTGTGGGGTCGTGCTGGTTTAACCATGAGAATCACTGTCAGCGGTTCGCTGCGACTCGGCGACCTACCCGGGTGTCATAAGGCCATCGGGAGCCCCGTAGGGGCTTTTACTCAGTCATCCTCGGCCAAAGTCGGTGAAAGCACAGCGTTTCGCGCAAGTAATGCTGCAAAACCAATGCACAGGAATGAGGTGGAGGCGAGCAAGAGGTGGAACAGGGACAGGATTTCGATGAAACCAGATGTTGCTGTGAGAACATACACGCCACCGAGCAGTAGATTGAGTATGTACAAACCGATGCAAGCGTGCAACAATCTCCGAACCGTTCCACGTTCTAGGCCTCGAAGATTCCACAAAAGCCAGGCGCCAACAATGACGACTGCGAAGCGATGTACGAACTGCATATTGTCTACAAGAGAGGCGAATATACTTCCATTACACAGAGGCCATGCATCCAATGAACCGACACTACAGGCCCCGTTCTGACCTTGCGAAGATGACACGAACGCACCCAGAATCAGTACGACCATAGTGGACAGGGTCAGATTGTACAGGCGGGGGCGCATCTGAATGGCATCCTTACGTTGGAGATTCATCCAATTCGGAAGTATACCTTCCGAATCCATCCAACGAATCCAAGCCCAGAGCAGCGCCAAAGCCAGTGCTTGGGCAAGAATGAGATGTGCGGCCACCGACCAGGCGATGTTGTCATATCGAACCGTCAGCATCCCCATCCCCCCTTGAGCAATCACGAGGATTAGAGCTGCAGTGGAGGCTTTGTGAACGCTCGGCATTCTCTCCTTTCGTTTGAATGTAAAATACCATTGCAGGATACACAGAGGGCCAAGGATGATCCCCGTCACGAATCTGTGAATCCACTCAAGGAAGATATCTCCGGTCGTGTACCGTTTCGCTGAACCATCGGAATCGTATTCGCCAGTCTCTTCGTACCAGATTCCTTGGTCCTCCTCGGATATATCGAAGCCCCATGAACCGAAGCACTGCGGCCAATCGGGACATGATTCCCCAGCATCATAGATGCGCACGGTACCACCCAATGCAACGGCAATCAGGGTCAGTACGAAGAGGGCAAATGGAAGATGGTGAAGCCGGCACCATCTCGAACCTTCTGACACAATTAACGCTAGAGTCACGCCTACTTAAGATGAAATCAATCTGCGTCTTCTTCTTCTGCTGCTTCAACGTGCTCCAATTCAGAAGAACTCTGCCAATCTCGCTGCCATTCTGCATCGACACCTCCGCCCGACCATTCGCCCTCGATCATAATCTCCTCGACCTCGTAGTCCTCGCGCCAGATGGGCTCGCCCTTTGAACCAGAGACAATCAATCGGTTCGTCTTCTTGTCCAATCCTTTTCTAATGAGTTTAACACCTCGAGTCACTGGCAAAAGATGGCCAACAGGGGTCCCAGGTGTTACGATTGGGTTGTTCGCTGTGCAGATGAATATTCCACGGGAAGGAGAAATAATATCTGCACTTTCAGAAGGTCGTTGTGGGTCGACAATCCGGCCGATGACTTCGCCCGTCTCTACGAATGAGCCCCTACTCACGAAGAGGTCGACCAAGCCGCCTTCATCAGCCCGAACCCAGGTCGAACCGCTGGCGAGAAGACGGAATTTCGGACGAGACGCATTGCCGGGAATCACGTGCAGGCTTCGAAGCACATTCAAGATACCATGGATGGCTATCTGAACCGCTTCGTGGTCTGCGAGGTTAGCACCTCCACCCTCGTAGGTGAGTGAACCAATTCCGAGTCGAGAGGCAGCACGACGCATCGAACCCTTCGGACCTTTCGAATCAAGGATGACCTCGATGCCGAAAGCGCGTGCGATTCGATTACTTGGAGGATGAGCGAGGTCTGCCCTAACCTGAGGCAGATTGTCGCGGCCATTGGCTGCGGTATGCAAATCGAGAAGGAAATCCGAGCCTGTGATGAGTTCTTCGAGAACACGATGGGCAACGCGACCCGTGGTTGAGCCCATCTCTGACCCAGGGAATTCACGATTGAGGTCGCGACCATCGGGAAAATATCGGCGCTGTCGAGTGAAACCCGGGGGATTCAGAACCGGAGCCAAACGCACTGTGCCGGCCATCATTTCGGGATCCAAGGGTCGACCGGGGCCAGTGAACACTGTCTGAGACAGCAAACTGGCTGCAACCTGTCCCACCATCTCGTCGCCATGAACGCCACCTGTGATTGTGATGGTTGGACCTGGACGACGACCATGGATGATGGTCACTGGTGTAGACCAAGCGTCACCCAATTTGACATCTAGCAATGGAAATTCAATTTGACGAATGAAACCGGGTTTGATGCGCTTCCCAAAGAATCGGTGTTGCTTGGCTCCAGAAAGGCGGTCCCATTCGGGTCTTCCCGGTTCATGGGCGTCCAGAGCACGCTCAATCTCACGGCGTCGCTTAGGGGGAATCTGGTTACTAACCTTCAGCGTCTTTGTTCGCTTTGGTCGAGCCGTTTCCTTCTTATCATCACCCTTCTCAGGCATGGGTCCATCCCCCTCAATACTGTGGTTGTAGTCCCTCTGTGTTGCTACCCCTCTTTGAATGAACCGTCAGTCCGACTCCGTAGGAGTCAATTTGGCGGTCAACCATCAAAAGGGGTCGATTTCCTGCTCAAGGTATGAACAAAGAAAGCGTGCAAGAGAGGCATGCTCCGAACAGCATCTGCTTTGGATGTGGCCCGGCCAATGCCGAGGGATTGCGAATTCGCTCCTTCCCCATCGAAAATGGCTTGGAAATGACCTTCGAGACTTCAGATAATCATCAAGCGTTCCCTGGCATAATCAATGGTGGAATCATCGGTACATTACTCGATTGTCACGGTAATTGGACCGCAGCGATGGCCATCATGGCCAACCGTGGTGATGACGAAGCTCCCTGCACGGTCACCGCCCGGTATACAATCAAATTACGGCGTCCGACACCGCATGGTGTACCCCTTTGTATCACCAGTCAGGTCGAATCTTTGGAAGGGAATCGTGCAGAGATCAGCATGACGTTAACCGCAGACGGTGAAGTCTGTGCCCAAGGTGACGGTTTATTCGTCGCCGTCAAGGAAGGTCATCCTGCGTGGCATCGTTGGCATTGAGTGCTGGGTCATGGTAGAATGAGCCATCTTCTTGCTCCCACCACCATCGTCCCTCTGGGTCGATGTATGCAGTAAATCCTGTCGACTGATCATACACACCACCTCCCATGAGATGGGTGTGGTCAGGAACATGATCTGTCTCTGACGCCTCTTCAATCTGCGCTGGAGATTCTGAATCGTCATCGTCTTCCTCAAGTTCATTCTCAAGTTCACCTCGTGCCTTCAATCTGAGAGCCAGAATTACGGTGAATACCGAGAGGGCAATAATCGCCAATACAACCAGAATTGCAAGCATAGAATTGACACCACCTCCGCTCGATTGCGAAGTTGACTCTTCGTCATTTCCAGAATCATCGACCGATTCAGTTTCCTCTGCTGGAATGTCGATATCAAGTTCGGAGATAGTCATGAGATTCGCACCGTCTGTCACTCGAACATAGAGTTGAGTATTGTTCCAATCATCCCACAGAATCAAACCTTCTTCGGGATAATCAGACCATGTTGAATTGTCGGCGGACCATTCAATCATCGATGGGCCACTTCCTTCACCATCATCGATGCTCAATTCTACAACCAGTTTGGATACAGGGGAACGTTTGGCTTCGATTTGCTGAATGGAAACGATGGGAGATTGTCGATCAACACGGATCCACGTTGCATCAGCGGGCCCCACGTTACCAGCCGCATCGATGGCGCGAACCTCAAACGAGTAGCGGCCATCCATCAACATCGTGAGATTGACAATCGACTCGTTTTCGTTCACAGGAGCCCACAATCCACCGGCCCAACGGACCTCATAATGAGAGGTTCCAGATAGATTATCGACGACAGGATACCACTGAATGGAAATCTCATCCAAATGCGTCCATTCATCCATAGAGATGATTTCAGGCGCTGGAGGAGGAACCAGATCGGTTTCTGTACTGGCATCTGCTGTCACCAATCTCAACTGATAGGGACCACCGGGGTTGGCCGGATCCCAAGTGACACGGATGTGGTAAAGCAATGCCATACCTTCTGAATCGTCATTCAGTGCAGAGATTGTTACCCAACGAACCTCATCATCAACTATTCCTTGACCCAAGGATGCTGACCCATTCAGAACGGCGACCTCCAGATGAGCACCCTCAGCACTGAGAGCGATCGAGGTCTGATTGCCCGAATCGATGACAATCGCATACCAATCGACCTCGTCCAGACCCATGAGACAACCATCCAGCGTGAGATTTGGATTGGCGCCCAGATGATGCGCTGATGAGCGGGTCGAAGCAGCATCCGAGGAGAATTCGCCATCGGTCTGAGAATCGTCACAGCCAGGCAATGTTTCTCCTGCTGGTGGTGGGCTGTTCGAATCGATTGTGAGCGTGTTGTTGGACAAACGAATATTGTTGCTCTCATCGTCTTCATAGTGTTCTTCTTCAGCATCGATTACGAGGATGACCCACCAGACACCTTCGACATCACCCACCAGATTGACGACTTGAGAATCCGCCAGCGTGGAACCACTGAGAAGGGAAGGTACGCGGGATTGTGAGAGGCGAATATCACCGCTTCCGAGTGAGCGGTCTTCCGATAACCAAATCTCCACCTCGAATCCAAGCGCTTCCTGCCCAAGATTCTCAGCGCCCCACTGAATCGTTACCGTCTGCCCCGGTTCAGCTGATAGTGGAGATTCAATCCATGATGCGAGCAAATCCTTGGCTGGAGCGGAGATGGTGAACGCGATGCTTGCTGCTGCGTTATTATTCTCATCGTCTTCAGCGACCTCCGAGGCTGTATCGACAATAACTACCCAATGGAATTGACCGATGTGTTGGCCTGGAATAGTTATGGTTCGACTCACTTGAATGGTCGAACCACTCGTCAATGGATTGATGCGGAAACTGTCCACTTGAGTATCATCCGTTCCGGCTTGTGCATCCAGAGAAAGAACAAGTTGGACATTGAAGGAGCCAGCATCAGAACCGCCTGAATTACTGAAGTTCATGTACACGGTCGCAGATTGGCCGCTCACCGCATTTTCAGATGCGCTGATAGAATCGATGACAAGGTCGGCTTGTTCGACACAGAATTGACCGCTAGATGGCATGGCATTGTTGGTCTCATCCATCTCTGTAATCGAATCATTGGGGTCGACAATAATGCCCCAATACCAGCAGCCGTCGCCGAGATTCGAAGGAATTCCTAGATTGACATTTCCGGACCATGAGCCGCTCTGTGCGATTGAATTCACCACATCTGAACCGATGAAGACATCGTTTCCACTACCTAAAATAGATGAATCACTGGAGAGATATATGCTGTAATCGACGTTTGTGGCATCCTCCATACCGACATTCGCAATCTGAACCGAGACTTGAGCCGTGCCACCTCGCACCCCTGAAATTGGCCCTGAAACCGAAGTCGGTTCAAGATCGGGACCACAATCGATGACAGTCAGTTGAGCACTACTCGATGCGACGATGTTGTTGTTCTCATCGGTTTCAGAAATATAATCGCCATAATCGACGTAGATGCCGACATAGTATGTCCCTGGAGTAATGCTAGTAGGCAGTGTGGCCATCATGCTCGTGTGTGTGTAGGAGGGGACGTTGGGCGTTCCACTGGCGTAACCCAGAGATGTGCCGGTATAGATTGCAGATGCGGAGTTCCCCGTCGAAACCAACGCCTCATAGTAGTGTGAACCCGCATTGTCTGAACCCAAATTTGTGACACTCAGAGAAATGTAGATGTCGGCGCCCTCACAGACCTGTCGATAACCTGAATCAACCGAAATTGAGGTGGCTTCAAGATCGTAATCCGGAACGGTGATGTAAATTGAATTACCGACTTCGATATTGTTGGTCTCATCGCCTTCAGTGACCCGACTAGAGGAGTCAGCAATGATGCCGAAGTAGTACGTCCCCTGGGCAAGATTGCTGGGCAATGAAGGACTGTAAGTTCCACTTCGATAGGAACCCCCTGAGATGCTGTTCGCTTGTTGAGTCGAACCCAGTTTAGTATCGCTGGTTGTAATGGTAGAATCGGTTGAAATGTACATCTCCCAATAGAACCAACCCGAAGCATCATCGCCATCATTGTCAATCCTCCATGAGATACTCACCTGCTGTCCGGCCTGTGCCGAATTTGGACCGGATGGAGAATCTGGAACCAAATCTGCGGGCTCTTCGATGTCGATTCTTGAACTAGATGAAACGATGTTGTTGGTTTCATCCAACTCATTCACACCGTCACGATTGTCGGCAATCATTCCAAGGTAGTGATATCCTGTATTCATCCCTGTTGGAATGGGGACATTGTATTCGTAACTGGAACGATAAGACCCGCCACTGATACTGCTCTCACTGAATTCATCGACGAATGTATCCGATGTGGTGATTGTGGAATCCGTAGATAGGTACAGTTTCCAGTAAAATGACCCCGAATAATCTGTCCCGATATTGTCGATTCGATACTGCACGGTGATGGTGTCACCCATGGTTGCAGAAGAGGACGATGAGCTGACCGAAGTGGCCTCCAAGTCAGGGAGATCTTCCTGAAGTGTAATCTGGTCGCATGTGCGGACGTTGTTTGATTCACTGGCTTCATCGACATCGGAGTCGACATCAAGGATGTAGCCCCAATAATAGGTCCCTGCATTGATGCTCGAGGGGAGTCTGGTGCTGCTTGACAGTGAATCTGTCCGGTAACTGCCAGAAGACAGACTGGACGAGTATTGGTCGCTGCCAACCTGTGTATCGCTGGTTGTAATCGTTGAATCAGAGGAGAGGTACATCGCCCAGTAGAAGGTCCCTGTCGATTGACCATGACTGCTGGAAACATCGTTTTCATACTGAATCGAGATGGATGAATCGAGATAATCGCCGATAACACCTGTCGCCGGTGTCGAGCAAGAAGAAGAGGTCGTGCGAGGGACTAGATCGGACAATTCGTAGACATGCACACGGCCCGAATCGTAATCGTCGTTGTTGTTCTCATCAGATTCGCTGACCTGGCTATTGATATCGACAATCATACCGACATAGTAGTAATCGCCAGTAATCGATGAAGGGATGGTTACGGTCTTGGTCGATGAGCGTGTACTTCCGGCAGTAATGCTTGACTGCGACCAATCATCCAACTGAAGGTCACTGGTTGTAATTGTCGTGTCCGTCGACAAATACAGTGCCCACCGGAACGAACCTGACGATGAATCACCGTCGTTCTTGATTCTCGTACTGATACTCTTGGAATCCCCAGCATCAGCGGTGCTCCAAGAGGCTGAGAGGTAATCGACAATCAGATCGGGACCGCTTCTCCCTCCAGTATCCATATGTTCGTCGGAATCGGATAGTAGAGCCTCATCGGTGGCCGGCACGGTGGCCAGAATCATTGACGCGAGCACCGCCATTACGGCGATTCGAATCAGGGTTCCACTAGACACCATGGGCAGTTAGCGTAACGGGTGTTGACCGAATATGTTGTGGTG
>JAPKFG010000126.1 GCA_028821675.1 Candidatus Poseidoniales archaeon
GGATCGGTGCAGTTCTCAAAATCGAGGAAGGTGTCAGAAAGTGCCTCATCCATGACGACGCTGTCCCCTAGCAACCCTGCGCTCATGGCCAGAGTTCCGCCAAAGAAGAGAATCCCGTAGATGAGGCCACCAATCAGCACGAAATCCTCTATTCCTCTCGGAAAACTACGTGAATCTGCGCTGCGTCGAACTCGAATCTTGTCGAGTTCCTTGTCAATCGAATCACGTTTTTCGAATTCATCTGATTCAATCCATCCCGAACCATCGGTATCTAGTTCCTCAAGCAATTCATGGGGCGACATCAAATCATCCCCGCCTACGGCGGGGGTATCAGCGTCGCTCATACACCCAGCAGGGTAGGCCGACCTTTTGGCCCTTTGGAGGGAGGGGTCAAGACCCACGTGGCAAAATCAAGCGAGGTTTCATGAGAGTGAGGGGCTCAGCCCGTTGTATGAGAAATCGACAGGCGGGTGTACTGATTCTCTTATTCTGCCTGATGATTCAGCAATTGCCTGTCGCCGAATCCTATCCATACGGAATTTCGGGTGTTGAGAACGGTTGTACCTGCCATAGTGCCGTTCCTACAGAGACGGTGAACATCGCATTTGAGGGGCTGCCTGAGCACTATGAAGCCAACAAAACATACACACTGAACATCTCAGCGAGTGGTGGAGCGGAATCCATAGAAAATCACACAAATTTAGGTGGTTTCAACCTCTGGATGAGTCATGGAATCCTGTCAAATTTTTCCGCTGATGTCCAAGTGTTCTCGGCCAACGAGGTCGGACATACGCTTGAGGGAAATGATCAGCGTGCATGGACAGTCAACTGGACTGCCCCGGATGATGATGAGGCGACACTGATTCGATACCGACTTCATGTCAACACAGTAAATGGTGACGGGGTGCCGTCAGACGAAGATAAATGGAATCGAAAATTCGGTTCTTTGACGGGTGTGAATGGTGATTCACAAATCGAACCTGTGAGTGATTTATTCCTCTACGGAGTTCCAGTGGTTTTGCTACTTTTGTCCGGAGGAGTCTACTACCGCGAAATGAGGAAACTGCGTACCCAAGCCGCAGACGAAGAAGAATAATGATGCAGGGGGCAGGATTTGAACCTGCGAACCATTAGGACTGGGACCTAAACCCAGCGCCGTTGACCAAGCTTGGCAACCCCTGCTCAACCTCCGCTCCTTAACTCATCACTTAGAATGTAGCGATTGAGTCCGCAGATGAGGCAACGGTAAAATGCTCGTGCTTGAGGCAACGTGATACATGTCCAAAATTGCAATCATTGGTATGGGCAATTGGGGGACCGCGTTGGCCCATTGTTGGGCCAATGATTCTCACAAAGTGATTGGTTGGACTGTGGAAGAAGAAGTCTACGGATCGATCATGGAAACTGGAGAGAATACGAAGTATCTTCCTGGAATGCAATTGGACATTGATGTTACAATGGATATTGAAGAAGCAATTGAGGCTAGTGAATTGATTGTACTCTCTCTTCCAAGTGGTGTTATCCTCTCTGTCGTCGATGAAATCACCCCACATCTACGCCCATCTCATGTCGTCCTCGATCTCGCCAAGGGACTAGCTCCCCCTGAAGAGGGAGGATCCGGCCTCATCTCAGAAGCAATTGAAGCGAAATTGACTAGCGCGGGGCTATCAAATTCTGTTGTCGTACTCACTGGCCCCACCATTGCACCTGAAGTGGCCCGTGGAGTCGTCAGCACAGCGATGGTCGCAGGACATGATATCTCAGTGGCTAGGCGAATTGCAGATCGTCTATCGACCGATTCAATCATCTTGGTTCCAAGCGAAGATACCGTAGGTTGCGAATTGTGGGGCGCGTTCAAGAACACAGTCGCTCTTTCTTGCGGGGTGGTCGACGGGTTGCGTGACAGCATCGGTGGTGACAATCTCAAGGCCGCGCTGATTACTGTTGGATTTGCTGAAGGGCAGCGTTTGTTACCGATGATGGGAGCAAGGCTCGAGACTGGATATGGACCGGCAGGATTGGGAGATTTGTATGTCACCAGTACCAGCCCTCGCTCACGTAACCGCACACTAGGCGAGAAACTCGGAACAGGAAAATCGCTTGAAGAAGCGCTTGGAGAGATGCACATGGTTGCTGAAGGTGTCCGCGCCGCGAGAATGTTCACTGAAAGAGCCGCGGCTGTCGGTTGTGATGTTCCCTTCATCGATTCACTGTGCGCATTGCTTGACGGGACAATTTCGGCCGAGGAATGTGTGCGTACAATGGCCGAATCTCTGCTGTGAAAGCCTCAAGTCCCTCGACCTGCTGGGCATGTCATGGCCTTTGGTGACCTGACCGAATTCGAGACACGTCTGTTCGAATGGATTCGTCAGTCAGATTTTGAGAGTGTTCCTTGGAAAGCCGGTCGGGCGGCCAAGGCGTTCAAAGTCAGTGTCGATGAGATCAATGATGCGCTCGCTGCATTAACCAGCAAAGTTCCTCACAATATCTACGTGCACTATCGAGACGGGGCCATTCGAATCAGTGCTGAGCGCTGAACTACTTCTTCGGGAAGAACGGAATAATCTCCCGCCAACGTGCTCGAGGTGCATGTACCTCGCTGTCCATGAATCGATGTCGAAGCGAGAGGGATATCTGATCAATAACCACAACAGCGAGGTAGATGATGAGAATCATCGCTAGGGCGCGGTCATATCGAGAGTAAACACTGAGATAATTGGATAGATACCAACCAATTCCACCCGCTCCAACCAAACCGA
>JAPKFG010000127.1 GCA_028821675.1 Candidatus Poseidoniales archaeon
CCCCCAGGAGGCGGTTCCGGTGGACGTTCCATGTTCGGAGGAGGATCATCGCCCCCATCTGGCCCACCTTCTGCGCGACCCTCGACTCCATCTGGTGCTCAATCGATGCACAGTGGCTCCAGCGTCGTGATTGAAGCTGGGCAGGAGAAGATCGAGACAGCCAAGCGTACCGTTGACGGCGACGAGAAGGTCGAATTGGAACAATTACGTGAAGAAAATGCTACTCTCAAACAAGGAATGGCTGCTGCTGGTGATGTTATTCAAGAGGTTGAGAACCCCCCTATGCCACCTATTGTCGGTGAAGGTTTTGTCGTTCCCGGAGAGATTGTAGGATTGTTTGCAACATTAGGTCGGCAACTGCACAAAGAGGGCCTTCTCCATGGAACCGCTGGTTCATTCAGCCTTCTTTCTCCAACCTCGCCAGGTTTGGTCCATATTACACGTGAGGGTGCCGCTCTTGGATTGATGAACGAATCCGATCTCATCACCGGTAGGTTAGGAGACGCAGCCCCGAATCAAGCCAGTGAAGATTGGAAGATTCATAGCGTCGCATTGGCGATTGCCAGCCTTGAACATGAAGGACGTGGTGCTTGTGTACACGTTGCAGCACCTTACACCACAACTCTGAGTCTAGAGAAGGATCGATACGCCCTAGTGCCTACAGATTTTGAAGGGCGCTCCAAGTTTGGCAGAGCCACAATCGTCGATGTTCAATACAATGACATGGAAGGCTATCTTGTTGAGATTACAGAAGCCCTCAAACAGACTGGGAACAAATTATTCGTCGCACGAGGCCACGGTGTCTATGCTTTGGGTGCCAATTTGTTGGAAGCCTGGGGTCATGCAGCGACCTTTGAGCATAGCATGCGCGTTCTTTACCTCAGTGAATTGGCGGACCTCTGAGTTCCGCCACCTTGATTGAGCGCCAACCTCGCCGATGACCAATGAGTGACGTTGCCTTGGTCATCGATGTTGTTGACAACGGTGGACAATGGACCCATCGTGAATGGCGAATGCTGCGATATCTTGGTGTTGACACACAAATTATCACCAATAAGACTGCTGTTTCAGATCTTAGAAAACTCGACGGCTTAATCCTGTCTGGTGGTGCCGCGCGTGTAGGTTTGACGGGTGAACTTGGAAATTGTGGGGACTATCTTGAATTGAACATGCCGATATTGGGAATTTGTGCTGGCCATCAGTTCATGGCAGGCTTCTATGGGGGTGAGGCAACCGAAGCTCCTGAACCAGAGTTCGGCGCGGCCAGTATCAGTTTAGTCAACGGTGGAGGAAAAATATTCACAGGAACCCCTGAAACACAGGTTGTCTGGGAATCTCACAACGATGAGGTGAACGTAGTGCCAGAAGGATTTTTCATTACTGCAAGTAGCAAATCATGTGAAGTTCAAGGAATGGAAAACGAAGCGGGTGATCGATTTGGCCTTCAATTCCATCCTGAAGTGAACGATTCTGAATATGGTCAGGACATGTTCCAGAATTTCATTGAGATTTGCCGTGATTATCGAGATTCCCCTTGATTCTCTCACTTTTCACAACCCCCCCAAGGCGACGGCTTCAAATGGGAGTGGTAGGTCGGCGGATTTGATGGTCAAGTCAGTTTCCTACAAGTGTCTGCGTTGCGGTCACCTCGATGAGTTTGAGGGTTTACGAACAGGAATCGCCTGCAAGCAGTGTGGATTCCGTATATTTGTAAAACCACGTCGTCAAGGTCACAAGACCCTAGACGCGATTTGAAGCGTCTTGTTGAAAGACTGCGGCAGACCCGCTATTGTTGATGGCGTCGTGGCTTTCCACTCACGCACCTAAGCGGTTCGATGAACTGGCTATGCCATTGCAGATTCGTGAACAATTCATTCGTGCTAGTTTGGCCGGTGATCCTCCACATTTGTTGATTACTGGACCGGCCGGCGTTGGCAAAACCGCTGCATGGCGTTTGGTTGCACGCCAAGTTTTGGGGCCCGGGTGGAAAGCAACTTGCCATGTATTACAGGCTCGAAATCTTGCGCGACAAGCAGGTGCTATGAAGAAATTCGAGGAATTTCTTCGACCGGCCGGCCTCCAGTCATCAGATACCCTCGCTAGTCGTACTAGCTTGGATGCATTTGATCGGAACATGTGGTCTGGTGATGTGGGTGAGGCACCCTGTGGCGAAGAAATTCAGATGGAATTTGGCCGCGCACCCGTTAGCCGTTTGATTGTCATTGAAGACGCAGACCACCTAGGATTTCGCAGACAACCATATCTTCGCCGCATGATGGAATCGGAATCTCACACGACACGATTCATTTTCACAGCCAGAGCCCCCAGCCGAATCATTGACGCACTGAGAAGTCGAATGCAACACATTAGAATTCCTGCAATTAAATCGGAGGAAATCGTTGCAACTGTACGAAAGGTTGCATCATTGGAGGGTGTAACACTTGCAGATGGAATGGCAGAAGATCTCGCTCATATCGCCGCAGGTAATCTTAGGAAGGCTCTGTTTACAACTGAATTATTGGCACGACGCCAGATGACTAGTGAGCGAAACAGATTGTACGAAGTTGTGTCAGAGAGTACCCTTCAACACGCCCGTCGAATGATTGAACTTGCTCTACGTGGGCGCGTGATTGAGTGGCGCTGGGAGAAACAACGAGGTCGAAACATCAAGACGCTCGAGGGGGCCATGGGTCAATTGGATGAGATGATGGGTGTTCATGCATTGGATGCTGAAGATGTAGTCCACCAGA
>JAPKFG010000128.1 GCA_028821675.1 Candidatus Poseidoniales archaeon
CACAAGGCGAACAAGGGGCCACGGTCGATGCGACTGACGCCACCACCGGGGAAGGCCCAGTAGTCAGGGAAAGCCGGAACGGTGGATACACGATGGCATACCAGAATCTCATCGCCGCGTCGCAGCATGACCGATGCTGAAGGACGAGGAGGGTGTGGCTTCGCGCGTGCTACGTCCATCATACCTGCGATGGTCCGACGGACTTGAAGCCTGCCTCCCCTTCGCGACGTCATGGAGCCGTGGGAAATCGAGCCTTTGAGCGAAGAGGAGGCGGCCGCCTACGAAGCCAGAAGCGAGAGAATGCAAAGAATAGGAAAGGTGGTTCTGGCCATCATGATGTCGACGATGTTGATTATTTGGGTGACGAAATATTTCTTCATGACACTGCTGTAGGTTCAAGAAGTGACAGCGCCCGCCTGCGCGTATGCGCATCAGTCATAGTTCACCCGATGGTGGAGAATCCTATCCCTCTGAAATCCCATCATTTGGACTCGGGGTCTTTCTGATGTCGGAATCAGGTGAATGCAAATCTGCCTGTCTGGCGGCATTGGCGGCAGGGTACACGCATATTGACACCGCTCGCGCGTACGGAAACGAACATGAAGTCGGGGATGCGTTGAAGGAAGCAGGAGTCAATCGAGAGGATGTATTCATCACAACCAAACTCCGAAGGATGCACGCTACTGGATTCGATGAGGTTCTGGAACACTGTCAGAAATCTCTGGAATATCTGGATACAGAATATATCGATCTATATCTCGTGCACGCGCCACCCGAGGATAGTAACCATCGAGCACCAGTCTGGAAAGGGATGGAGCACTGTCTTGAGCAGGGATGGGTAAAGGCCATTGGCGTCTCCAATTATGGGGCCCATCATCTTGAGGCGATGCGGGAATATTCCACCTACCTTCCTTCGGTCAACCAGATTGAAATCAATCCATGGCTGCAACGCCATGAACTTCGTGCAGCCACTGAAGCGGTTGGTGCGAAGGTTATGGCATACTCACCTTTGGCTAGGGGACACAAATTGAATGATCCTGAACTCATCGATGTGGCGGTCAGATTGGATTGCACACCAGCGCAAGTCGCCATCAAATTCTGTCATGACCTAGGTTGCATTACGATTCCCAAGTCCAGTCGTGCCGATCGAATCGCTGAGAATCTGGTCTCACTTGATGTCGACATCTCTAGTGAAATGAAAACGATTGAAGCGATGGAGTGCGGCTACATCTCAGGATGGGATCCCACTTCAGAGCCTTGACGTCAACGGGAATCGTCGGCGAGGAACTCTTCAACCAGATGTGCATTCTGATCACGCATTTCAGCCAAATCACTCAACCATGCAGCGGCCTTCTCGACGGTCATCATCTTCAGTTCGCCACTAAGGATGTCGCCTGCAACGTAGCCCTTGCGAATTTCCTCCAATACTGCATCGTCTTCTTCAAAGAAGAATTTGAGATACTGGAAGGCTACATCGACATCGGGGTTACCGCCAAGTCGACGATGTTCCTCAACGGTTGATTGCCCACCTGAGAACGAACGCTTGAATTTCTTCTCCATGACCTTGATGTCCTCGGTAAGGAAGATAGTGGTCTCTGGCATTGAAGAGGACATCTTGCCACCGGTCATCCCCAAGGCGAAGCGGTGGTAGGTGCTGCTCGGCTGCAACAGCCCCGAGCCACCCATGCTTCTCTCTAAGGCGAGGAGAGACATTCGAATGGGATATCGATCCTTTGGAGTCGCGGCAGGAAGATCGACTATGCCGTGGTTTGCATCTGCCACGATGTCACCATATCCGAGTGCCTTCAGAACATCGACAATTTTGGCGAATACGGAGTGGGTAGTTGCTTTGTCCCCTGCAACGATGTTCTGATTCTCATCCATGACCGATACGGTGATTCGAAGGCCTCCGTTCTTTCGGTCGTTGACATTGAACCAGTTTGTTTTCCCAGCCAAACCCCTGCACAATCGAAGATGAGGGTCTTGATCCACACCAACGGGGACGACAATTGGTCGCAATCCACCATACTCATCCAGTTGTGGATGGAGGATATCACCAGCTTGGACAAGTGGGGCTTGAACATGGGCGAGGTTGGTATCTCCTTGGAATCCGTAGATGGCCTCAAACTCGGACAGATTGGTGCGCTTGCCGAGTGTAAATCCCATGCGCTGGACGATTGGACGCATGCTCTGGAAGTAGATGTTAGTTCGAGCAGGGTCGAGGCCCATGGCAACATAATTGGCGATATATTCCTCCAATGCTACCTTTCGACACTCAGCCAAACTGCATCCTCGTGTTGCATTCGCTTCAAGATCTGCCACAGCGATGGTGACATCTGCACCTTGCTCCTGAAACCAGCGAACCTGATCGATGACCATCTTGTGTCCCAGATGCATCTTCCCACTGGGCATCAGGCCGGTCATGACACCAAAGGGGTCACCTTGGGAATGAGCCTGTAGGATGTTACCGAGATCACGGTGAGCGAAGATGATATCACGTCGATGATGCAACGAAGGGTTCGGTATATCTGACAACGAAACGGAATCCAAGCCGAACTTCTGGATTATGCGGTCATAGTCTGTAGAGACGTCACTTGACCAAGGGTCGATGTCTACCATCGGCTACGCCGAAATCAAGGCGGCTATCAAGGCGTCGGGTGAACTTCGGCCTATGGCCGATGGTTTGACGTGTACATCGCCCACGCCGGTTCATGG
>JAPKFG010000129.1 GCA_028821675.1 Candidatus Poseidoniales archaeon
ACGAAAGGTTGAGGCGCCCATTTCGCACGCGAAGCCATGAGGAGAGAATATGTCAGACATTCCTGATAGCTTACGATACACTGCAGAGCATGAATGGATTCGCATGGATGAAGGGGTGGCCGTGGTCGGCATTACCGATCATGCTCAAGATGCACTCACTGATATCGTCTGGATTGAATTCCTTGCCGATGAAGGCGATACTGTCGAGGAAAACGGAACCTTCGCCAGTGTTGAATCAGTTAAATCGGTCTCGGATATCTACGTCCCTCTTGCCGGAACCATTGTCGCTCTGAATCATGATCTTCAGGATGCGCCCGAAGCGATAAACGAGGATGCGTACGGGTCTTGGATTGCTAAAATTGAACTCGCCGATGTTGGTGCGGTCGATGGGTTGTTGGATGCGGCAGGTTACGCAGCACTCATCGGAGAATAGGCATGAACGATTCGATTTCACTCGCTGAACGAATCACGCTCTATTTCGATGGCTCATGCCAAGAGAATCGGAATGTAACCGCTGAAACCCCTGCGGGCTGGGGCGTAGTCGTCGTCCAAGGAGATTCAGGGCTCGGAAAGGGTGATGGTGAAGTCATTGAGGAATTGAGTGGCCAAGTCATCACCTCGTCTGACAAAGAAGGGTTCCTAGGGGCTGAGGTGGGCAGTAACAACACCGGTGAATTGTCAGCCATGGCTCACACACTGCGCTGGTTGCTCATTGAAGGGAGTACGGACGCGGTTACGATTCGTGGAGATTCTCATTACGCGCTAAAAATAGCCAATGGTGAATGGCGAGCCAAAGCTAATCGTGAACTAGCAGCCAGAGTACAAGCACTGTGGGATGAAGTCACATCATTGCGAACTGTGGTGGCTGAACATATCCGCGCACACCGTGGCCACCGTTGGAACGAGCGAGCAGATCATCTCGCTTGGCGTGCCTGTATTGGAGAAACGCCACTACCGCTGCAATTCTGGAAACCTGGAAATCGCTAAACAGTGAGTTTAGCCACGATTCTTTCGAACTATGGGCACCACAATACTGCCAATGATTACCAAATTCATGATGATTAAGATGGGAATCATAGGGCCGAATCCCATGCCATCAAAATCTGAGTTCCAATAGTAATGCTCACCAAATGCAATTCTTGTAGGGGACTCTGGATCATAATTGAGCGTGGTTTCGACAAAGAATCTGGTTTCGTTCTGATTTTCAGGAGATGAAGCCCAATGACCAAAATCATTAGTGCAACGCCAAATAGTCTGATTTGCACGATGTTCACAATGCCACCACCAAGTCTCATATTCAGTCGTTCCATCATAGTCATAGTAACATGACCACCGGTTGTCATCCTCTGGGTGGCCTTCCCATTCACATTGCTCATAGGTGTACCAATCGATATCCTTCTCCCAATGATATGCGTCGGCTACAAGCATCTTCATGGCCCAATCACAAGGATTCTGTAAAGGCCCAACCTCTTCAGTTTCTGTACATCGATAGGGGATCTCTATCCTTTCACTTTCTGATTCGTTTTCCCCACATTCCCAATTGAATTCAAGAGATTCGGTGCAATAAATGAAGATTGAACCCGAGAAGTATTCGTCACCCGTTTCATAATCCCACCAAAAGGTGAAATTGTCACTAAACAATCCTGTTGTGGTTGGCCAATCCGTTGTTTCCTCCATGGCTTCATCCGCAACGGCAAAATCATCTGCATACGCAGCGTCACTTGTTAGAGCGGCAATTCCAAACACATTGACAAGTAGCAATACAACTACTGAAATTAAGATGGAGGTGGTAATCTTAATTCCACCAATCTGAATTGTGTTATCATCTTCTGGTGGTTTTCTCCAATCGATTGGGTTGTCATCGGAATCGTGCCCCTCAACAGAATTCGAATCAGAATCAGAAGTATCTCCTGGAACAAAATTTCCGACGACGTACTTTTCAGGATGCATGATTGAATTATAGGTCGCTATGCAGCAAACTATCAGAAAAATAATCCCGATTAATGGGAGGCACGCGAAACAGAAGAGGAAGGGGTCCACCATCATACCAGTTTCAATTTGGCTGTCCTGCGGGTCTTCCGGATTGACATAGACCGTGATATTTTCACCCGGGCGATAATCATCGGCCCAATCATCGTCCCAAGAGCTACAACTGTCATCCCCGGCACGACTAATTCGATCATTCGTGTAAGTTACATTCTCAATTGTATATCCATATTCAATCCAAGGGCAATATGTGGAGCCCCCTTCATCATCATACTGTTCATCAACACCACTATTGATGATGTATCCTTCAACTGTTGGCCATGATTCAGCATCAATATCTGCCTGTATATCGCCCACAATTAGCCCTGTAAATCCAAAAGATACCGCGCACCAAATGAGGGTGATCACCCAAAAAAGTGCAAGGCCTGCCCAAGTGCCCTGTCCTGGTTCATAATCATCAGCAGGTGGCAGCATGTCTCGGATGTCGACGTCGACATCGGGCTGTTCAGGTTCTTCTTCCTCAATACCAGTGAGTCCCTCAAATGAGAAACCTGATTCGTAGTCTTCTTCTTCATCTGGCAGGCTTATTCCTCCTCATCGCCAAGTGGGCCTTCAAAGACAAGCCATGCATAAAGTGAGGTGAGTAGCATCAATAATCCGCTGAGCATGATGAGCATCGCCATTGGATCAGGTAGTGTTTCCAATGTGTGGCCAATGAATC
>JAPKFG010000130.1 GCA_028821675.1 Candidatus Poseidoniales archaeon
TGCTGTTCGGCGGGTCTTTCGAGTTGGTTCAGATGGTGCAGCGGCAGGACTGCGGGTAGTCTTGCGAGTCTTGCGGACTGGGCCGTCGTCGGTTTCTGGTTGAGGTGCGGATGATCGACGCGTTTTCCGAACTGGTGCTGCGGGTTCTGGGCTTACTTCTCTTGTCGGGGTGCTGGGGCGTGCACTGGGTCGTCCACCGGGACTTGTACTGGGAGGGCCTTGGCGGGACGGTGCGGAGGAGGGGGGTTGACTGCGAGTTGGAGGTCCTTGACTGCCAGCAAATGGAGTTCGGCTCTGAGTGGGGGGGCCTCTAGAAGGGGATTCCCGCGAAGGTTCGGAGGACAATGCTCTCATTGGAGCTGTACTTGAACTGGCGCTGAATGGATCCCACTCATCACCATCATCATCATTCATATAATCATCATCTTCTTCATCATCCCACTCGATTCGATTACCACGAATCCGTGAGATGATTAGAATGAGAATAACAACAGCAACGATGACACCAAGCGCAATCACACCATACTTCATCGGACCCTCCATCAATGAGGATCCAGAATCTTCTGCTTCCTGCAACTGTGCCGGCGTGCATCCAGTCTCATCTACAAGGTCTTTCTCTATCCAATCGGTATCAGTACACGCATCATCGGCATTGCTCACGCCGTCATCGTCATCGTCGAGTTGAGTGGGTGAACATCCGACGGAATTAGTATCTTCATTCACAGTTGTACCTTGACACTGATCTAGATGATTCAAAACTCCATCATCATCCTCGTCTGGAGTTGGGCAGCCATTTTCATGTGGACCTTCTTCGCCATCAGCATCAGCAATACCGGGTTGGCCAACACATTGGTCACCATTGTGACCAGACGGGTTGTCGCCAAAACCATCGTCATCGAGATCTTCCCATTGCGATGATTCAAGGTCGGCCCAATCAATTGAGTCCGCCCATCCATCACTATCGATATCCGGGCATCCTAGGATTATATCGGATCCAGAACTGGCCCAAGCTGAATTGTCCGATTCGCCATAATCCTGAGGGCAATAATCAGGAGATGTTGCGTTGGCCACCCATTGACCTACGGTTCCCTCGCGCTCGTCATCCCACGAAGAATCCGCCCAATTGTCACCGAATCCATCATCGTCGGAATCGGTCCACTGCGTAGCATCTGCAGGGAAATCATCGACCACATCTTCAAATCCATCAGAGTCGGTGTCCGCACCGACAACAATGCAACCATCTGTGGTCACAGTTGCACCTGAAGTGGTACCTGGACAAAGATCCAAATCATCAGTTACACCATCACCATCTGTGTCTAATTGTGAGGGTGCGCATCCGTTTTCATCAACATCATCGTAGTCCTCAGGAAGTGTGTTGGGACACATGTCGAGTTGGTCCGCATTTTCGTCAACGTCGTTGACACCATCACCATCGGTATCGATGTTCGTTTGTGAAGACGAGCAGCCCACACTGTTGACAATCTCACCAAGAGGGGTGTTCGGGCAGATGTCGACGTCGTCGGTGACTGTGTCCTCATCTGTATCGAGTTGGGAGTCTGAACAACCATCGGTGTTGGCACTCTCACCCTCGGGCGTATCTGGGCACAAATCATTTTCATCAGCGATATTGTCGCCATCCTCATCGCCTACGGGCATCGGGCAACCGGGGCCTGGAACGCCGAGTAGTGCACCTGGTATATCCTCACAGCGATCCCAATCTCCAACTGGATTCTCGCCGAAGCCATCGCCGTCGCGATCACGCCATTGGTCGGGGTCATCGGGGAGTGCGTCTCCGAGTTCATTCTCGCGAAGACCGCTCTCAGAATTGATGTCGTAGGAGTAAATGTTGGAATGGCCATCGCCATCTGAATCTGTACAACCTTTCTTGTCTACAGTAGAATTGCCCCAGATACTTGGGCAATCATCGGCATTGTTGCCACTGATGTTGTCGCCATATCCGTCCTCATCGGTATCTGCATGCTGGGTTGTATCCAGCGGGAAAGCGTCGCGATTCCAAGCATCTTGCGAGTTGTTGTCACCATAGGTATCGCCATCGCGGTCTCCCCATTGGTGGTGACATAGTGTCCCACAGAGGTTCTCAGGTGATGTGTCATCAGGTGCCCAAGGGAACAAATCAGCACAGTGCTCACCGGCAGCACGCGTATTGCCTTCAGCATCTACCCAAGAATTGTAACAACGTGTGACGTTGTAAGTCCAGCCATACGGCTTTGAGGACGTAGGAGGTTCTGGATCTGACCAGCCATCTTCGTCGCTGTCGAGGCATCCACCCCGATCATACATTGAGGCGCCATCAAAGCCGGGACATTTGTCACCCGTGGGCGCGCTTGAATTGTCACCCCAACCGTCTCCGTCTTCGTCGATCCATTGCTGTGGGTCTAGTGGGAATTCATCAGATTCAGCATTCTGTCCACAGCAATCTGGACCGTGGTTGTCGTAGCGACCATCACCATCTGTATCGATGGCTTGCATCCAATTGGTCGGGTGGCGGTCCCCATCCCACCCGGCTGCACCTGTAGGGTCCGACCAACCATCACCGTCCATGTCAGGACATCCTAGGGCGTCGCGCCATGATTTTCCACCGTTCGCACAATCATCGACAGCATTGGCAAAGCCATCAGCGTCTACATCGCCACAGCCATGGTGACCATAGGCACTGTAACCAACGATTGTTGG
>JAPKFG010000047.1 GCA_028821675.1 Candidatus Poseidoniales archaeon
CGATCTTCCAGCTGATCTAAGCGCCCAGTGGGCCACTCGAATCGTCTTTGCTTCTTCAGTTCGACGGTGCTTCACCCAACTGGGAAAGCAGTGCTTCGAGGATTCGCAAGAGACCTCGCAAGGTCACTTCAGATACACCGACGACCTCACAGACTTCGGATTGAGTACGGGGGTGTCCACGGTTTTGGGCTGCCTTGTACAGCATAACACCTGCAACACCGGAGGGCTTCTTACCCTGCCATTCCATGGATTCGCCAACACGATTCCACAGGTAGTTGGCTTCACCAAGCACGGGTGCCGGTAGACCGAGGTCGCTGTGGAACTTGTCGAGATACTCGCCAGGTCCAGTGACGTGGTGAGCGTTGAGACAACGTGCGGCCAAGCGAATGGTTCGCTTGAGTTCCTTCAGGCCCATTTCGTCAGTCATGTCAAAGGATTCTGCAATCTCTTCGATTGTACGTGGCAATTTTGCCTGTCGTGCAGCGAGATAGACACAAGCGGCTGAGACACCACGGATGCTTCGACCCGTTACAATGCCCTGTTCTGCGGCAGAACGGTAGAGGCGTGCGGTCTCCTCGACCAGAGCAGGAGGAAGCTTGCCTCGGTCACGAATGAACTGCATGGCCTTGGTGAGGTTACGCGCGCGCGATGAACGATTCTTGCTACGTTCGTCAATCAGCAATCGGCGTCGCCAATGCTTGGCGTCGCTTCCCTTGATACCATGACGTCGTGCACCAGCACCGGATATATCGCTGCGTGAAATGTTCGTGTTGAGGCCCTTGTCGGAAAGGGACTCACGGGATGGAGCACCCACTCGGGAGCGATCCGTGCCATCGGAGTAGTTGGTCCACTCTGCACCAAGGTCAATCGCGTTCTCCTCAGCAACGTTGCCACAAGAGACACAAAAGGTCTCACCTCGGATTTCGTCTTCATTCCATTCTGTTGCACCACACTCCTTGCACGGAGTGGTTTGACCCACAGTTCGACGCTGGGACGGACGTCCTGCGCCTAGGGGGGATTTGCGTGTATTCGGCTTCTGGCTATCGGTTTCTATCTTCTCTTCTGTCATATTACTCAACTCGGGGTTAACATGTATACTCGGTAGTACTTAAACTCTTCGCTTTGATTACGGTTGTGTCGCTCCAGAGCAATCCCTCGTTCAGTGGGATATACCACGCCCCGGGGGTAATGTACCTCATACGTAAAATTAAATTGAGGAATCCGGCCTTAAAGTGATCGCATAGATGCATCACTTTTCTACCACAAAATGCCATTTTCCCAGTGGGCAGGTTCATGAATGGCCGGCAATGCGCGACAATCATGCCCGCCACGGTGGTGCTCGGCGCTCAGTGGGGCGACGAGGGCAAAGGCAAGATGGTCGACCAACTTGCCAGTGAAGTTAGTTGGGTTGCTCGCTTTCAGGGCGGCAACAATGCCGGACATACGATTGTCATCGGAGATCGTACACTGAAACTGAACCATTTACCCAGTGGCATCACCTATCCTGAATGTCAACTTGTTCTAGGAGATGGCATGGTCATCGACCCTTGGACTCTTGAGAAGGAACTCGAAGATTGGTACGATTTTGGCAATGAACGACCTGAAGGAACTCGTCTGTGGATTAGTGAACGGGCTCACGTCAATCTTCCCTTCCATCGTCGCATCGATGGGACGGATACGAAGATTGGTACCACGAAAAGAGGGATTGGACCCACCTATGGAGATAAAATTGAACGAGTGGGTGTTCGCTTCTGTGATATCCCCTCTCGGATGGCGGACCCAGAATGGCTTGGCTATACTGCGAAGAGAATGAATGCACGACTCGATTTATTCGACATCAAAGATACTGTGCCATCAGCAGATGATCCTGTGGGTTGGAATACAATTTCCAGGCAAGCGAGTCTACACGGGGAGATTACACCGCAATCTCTGGCCCTCGACCTGTCGTGGGTCTGGCAACGCTTTGGCCATGCAGTCGCACACACTGGGCTCATGCTTGACATGGCGCTCAAACAGGGTGAGAACGTTCTCTTGGAGGGCGCGCAGGGTTGCTTACTCGACATTGACCAAGGAACATTCCCATTCGTCACATCCTCAGTCACCAGCCGAGGCAATGCGACACATGGTGCAGGAATACATCCTGGTCATGTTGAGAAAACTTACGGGGTGGTCAAAGCATACACTACGCGCGTGGGAGAAGGCCCCTTCCCCACCGAATTGTACAATGGAAAGAACATGTCTGATGCTGATGGAAAACATATGGCCGACGTAGGACATGAATTTGGCACTACTACCGGTCGTCCACGACGTTGTGGATGGCTCGATCTTGTGGTCCTTCGACACGCACACCGAATGAATGGCTTCGATGGAGTGACATTGACCAAGCTCGATGTGCTTGGGGGTATTTCGGAACTCAGAATTTGTATTGGTTACACCATAGATGGCGAACCTTGTCACGAGATTCCAGCGGAGATTGGCCGCTTGGCTCGATGCATGCCAGTCTACGAATCTATGCCTGGATTCGATGCACTTTCTCTAGAAGAATGGTTGGATATTGCCCGCACTGCAGCACTAGATGGAACCGGATTTTCTGCGTTGCCTGAGAACGCACGTTCCTATGTCGAGAAAATCGAAAGTCTGCTCGGATTCCCGATAATCAGTGTCGGTGTGGGCCCTGATCGAGAAGCGACGATTGAACGATGAATATCGACGGGGTCAAGTAGGAGTGCCAAGGAGTGAATGTCATGGGATTCAAGGCGAAGGCACGCAAAGCCAGACAAGGTGCTGGCAAAGATGATGGGCGAAAGCGCCGAAGTAGAGAATTATCAGATGGAGAGAAGCCTTGTGCAATCAAGGGATGTGAGAATTGGGCTGACAAGAGCCATGGTGGCCGCAGCATCGCATTCGACAATCTCGCTGAGGTCTGGGAAGAGGGTGAATTGGTGGGTGAATCACGCCGACTCCCAATCTGCAAGCCTTGCTATCGTCATTACAAGAAGGAAAAGAAAGACGACGAGCGAGAGAATTGGTAATCAACGATTCCGGAATCTTTCAACGTTGAAAGTTATGATGTGCAACAATTCTCTTGCCAAGTTAATTCCGAAGTAGATTAAGAATGCCCAGATTAACCAGCCCCACCACTCCATGGTTTCGGGCAACTTGTCTTAGTGAATCAAGTCATTGGAATGGCCATGCAGGTTCGGGCGTTAACCAGTGGCAAGTTTCGGCCGGCTTGGGCCAACCACTCGGCAATTCTCCTTTTCCTTCGATTCGAAGTTCAACTGATTCTATGTGTTTGTTGAGAACATCAGCACAGACATCAGAACCAGAAATAGCCTCGCCCCTTCCACAGACCAATAAATTGGGAGACAGGTCTCGGACTCGTTCCAGACTCTCTTTCATTGCGACGAGATTGCCTGTGGGCATATCCGCTCGAGAGGGATGGCCGGCCGCCGGCACGAGATCTCCACAGATGACTGCGTCTTTCTCCGGAATGTGGAAGCAACAAGCATCCATGGTATGTCCTGGAGTATGCAGTACGTGGAGAGTGACATCGCCAAGAGAAATCTGATCGCCGTCAGAAAATCCCTGCGCATCAATGGGTGGCATATCCGAATCATAACGACTGGCCCAAGTGGTGAATAAATCGCCACCTGCGAGGGGTGCAACAGCGTCTTCGTGAACCTTGATTGTCGCATCGAATTGCTGTGCGAGGTAAGGGGCAGCGCCACATGAATCGAAGTGCCTGTGGGTCAGAAGGATGGCTTCAACGGAGGCACGGCCTTCAAGGTGAGGTTGCAAGCGTTCAACCAGATTCGATTGATGCCAAGAAGTTCCAGAATCGATGATGACGGTCGATTCGGTACCCGAGACAACAATACAGGCCGAATCATGGTGAATTCCAGGCAGTCGCTCAAGTCGCATGGGAACAAACCGAGGGAAGAGTTCACGACCCAAGACGATGACGGTGCAGCCGCCCCCTACGGGGGCGCCTGATTTCCACGCCGATTAAATAGGGGGAGCAGTTCGGCGGGCTCATGGCACGATTCCCGGAGGCTGAAGCACGCCTTCTCGACGTGAGAATTTGCATGAAATGCAATGCACGGAATGCGCTACGTGCCAAGCGTTGCCGCAAATGCAGCTACAAGGGTCTTCGACTCAAGAGCAAGGAAAGCAGAGTTTGATCCTTGGCGACTGTGTTTAAGTTCAATTCTGACCTTTTTTATGAGGTTCATTGCCGGTGTGTTTACACGTTACAGGCCACCTTCGGTGGCCGATGAGACGCGAGCGGGTCTACGAGGATGAGGCGGTGAGCCCCGTAATTGCTACTGTTTTGTTGATGGCGATTACCGTCCTATTGGCCAGTGCTGCCTACCTCATGATCGATGATGCCATAGGGGCACCTGAAAAAGGAGCACCATATGCAACCATGAGCGTCAGAGCCTTGGACAATGGATTCCAAGTGGTCCGATTCACAGAATTGTCGCAGAATCTTCACACTTCGAGTGTGTCGTTCTCAATCGTCCCTCCAGCAGGCGTCAATGCCTCAAGCATTACCGGTCATGTCAACGATGCCAATGTCTACGGTTCCGTTGGAGAAACCGTAACTTTCCACGATCGAGACGCCTCGTTTACTGTGAATCGAGGAGATTATTTCGTTATCAATGCCACAGCCGCAGGAACAGAAGAGGGGGGCTGGACCATGTTCGTCCGTTCTCAAGGAACATCGGGGACGAATGAGTTAGCAGCCATGCCCCTGCCAGCGACGGTATGATGGGGTTTGCCCGAGTCCGCAGGTTGTGGATTCGCCGGCACAGCATGGGACTCTTTCGGTTCTAGCAACGACTTCATTGGTTACAATAGGAGGCTTGCCTCCATCCAAAAGTCACTTGATTCGTTGGCTGTTGTTGGCATCTCAAGGTGATAATTCAGTCGAAATTCACGGGATTGAAGGTGCTTCTCAAGATGCCTGTGCAATGCGCGATGCACTGATTGAACTGGGGGTTGGAATCGAGATTGAAAATGATACATGGACCGTGCACGGAGTCGGTGTGAATGGATTCAATCGCCCGATTAAGGCACTCGATTTTCAAAATTCAGGCACCGCGCTTCGATTGTTATCAATCGCTACGACTCGAATCGGCGAATGGATTACCATCGATGGAGATGCGAGCCTAGGACCAAGAATCAACCGCGATTTCTGGAAATCTCTAGAACTGGAAGTCAAGTTTGATTCTGACGAGCGAAATTTACCGATGAGGGTCAAAGGTCCAATCACCTTAGATTCACTTACCATAGATATCAGCAAAACCAGTCAACATCTGTCGGCCCTCATTCTATCGATGCCAGCAAGAAGCAAATCATTGAATCTGACCAAAGAGGGAGAACTTGTGAGTCGCAAGCATGCCGAACTCTCTTTTTCACTTGCAGCTAAATGTGGATCGACGAACAACATGGACGACGCTATTTTGAGACCTTGGCAATGCACGCCTCCAAATCAGGTGCAGATTCCGGCTGATGCTTCCCATATCGCCTTATGGAAATTGTACGAAATGCTCCACAATACAACGGTTGAATGGCCCGATGTAGAAGTTGAAGATTCGCTCGGAGCAGATGTTCTGAAGGAACTGAATCTCTACGATTCACAAACAATTGACCTACGAGATGCGAATGATCTGATTACGCCTCTAGCGGCGGCTATGGCGATTGGAGGAGGGGGGGTAATTGTGGGGGCAAGTCATGCCCAGTTTAAGGAATCAAATCGAATTGGGCGGACAGTGGAGATGTTGGCGGCATACTCTATTGAAATTGAAGCTACAACTGATGGATTGAGAATCCCTGGTGGGCAAAATCCAATCGCACCCCTTCATATCGTACCAACATTCGGTGACCATCGAATGCAGATGTCGGCCGTTATCTTGGCAACCAAGGTCGGAGCTGAGATTGATGGCGCTTCTCTACACGAGGTGTCGTTTCCAACATTTCTCAATTTCATTCAACCATGACGGCCGAAATGTCCATCCAAACGATTGTGGCTCATTCGCAGCACAGTGGGACGGCCGTGAACACAGGCCCACGGATTAGAGATGGTTTGCATGTCTGCAAGAAGGCGCCGCATCTCAGGAAGCGATAGTTTCTGATTGGCTTTGACGGCTCCTCGACAGGATTTCATGAAAGCCACTTCATCGGCGAGGCTCTCGACGGTGTCGAGGCGTTGGGCTCCGGTTTCAAGTTCGGACAATACATCGGAGAGGAATCCTTCGAGTTTGTCGCTACCAAGCAGGATTTGTGGAACCGCCGTGAGATTGAGATCTGAATCGAAGGAGAAACCGAGTTCGTTCAATCGTGATTCATTTCCACGCAGAATTTCGGATTTCGCAGTACTCAATGCCAATGGAAGGGCAGAAACGAGTTCCTGACTCTCCCAAGAAGCCATATCAGTTCTAAGGCGCTCGTATCGAACGCGCTCGTGCAGCGCATGCTGATCGATTATGAACAATTCATCAGATCCTTGGGCAAGAATGTATGAATCGGCGAATTGCGATAGTGGAACCATCTCTGGAACATCAGTAATCTCAAGATCAAGAGGGCTGGCTTCAGGTTCATTCAGCGGTGAAACACTTTCTTCTCCTGAGCACCATCGGTGAAGGTCCCTTTCTGCACTCGAAAGTGCGGGGGCAATCTCTTCGATGCCCAAGTTCGGAAGTGTAGTTTGTGTTAGTGGGGATTCACTCACTATAATTTCTGGTTTGGAAACTACTTTCTCAATAGGGCCAGCATAGGTGATTCTAGTCTGGGCAGTTTCAGCCCATACAGGGAGTGGTGAATCGGATTGCATTGGTGAATCTACGACAGTAGAGACAGCCTCTATTGGACTGGAATCAGGCGTCATCGAGCCGGTTGGTAACTGCAATAACGTGTGCTTAATGGCCCGTTCAAGTCGTTCGAGTACACGCCATGAATGCTTCAATCGGACTTCGCGCTTGGTTGGATGAACGTTGACGTCAACCTCATCAGGTGGTAAATTTAGTCTAATTACACAGATTGGATGTCGACCCACCATCAAGCGGGTGTGGTAGCCTCTGCGAATCGCCTGATTGAAGGGGGATGCTGCGACGGGCCGACCATTGATTATGACATGAATTTCATCATTTTTGGAACGTGTCATATCAGGGGGGGAAACCCAACCGGTCCAGTGTTCATCTCCAGGGGCTTCGGCATCCTCGTCAGAACATTGCAGAGGCACCAGTCTCTCCGCCGATGAGCCGATGAGATCAAACAGGCGATCTGACATCTGAACACCGGGGGGGGTCTCGAGAACATTGCGGCCATCGACACTGACTGTGAAACCAATGGAGGGGTTGCAAAGAGCCTGAGATACCACGATGTCAACGATAGCAGCAGATTCTGTCGAAGGACGCTTCTGAAAGGAAAGACGGGCGGGGATATTTGCGAATAGATTGCAAACTTCAATCACTGTACCAGGTGCAATTCCAGCCGGTTCCAATGTATTCTTCACACCATCATCAACGGTAATTCGCATTCCTTCCGAATTTTCTGTTCGACTGGCCACCTTGAGACCGCTGACCATGCCTATGCTGGCCAATGCTTCGCCGCGGAATCCAAGCGTGTGAATGGCACTGAGGTCGGTTGCTGCCGCAAGTTTGCTAGTGGCGTGTCGAGTCACAGCCAATTCCAGTTCTTCAGCGGGAATCCCGCTACCGTCATCGATTACAGAAATTAGATCGAAACCACCTCGCTCGATTTCAACACGAATTCGGGTGGATCCGGCATCAATACTATTCTCGACCAATTCCTTGACCACTTGAGCGGGGCGCTCGACAACTTCACCCGCCGCAATGTGGCCAATGGTATCATCATCCAGCTGTTGGATGGGGCGACGATTCTCGGTCGTGACAGCCATGTCACTCCTCCAACCACTCGTGTGTGCTCTGCAGCATTCCCCTCAATTCGTAGATGAGATCCATAGCATCGCGGGGACTCAACATATCCGGATCGATTTCAGCTAGGCGCTTCTCAACTTCGGATTCTTTCTCGACGATGCGGGCAGGAGCTGGTCTCTGACTCCAACCACCGAACAGAGAAGATTGCCCGGTCTCTCTAGAGAGCGGTGCTCCACCCTCTCCAGCCCGTGCGCCTTGGGCTTGGGATTCAAGGAACAGCAACAAGTCCCGGGCTCTTTCGACAACAGCGCTGGGTAAACCTGCAAGTCCTGCCACTTGAACCCCGTATGAATCATCACATGGCCCTTCAGCAATTGTATGCAAGAAGGCGATTTCACCGCCGGAATCCGCAACTTGAACGTGGATGTTGTACAGCCCTGGGACTTCCTCTGCAAGGCCAACCAACTGATGATAATGCGTGGCGAACAATGTTCGACATCCAACCCTACGGGCGATGTCTTCGGTCACTGACCAAGCGATGGCCAGCCCATCAAATGTCGATGTTCCGCGCCCAATCTCATCGAGTAGAACCAGACTATTGGGTGTGGCTCGACGGAGTATGTGAGCCACTTCAATCATCTCCATCATGAAGGTTGAACGGCCTCGTCGAAGATCATCATGAGCGCCGACGCGGGTGAACACCCGGTCAACCAAACCAATGCGGGCTTTGCTTGCTGGAACGTAGGAGCCCGCTTGGGCTAATATGGAAATTAGTGCACAGGTTCGAAGATAGGTCGATTTCCCACCCATGTTCGGTCCGGTCAGTAGTAGGAATCGGCGCTTCGCATCGAATCTAACATCGTTTGGAACGAACCGACCATCGTCCTCAAGGACAGGATGACGGGCTCCAGAAATGTCGAGGCGATCGCTGTCTAAGATTTCTGGACGACACCATGAACGCTGACGAGCGTGGTGTGCAAACGAGGAGAGAACATCAACGGTAGAGATTTTTCGCGCGATTGTAGATAGTGTAGAAGTCATCTCTTTGACTTCGTCGCGAAGAGTGCAAAAGAGTTTGAATTCAATTGCGTTGGCTCGACTGTCGGCAGTCAGAATGACCTCTTCCCACTCTTTCAGTTCAGTCGTGACATAACGCTCGGCATTGGTCATCGTCTGGCGGCGAATCCAATCTTCAGGTACCTTGTCGAGATGAGTCTTAGTGACCTCAATGAAATATCCAAATTGCCGATTGTACTTGACCTTCAAACTGGGGATATCGAGGTTCTCTCTCTGTGACGCCTCGAATTCAGACAGCCAGGTTGTTCCCTTTCCAGCCTTGGTTCGAAGGTCGTCTAATTTCTCATCGTATCCTAGCCGGAACAATCTCCCCTCTCGTATCAGCGACGGTTGCTCTGGAAGCAAGGAGTCTTCGATTCGCTCCTTGAGGGATTCAAGATCGACCAATCCATCTGCACAGGCATTGAGCATCGCATCGTTCGATTCCTGAAGCAATGATTGCAAGGCTGGCATCCTTGAGAGACAATCACAGATGGCCAACAGATCTCGCCCATTGGCTCGATTGTAAGCCAATCTTGTTGACAAGCGTTCCAAATCTCGCATTGCTTTGAGTGAGTTCCGAATCTCTCTCAGCCGACGCGTCGCATTGACCAGACTGCCTACAGCAGAATGTCGTTCAGTGATCTGGTCGATATCCATCAATGGCCGCAGAAGCCATTCTTTGAGCAAGCGGCGTCCCATCCAAGTCTGTGTCGCATCAATCGCTTGCAACAAACTGCCAGTCTTCTCCCCAGATAGGGTGAGCACCAATTCGAGATTGCGCAGGGTGGTCTGATCAAGAAGCATGTGAGTTGCGTCTGCACCCAAGTGAATTTCACGTAGAGGAACAGCATCGACTAAGTGCAATTTCGACAAATAACCGGTTGCCAGTCCAGCGGCCTCCATTGCCAAAGGACGGCTATCGAGATCAAGGCTGCCGAGATCACTCATCTCCAATACATTTCGCAGAGCTTCCAATCGACCTTTACTGGGCAAGTCATGGATGCTGAGAACCAAGCCTTCGATGTCCCGAAGAACGCGGAGCACGGACTCATGTTTGGCGTCTCGACCATGCATGACAACCTCTCTGGGACCCCATCGGAGCAATTCATCTCGGAGCCGTTCAAAGCGATCTCCGCCCTCAAATTCAGTGGATGAGGCGCGGCCACTGGAAGGGTCCATTACGGCAATTCCAAGGCAGTCACCCTTGAGAACAACAGCAGCCAACAGAGCACTGCCATCTTCACCAATCAACTCCTCTTCATACAGCGAACCGGGTGTGTAAACACGGGCCACTACACGTCGTAGAATCTTCTCTCCAGGTTGCAATTCCTCAGCTTGCTCACACAATGTGACCTTGTATCCTGACCTCAACATTCGTTGCAGATAACCTTCAACAGAGTGCCAAGGTACACCGGCCATGGGAACCGGGTTGTCGCTGCTTTTGTCTCGGCTTGTGAGCGTGATTCCGAGAACCTCGGAGGCTGTAACAGCATCATCGTAGAACATCTCGTAGAAATCACCCATTCGGAAGAAAAGGATGGTGTCTGGATGGTTGGCCTTAATCTCCGCATACTGGTCGAGCATGCTCGGTCCCTTGGCCATGGGCACGAGCAACCTAGTCCGCAGCCTATGAACCAAACGGCCGTTCACTACGTGAACGAATTATTGCTTGCTGATTCTGAAATCAAATAATATCGTGCTTGCGCATCAGTGCGTGACCACCGAACCCTGCAAAGGCAACAAAAGTCAGAACCAGAATCAAATCACCCAGAAGTGAGAGGCTTCTGAGCAGGGAATGTTGTGCACTAGGATCAATGGTCACCCGGGAGGTTCCGTCTTCACTGAACATGACGATGTTTTCACCAGAACTTGCAGCGGTCGTCAAATCTGTAGGGGCGCCATCTGGGCAGATGACATTCGTCGGTTGAGCATCACCGATTTCCAACGTAGATAGCCCATTATCACCTTTGAACCAAAGCATTCCTTCATCATCAATTGCAATTGTACTAACGCCTATAGACCCAGCAATACGGTGGACGTTTCTGTCTGCACTGACACCATATATTGCATCACCACCACCAACAATCGCGATGAATGATGAATCATCCATTGGCACGATTGTATGGAATGGAGAGCCGGCGCCACGGTGCAACAAAACCAGTTGTGGTGATGCCCCTGAACCACCAGCCGCATCGATGAGAACTTCGGATGATGCCTGGCCTTGCGCAGGATTGCTAACCGCCATGTCGTGACCGATGATTAGTGCACCACCTGACACAACCTCTACTTCGTCCATGACGATTGTTGAAATCGGATATGATGCCCCCTCACTGACATTCAATCCAGACCAAGTGTGAACCAAGCGATCGGAACCGTCCTCCACAATCAACCAGCCATCATGGAAGTCGCCGTCCAGTGAAACAATCTCAGGAGGGATGTCTGGCCAATTGAATGAGCGAGGCGCAATACTATTCGAACCTGCGGACATAATGCCGATCCAACCATCTTCACCTCCAGCCACCCATTCGCTCTCAGTACCCCCAATCGACGTGACGTTGCAACTGCAATCCAAAACTGACCAAGTTCCTTGGTTGTCTCGAATCATCATCTCTAGATCGTCGCCATTATCGACTAAGGCCAAGGCTTGGTCTCCATCTGCATCCCACATGATGTCGATAACGGACCCGGAAAGCCCCGTGTCTGAAACAGAAACTCCAGGGAGAACTTGAGCTTGATTCACCCAAACTGCTCCAAAGAGAATGAAAATGCCGAGTGCACCCATAGCCACCCAAGGGCGTTCACGAGGGGAATCGACGAAGGCAAAGAGTCGCTCGATGATGTTGTCCACGGAGGGGCTGTGACCAATGAAGTTGAAGAACATGTCCGCTAACCAGAGTGTATAGCCACCGTAGGTGGCCGGATGAGTTCATATACGGGCTGTCGGTGGCCGTCGACCGAGGAAGTCAATATGGCACGTAAGCCCGCGAAAATGTACCGCAGACTCAAGGGTCAGGCGTACACTCGTCGCCAGTACACTGGCGGTGTGCCCAATAATCGGATTATGCGCTTCCACATGGGAAACCGCAAGGCTTCTGAAGCCGATGAGTTTCCTGTAATCATCAAACTCACTGTCGATGAGAGTTGCCAAGTTCGCCATTCGGCTCTTGAAGCCGCCCGCCAAGTTTCCAATGCAACCATTCGAGATGTGGCTGGGGAAGAAGGGTATGCACTCCGCGTGCACGTATACCCACACCACATTTTGAGAGAAAACAAGCAGGCAACAGGTGCCGGTGCGGATCGTGTGTCACAAGGCATGCGCTGCTCGTTCGGAAAGAACGTAGGGACTGCCGCTCGTTGCAAGCGTGGCACAACCATCATCTCAATTTCGACCAAACCTCAGAATTTCCTCACCGCAAAGGACGCTCTACGAAAGGCCAGCATGAAGATCCCAAGCCCTTGCTCAACTGAGGTTGTCAAGGGACAGGAACACCTCAAGGGACTAGTTTGAGTGATTAACTACCTTTTTTTGAGTCGTTATTTCGACTCGGTGTAGTGAATTACACCTAATGTTCAAGGGTACAGCGGCGTTTTTTGAAAACCGCCCAAACACGCCTTTATCGCAGATTCACTATAGAATCATTGATAAGCGCATTTGATACGAACACGCTAATCGCTTAGGTAGCGATAGAAAAAGGTGAAAGAAAATGGATATAGATATGAAAGCAATGAA
>JAPKFG010000048.1 GCA_028821675.1 Candidatus Poseidoniales archaeon
AGTTCAGCACTACCATGCTCAGAAATGAGATCATACACACCCAGATTGAGTGCACCGACCGTAGAGAGTGCCATATTGCTTGAAATTGCAAATTCATCCATCGCATTGCGGAAGAATAGTGGACTTTCCATGCCACCATGCTCGAAGCGTGCTGCAGCTGCAAACCAACCACCTTCGGTTGTAATATCCCATGCCTCTTTGAAGCCTGGAGGTGCTTTCACCTTGCCATTTTCATAGGTACAACCAACTTTGTCCCCAACAGCATTCGTGGGCAACCAAGCAGTCCGCATAATCTCGCCCCATTCTTCCATCATCATGTCAATCATGTCGCGATCCCAACCTTCGTAATCCAATTGTTCTGCCAACTCGACGACTTCGAATACTTCGTGCAAGAGGAAGGTGTAATCGCGTAGTGGTGCATTGTATCGTACCATTCTATCACCCCTCCTCAGTTCCTCAATGGCTTGCCTTTCGCCAACATATGTTCCATGCGATCCAGCGACGCCACATCCTTTGCGAGCGTTGCGATGGCCGCACGTTCAAGGGCAAGAAGTTCGTCTTCCCCAATCTCAACCATCACATCTGCATCATCGCCACCCGTCAGCACTTTTGCAAGTTCGCCAACGACAACAACATCGTGTGGGGTTGCCTTTCCTGACAACGCGAGATCATTCAACGCCATCTCAAGTGCGAGGCGGCCTGATGGCCCTGGGAGATGATAGGTGTGGGGCTCCGGTGGCGTGTAATCCTCTGCAAGTTTCAACACGCGGGCTTTTGCATCGGCCAACAGCCGATCCCGATTCATCGAAATCTGATCTGTGGGCCTTAGATATCCTAAGTCACGAGCTTGTTCGGCAGATTTTGCCACTTGAGCCAATCCAATGTTCTCAAATGCCCTCATGGGCGCACCCATTGGTCCACCCGAAGATATACCAAAAGCCGGGAGACGGGCGAGCATCTCCTTGCAACCACCCCAACCAGGGATGATACCAACACCCACTTCGACAAGGCCGATGTAAGACTCTGAGTGTGCCTGTACAGCGTCACAATGCAAGAGAACCTCACAACCACCACCGACGCACATCCCAGCAGCTGCAGCAACGACAGGTACCTCGGCATACTTCAGCGTTTGATACGCATCTTGGCCGAGTTTGATGAATTGATCAACCTCCTTCCAAGCGCCCAGATTAGCCGCGAACAATGCGAGACCCAGATTGGCGCCTGCACAGAAGTGGGATCCATCGTTACCGATTAGGATGCCTTTCCATCCTTCATTCTCAGCAATATCAACAGCGGTCATCAACATCTCCATACTGTTTGGATCCATCGCATTGAGTTTCGAATGATACTCGACCAACAACACACCATCGCCAGCGTCCCACAGACTTGCTGAGCCATTCCGTTTGATGGCACGACCCTGGCGACGCTTGAGATCAGCGACGGTGAATGTGGCAGCGGGCCGGGGAACGAGAACGTGTGTGCCCTCTGTAGTAATTCTAGTCGGTTCTCCCTCAAGTGTTCCGTGAAAACCACCATTCTCAGAAGCCAATCGGAGAATATCTGGGACATCCTTACCCAAAGATTCCAATTCAGAAATGAGCCAATCAAGGCCAAGTTCATCCATCATCTGGAAAGGACCTTTCTTCCAGTTGTATCCAACTTGCATAGCGCCATCAATCGAAGCGATGTCGGCACTGACAACTGGAACCAAAGAGGCAGCATAGGCGAACGTGTCAAGGAGGACCTCTTTGACAAAGCGAGAACCCGCATCATCCTTCTCGATGAGGCGGGCCAATCCTTGCTTGCCTATTTTGGCTGAAGGGAATGCTGCACGGCGATTTGCAGGCGCGTATTCACCAGTTTGGAGATCTCGAGCCTCCTTGATACGCTGACCGTCATCTGTATTCAATCGGTAAAATCCACCTTTCCCTTTGCGGCCGGTATATCCGTCCTCAATCATCGCCGTGATGATATCACCACCGCGACCAGCGATGGTATGCAATGCGTCCTCCTTGGGAAGATGTTGTACCATTGATCCGATTACGTGAGGAACAAGATCGATGCCGACCAGATCCATTAGTGCGAACACACCGGTCTTGGGCAGACCGATGGGGCGGCCCAGCATGGCATCTGCTTGTTCAATTGTTAAACCGTGATCAAGTGTTGCAGCAATGGCACGTTGAACGAAATAAATACCTAATCGATTGCCAATGAATCCCGGTGTGTCATTGCAGAGTGTGACGCGCTTGCCGAGTTTTTCATCTGCGAAGGATGTGAAGCGTTGCAGCGTCTCATTGGGAACTTCCGATGATGTGACGACTTCAAGCAACGGAAGATAGCGAGGGGGATTGAAAAAGTGAGTGATTAGGAATCGGTTGGAAAGACTTGATGGCATACCAGCAACGAGTTTAGAACGAGGTAGAGTTGAGGTGTTTGAAGACAGAATCGCGTGTTCTGGCATGTATTCTGCTAACTTCGAATAGACATCACGCTTGATGTCCAGTCGCTCAATGACGACTTCAATGACCCAATCCCTGTCTGTGAGAAGATGTAGGCTATCATCCAGATTGGCAGGGGTGATTCGTTCAACATAGTCAGGATGCATCAGAACTTCTGGATTGGCCTTCAACATCTGTTTGATTGCACCTTTGGCGAGTACATCAGGGTCTTCAGCACCATCCGGAACAATGTCCATGAGGACAACGTCGCAACCAGCATTAGCACAATGTGCAGCGATGCCTGCACCCATCAACCCAGAGCCAATTACAGCAACTCTGTGAATTCGACCCTCTTCTTTGGAAGAATTCGAAGGTTCTTGTTTGGGTACGGCAATTGTCATTCAATCCACCTTCTCAAGGACGGTGGCAATCCCCTGACCGCCACCAATACACATCGTTGCAAGTGCTATCTTTGAGCCATTTCGAGACAAAACCGTGGCTGCCCTACCGACAATACGGGCGCCGGATGCACCAAGTGGATGGCCAAGAGCAAGCGCTCCACCATCGACGTTCACTTTGGCCTGATCAAGTTCCATCTCTTCGATAACCGCAAGTGATTGTGCAGCAAAGGCTTCGTTAAGTTCGATGATATCCACATCATCCAAAGTGATACCTGCACGTTCTAGCGCTTTGCGGGATGCTTCAACGGGACCAATGCCCATAACCTCAGGCGCGCAACCTGAGATTGCGATGCTCTTGATTCGGGCCAATGCTGTGAGGCCATGTTCCTTGGCGAAGGACTCGCTGCAAACGAGAACAAAAGCGGCCCCATCAGTCAATGGAGACGATGTTCCCGCTGTGACAGTTCCCTCTTCGAGGAATGCAGGTTTCAATTTGGAAAGGATCTCTTGATTTGTACCCTCACGGATGCACCCATCAGTTGTCACCATACCATTTTCAGTTTCAATTGGGATAATGACGTCGTCAAATGCTGCAGCGGCAGCTCGTTTGTGACTCTCGATAACGAACTCCTGCTGTGCTTCTCGATTGATTTCATACGCATTAGCGAGATTTTCTGCCGTCAGCCCCATGTTTGTGAAAGCTTCTGGTTTGTCCGATGCGAGGCGTGGATTGGGCAGTGGATTGAATCCCGACATTGGGATTCGACTCATCGATTCAACGCCTCCGCAGATGAATGCATCACCAGCGTTCATGGCAATTCGGCCGGCCGCATCATGAATCGCTTGCATCGAAGAACCGCAGAAACGATTGATGGTTACTCCACCAACTTCGTTGGGTAGATCCGCAAGGAACCCCACCATTCTGGCGAGGTTGAATCCTTGCTCGCCTTCTGGAAAGGCACAACCAACTAGGACATCTTCGATGTATGAAGAATCCAGGTTCAGGTTTTCTAGCAATCCACGAATCACGGTAGCAGCGATATCGTCAGGTCGTGCGCAAGCGAGTTGACCTTTCTTGGCTGGTGTGAAAGGTGAGCGGGCGAATCCACAGATGAGAGCGTTGTTTGTCATGTAAGATATCATACCTAGGTGTAATAATTAAACCCGAGAGTTGTATAAAGAGCATTAACTGTTTTTATTAACACTCAGTGTGGTCAACTACATCGCCATAGTATCACGAATCCATGCTGCTACATAACGATCTATTGTGGGTGTGTCTTCATTGACAAAGTTCAGGAAACTCAATTGTTTCAGTGTTCGGAATCGGCTATTCAACCAAACTCTAGTCAGGGGCCAAGGCGGTGAAGGTTCGTCTGGAATTCTCTCAGTGAGTAAGCGCCCAATGCACAAAAGATGGCCATCGTTGTTGAGTAATTTGGGAAGATTGGATGCAGCAGCATCACGCATTGAGTCGGGAATCGCCTGTAGGATGTGAATTTCGACGACGAGGTCGTAGGCCTCTAGCCACTCATCTGTTGGCTCTATCAAATCTCCAACACAATAGTTTACCGAAGATTGTGGGAAACGTTCTCTGCACCAGTCAATCGATGATTGAGATAGATCGAAGGCAGTGACATCAAAACCAGCAGCGGATAACCATTCTGCGTCATCACCGAGTCCGCATCCGACAACCAAAGCACGTCCCGTGATTTCTGAGCGCTCTGCAATCCATTCAACCATCTTTGGATTGGCCTCCATCTTCGCCCAAGGAATCTCCTCGGAATCGCGGCCTGCACCTGCATACAATTCTTCGAACCAACGAAGTGGTTCGCCATCGGCTTCAGCAGCCTCCGAGAGTTTGAGGAGGCGCGCACGAGCTTCGGCGAATTTCTCGTCCATAGAGGTCCGACATCACAGGTTGGATATCAGCGCATCTCCGAATTCAGTAACGGGATCTGTGATCACGTTGCTGACGTTTTCGACCGCCACCAGACTGCCCGCTATTGCGTCCACCCTTGGATCGGGCATTCGACCGCCCTTTTGAGCGGTTGTCGTTGGACTTGCCTTTACGAGGCTGTCGTCGACCACGGCCGCGGTTCTGATTCTGCTTCTTCTTAGGCGCCTTTTCGCCCTTGCGCGACCTAGCTTTCTCAGAGTGGAATGGTTGGTCTTCATCAACAGGAATCTCCTGACGAATTATCTTCTCTATATCACGAAGATACTCTCCTTCATTCTCATCGCAGAAGGCAATAGCGATGCCCCCTTGTCCTGCACGTCCCGTGCGTCCAATGCGATGCACATAGACCTCAGGCTCGTTGGGCAAATCCAGATTGATGACGTGACTGATATCGGAGACATCGATGCCACGGCTAGCCACGTCGGTGGCAACTAGCACCTGAAGAGTGCCATTGCGGAATCTCCCAAGGGCCTTCTCACGCGCGCCCTGGCTCTTGTTCCCATGGATGGCAAGGGCTTCGATACCGTCTTGTCCAAGCTGCTTGACAATGCGATTGCAACCGTGTTTGGTGCGACTGAACACGAGCACTTTCTCTGGCTCCTCCTCCTCTATGATATGGGTCAAGAGACCACGCTTATCGCCCTTCATGACGAACATCAGCGATTGTTCGATGGCCTCAACGGTGGTGGAATCGGGTGAAATCGTGATGCTTACCGGATCGTAGAGCATGTCACCAGACAATTCAACAATCGAGGGGGGTATCGTGGCACTGAACAGTAGACTCTGGCGATTCTCTGGTATATGTGCAAGAATCTTGCGGATGTCGCGAATAAAGCCCATGTCTAGCATACGATCCGCCTCATCGAAAACAAGAAATTGCACTTGGGACAGGTCAACGTATCCTTGAGAGATAAGGTCGAGCAAGCGACCGGGTGTGGCAACCAAAATGTCAACACCACGACGGAGAATCTTTTCCTGAGGTCGCTGAGATACGCCACCAAACATAACCATCGAACGGATATCTAGGTGGCGTGCATATTGCTCGATATTGTCGTTAATCTGAGATGCGAGTTCGCGCGTTGGACATAACATCAGAGTGCGGATACAGCGTGGACCCTCCCACGGGTCTTCGGCCATCGCATCGAGGATTGGAAGAGCAAAGGCGGCAGTTTTGCCCGTTCCTGTCTGAGCACAACCGAGCATGTCGCGTCCTTCGATTAGATATGGAATAGCCTGGGCTTGAATCGGCGTGGGTGTGACGTAACCAATCTCGTCAAGGGCATCCAGCAGAGGCTGGCAGAGGTTCAGAGATTCGAAATCCATATGGTACACCTCACATGTGAGTGATGATTGCTTGTCCGAACTCTGAGCACTTGAGTAGAGTAGCATCATCCATCAGGCGCTCAAAGTCGTAAGTCACGGTCTTGGCGTTAATCGCACCTTCCATACCCTTGACAATGAGATCCGCAGCTTCGGCCCAACCCATGTGCCGAAGCATCATCTCGGCACTGAGAATAATGCTTCCTGGATTGACCTTGTCGAGCCCTGTATACTTGGGCGCAGTCCCATGAGTGGCTTCGAAGATGGAAATACCAGAATCGTAATTGATATTGGCTCCTGGAGCGATGCCAATTCCGCCCACTTGAGCGGCGAGTGCGTCAGAGATGTAGTCGCCATTGAGATTCATCGTTGTCAACACTCCATACTCACGCGGGCGTGTGAGAACCTGCTGTAGCATTGCATCGGCAATGACATCCTTGATGGTGATTGTATTGCCTGTGTTCGGATTGGTCATCGAACACCAGGGCCCACCATCGATTAACGTAGCACCGAATTCATTTCGTGCCAATTGATAACCCCAATCGCGAAATCCGCCTTCTGTGAACTTCATGATGTTGCCTTTGTGAACCAATGTGACACTGTCCTTGTCATTGTCAATCGCATGCTGAATCGCTGCACGAACGATGCGCTCAGTGCCTTCGCGGGAGATGGGCTTGATACCAATCCCACTGGAATCTGGGAATCGAATCTTGGTGACGCCCATCTCATTCTGTAGGAAATCAATGACCTTGGCAACCTCTGGTGAACCAGCCTCCCACTCGATGCCAGCATAGACATCCTCGCTGTTCTCACGGAAGATGATCATGTCCACCGCACCGGGATTCTTGACTGGACTTGGTGTGCCTGCATACCAGCGTACAGGACGTACGCACGCATAGAGATCGAGCTGCTGACGAAGGGCGACATTGAGGCTACGGATGCCTCCACCTACGGGTGTGGTCAATGGGCCTTTGATAGACACTAAGCCGTTGCGCATGGCATCCAGTGTGGCTTCAGGCATCCATTCTCCTGTCGCATCGTAAGCCTTCTGACCGGCTAGAACCTCATGCCAATGAATCCCCCGTTCGCCGCCGTAAGCCTTGGCCACACTGGCGTTGACCACATCCATCATCACAGGGGTGATGTCAGCGCCGATTCCATCGCCCTCGATATAGTGGACAATCGGGTCATGCGGGACGTTTAGCACGCCATCTTGCATGGAAATGGAGTTGCCGGACATGTCCCTCAAACCGGCCGAGATGGCAGTCATTGATGATGCTAACCCTCAATCACCTCACACGCATGCGCGTATGCATGAGAGGAGTCGTACGCTGGAAGGGTGACGAGAATTTGGAAGGAGAAAACGAGCATGGGGTGACCATTCCGATGCACACAGCAGATTCACCAAACCCTGTACAGATGGTGTTGCTGGCCCATGGCGGTTGTACCCTACTCGATGTGATTACCGGACTCAAACACAGAATGGAGAACGTTCGAGACATGTGGATTGAATTGGATGCGGATCGACGTGAAGAGAATCCACGAAAGTTCACTGCAGTTCGCATGAAGTATGTCATCGAAGGGGATGTTCCTCAACAGTTGGTAGAACGAATAATTGAACAGAGTCACAAGAAGTATTGCACCGTGGGTGCCATGATTACTGATGCCGGAGCAAGTCTGGACTGGGATTTAGAGATTCGAACCTAGTTTAGTAGCCCCAGTGAATCGGCCGCTGGTGCTAAGGCGAGAGGAACGGTACTCAATGGAGGGACGATGCCACCAACAAACCAGCAACCTTCCGCAAAAGGTTGGGCAAGTCCAAGTTGTTCCAACCAAGTATTCGCGGCTTTCCAACCATCTCTCGTAATGCCTGTACGCAGAGCAGTGCCTCCCAAACGGCGTGCAAGAACATTGGAAACATCATCGTGAACGTCGGCCAATGCTCGAACCGCGTCAATCCATTGGGCCAAAGAGTTGGCATCTTTTCCTCGCGGAGCTGTTCCCTCAACCAATCGATTTTCGTAATCTGCCTCTATATTAGCACGTTCTGAATCTGAGAGGTTTAGTGAATTCTGCAAGATATCTAGTTGTCGGAATTCTGTGGTCGTTAACCGATCATCAAACCATGCCAACGCCAAGGCGTGTTCAAATGGTGTGCTACCGAGTGCTTCCATTATCTCACCCAAGCATTTCACGAACCAGTTCAAGATGTTCCTCAAATGAAATGTCTAAATTTTCTCTGCGTTTTGCCAATAGATTGACCTCGCCGGGATCTAGGATACCATCGATCCAGACGGTTTCAAGCACCATTTTGTATGCCTCTATTCCATCGCTTTGTGTCGTTGCGGATGTTTCTGGAGTTGGATCACTTACCTCCTCATTAACTTCTTCTTCATCGTCATCGTCATCCATGAATGCAGCGAGAATATCTTCTTCTCCAGATGATGCCAGAGCAACGGACGGACCGGCAACCCCGAGGGCGGCAAATATGTCATCATCATCATCATCATCATTGTCATGTTCAACCATCACAGGGGCGGAGTCAACTGGTTCGTCCTCATCTTCATCATCCATGAATGCCTCTAGGCCATCACTAATATTGGCGCCAGAAGAAGTTTCTGCGACACCGAGTTCAGCAAAAGGATCGACCTCGTCATCATTTGATTCTGGGTCTGTTTCGGGTTCCGGGTTCGTCATGAAATCACTCCGTCTCTTTGAGGAGGGGTGGCGTTCCCTCAAATGCGTTACCTGTTCGCGGCCGAGTTTCAATGCTCAATTTGGCAACTCCATTGAATCACAGTTGTTGGAAGTAAAAAAGTGGCCTAACAATATCTCTAACAGCCTTCTTGATGAGTATGATTTACTCGGCCTTCGCGCCCATATTCACGCGTACAAGGCGATATATTCAAAGACCCTCCAAAGGGGAAGAGAACTCCCTGTGCGACTAGACACTGGTAGTACCGGCCAAATGATGTGACTTTACTTTACATTCCACACTATGCAAGAGATGATGACAATGACACAGTCCAAGATGAAGCAAAATGCGGCCGCCGGAGATGGCGAGCAAGGCATGGTCATCGAACGACGATTCACGCAGGTCGACAAGGATCCATTCAACCAGTTTGAATGGATTACCTCTGATTTCGTCATTTCCAATCCAGATGGTTCAGTCGCTTTCGAAATCAAGGATGTGGCACTTCCAACGGGATTCAATGGCGTTCCTGGAAAAATCTGCGCACAGAAGTACATGCGGAAGGCGGGGGTGCCCATGGCAACTCGCAAAGTCCCTGAGGACGGAGTGCCAACATGGCTTCAGCGTTCCATCCCTGATGAAGAGAAATTACAGAAGATGGAGGCGGGGGACAGATACGGTTGTGAGACCGATGGACGGCAACTCTTCCGTCGGCTCGCAGGAACTTGGACCTATTGGGGTTGGAAGCACGGCTACTTCGCCAGCGAGGGTGATGCGCAAGCTTACTACGACGAGATGTGCTATCTAATTGCCAGTCAGCGCTCTGCACCTAACAGTCCACAATGGTTCAACACGGGCCTTCACTGGGCTTACGGAATTGAGGGCCCTGCACAAGGCCACTGGTATGTTGATCCAGTGACCGAGGAAGATATGCGTTCTGTGAATTCTTACGAACATCCGCAACCACACGCTTGCTTCATCCAGAGTGTTACCGACAGTTTGGTCGGAGATACCAGTTCCATCATGGGGTTGTGGAATCGTGAAGCACTGCTGTTCAAATTCGGTTCGGGAACCGGATCCAATTTCTCCAACATCCGTGGTGCTGGAGAACCACTATCTGGCGGTGGGACATCGAGTGGTCTGCTTTCATTCCTAAAAATCGGTGATCGCGCGGCTGGCGCCATCAAGAGTGGTGGAACCACGCGACGTGCAGCCAAGATGGTGACTCTCGATTTGGACCATCCCGATATCGAGGAATACATCGGCTGGAAACTCACTGAAGAAGAGAAGGTGAGTGCACTCGTGGCTGGAACCGCTGCATTGCAAAAACACTGCAACGCCGTAATGGAAGCCTGTTGGGATGGGGACGACGTCTCAGTGGACCCCACTAAAAATCTCAAATTGAATGGTGCGATGGCGATGGCTATCCGGGCCAGCGTCCCCAATTCTCATGTCCAACGTATGCTCGATTTGGCCAAGCAAGGCTGGAAGAGCGTGGACTTCCAACCGATGGATACCCATTGGCAGGGGGAGGGCTACGCCACTGTGTCCGGGCAGAATTCAAACAACTCAGTACGCGTCCCTGAATCCTTCATGCAAGCCGTCAAAGACGGAGGGGGATGGGATCTATACTTCCGTACCGAGAAGGATGCGGCAGCCACGGAGGGGCGTGCGCCCGAGCCGCATCGAACCCTTGATGCGGAGGGATTGTGGAACGATATCGCGTACACGGCATGGGCCTGTGCAGACCCTGGTGTTCAATTTGATACAACCATCAACGAGTGGCACACCTGTCCTGAAGGTGGAAGAATCAACGGTTCAAACCCGTGCAGTGAATACATGTTCCTTGACGACACGGCCTGCAATTTGGCCAGCATCAACCTGCTTCATTACTACGACATGGATTCGCAAAACTTCGATGTCGAAGGTTTCAGACATTCGTGCCGCCTGTGGACGACAACGCTAGAAATCAGCGTACTCATGGCGCAGTTCCCCAGCCAATCGATCTCAAGGAAATCATACGATTACCGGACGCTCGGACTTGGGTTCTGTAATATCGGTTCAATGCTCATGCACATGGGCATCCCATACAACGATTCTCGTGGCTATGCAATCTGTGGTGCCATCTCAGCGATTATGACTGGAGAAGCATATGCAACCAGTGCCGATTTGGCCAGCTTCCTAGGACCATTCCCGAGATACAAAGAGAATGAAAAACACATGCTCCGTGTGATGCGCAATCATCAACGGGCAGCATATAACGTCCCTATTGAAGAGTACGAAGGTATCTCAATCGCCCCCATGAGCATTGACCCAAAGAAGTGTCCGGAGTACCTACGAGAAGCAGCACGAAGTGTATGGGACCAAGCGCTAGCGATGGGTGTGGAACACGGTTACCGCAACGCACAGACCACAGTAATCGCGCCAACCGGAACCATCGGTTTGGTGATGGCTGCAGACACCACAGGTGTTGAGCCACAGTTCAGTTTAGTACAATTCAAGAATCTCGCCGGAGGCGGTTCATTCCGTATCATCAATCGTGGTGTACCTGCTGCACTCAAGAGGCTTGGTTACTCCAAGATGGAGGTCCAAGAAATCGTCGATCACGTCATGGGAACTGGATCGCTAGAGCGCTGTGAGAGTGTTTCTCTGCAACGTTTGCGCGATAAGGGATTCTCAGGCCCGGAGTTTTCCAAGATTGAAGCCGCAATTGAATCGGTGTTCGACATTCGTTCTCTATTGGCACCTGCTGTTATCGGTGAAGAATTTTGCACTGGCACGCTCAACATCTCCAGCGAGAACTGCGACACCCCTTTCTTCGACACTCTCGGTCATCTGGGCTTCTCTGCCATGGATATTGAGGATGCGCAGACGCACGTATTCGGCCACCTCTCTATCGAGGATGCCCCGCATCTCAAGGCAGAGCACCTCCCCGTCTTCGACTGTGCGACGCCCGGCGGGAAGAATGGAACAAGGTGCATCGATTGGGAGGCTCATGTCCTGATGATGGCTGCAGCTCAACCATTCATCTCTGGTGCAATTTCGAAGACAATCAACATGCCTGGCAATGTAACCATTGACGAGGTGCGAGCTGCTTACGATCTCTCACATTCCACAATGAACAAGGCCTGCGCGGTATACCGTGATGGTAGCAAACTATCACAACCACTCGAGAACAAACTTGTCGACATGTCTGTTGTTGATGAAGAAGATGAGGAAGTTGCCGTCGCCGTCAAGAAGGTGATCGAGCAGGTGAAGGAAGTTCTACCTCTTCCCGAGGAAAAGGCAGCCCCGGTTGCTGAGGCCTTCGTTCACAATTACATTGCAAGTCGACGATCGCTTCCTGACAACTGTAAGGGTGGTAGGCTAAAGGCACGTATTGGAGGGCACACAATCTATCTCAATCACAGTGCATACGAGGACGGTCGATTAGGCGAAATTATGCTAACCACATCGAAGGAAGGTGCAGCATGGAGGTCAATGTTGAACCAATTCGCAATCGCCATTTCCATCGGGCTTCAGTATGGAGTTCCTCTTGAGGCATTTGTCAAGAGTTTTACATTCCAAAAATTCGAACCTGCCGGACCAGTTGTGGGTGGAAGTGGTCGTGTCAAGATGGCTTCAAGTCTCACAGATTATGTGTGCAGAGAACTAGCCATTGCATATCTTGATGGTGAAGAATACCAAAAAATGGCTCATGTGTCTGATGAAGATTTAGATCCCTTTTCCATCAGTCGGCCCGAGGTTACCGATGATGGTGTGGCTCGCTCCCAAGGTGAGAGTCGCAATGTCCAGATGACACTGGATGTGAATCCAGAGGCTGATAC
>JAPKFG010000131.1 GCA_028821675.1 Candidatus Poseidoniales archaeon
GGCCGCGCGCTTGCATGCGAACGCCCTTTGGGCGTTCCCATTTCAACGTTCAGTCTAGATGAATGGTGGTCGAACAACGACCGCTGAGAGGTTACGGCGAGGATTGACCGCAATTTCGACTTCCTCGCCTACCTCAACTCCTTCCAGATAGGCCAAGCCAATCCCAACCATGCCTAGACTGGGGGATGGACCACCAGAAGTGATGGTTCCAATTTGCACACCGTCCTTGAGTACAGTGTGTCCCATCCTAGGGAAGGGTCCCTTTCCGGTGACCTTGAGCCCGAGCCACTTGATGCCGCCTCCATCGAGATGCTGAGCTTTAGTAGCCTCGACGCGAGCCTTGCCGATGAAATCGTGATCTAAGTTCAATCCGAAGGGGACGAAGGTCTCAGCGGAATCTCGAGCCAAATTTTCGGACCCCCCTAAATCAGGATGACAAAAATCCTGCCCAGAAAGAAGGAAGCCTTTCTCCATACGCAGCGTATCTCGCGCACCCAGTCCCACGGGACAGATGCCGTGCCCACCTTCATCCAATAGGGCGTCCCAAAGCGTTCTCACCTGAGAATTTGGCACAAATATCTCGAAGCCACGTTCACCAGTGTATCCAGTGCCTTGTATCCAGCCTGTGACGCCTAGGGAATTCTCAACTATTGCTTGTCCATGAAAGTGTCTAACCACATTGTCTGAACCGAGAACGGTTTCGATGATGGCGGGTGATTTGGGGCCTTGTAGAGCAAGGATGCTGGTGTCATCTGACAGATTCTCAATCGTGATTCCTTCATCGATATGTGCGTGGAAATGATTCCACATATGGTCGATCATACTGGCGTTGGGCACCCCTAAAATGGCAATCTCAGACGACGATTCCCAGTCTGTGCAACCACTATCGAGGATGTCTTGACGACTAGCCACTGAGAATATCATGTCATCGATGATGATGCCATTGTCATCGAGAAAATGGCTGTAGGCACAACGACCAGGTTTGATTAGACTCGCTTTTTGAGTCCCTACGCCATCCAACCATTCGCGAACGTTCTCTCCAGAGAAGCGGAAGAAACCCATGTGTGAGACATCGAAGAGACCAGCGTTCTCGCGCGTATTGAGATGTTCATCCATCATTGAGGTATACCAGATTGGCAATTCGAATCCGTGGAAATCAACGAGGTTGCCGCCACGTTCGACATGGGCGTCGTACAACGTCGTGCGGACAAGGTCACCTCCCGACATGCCCAGAGGGCCGTCGCGTCGGCCCTTGAATCGCACGGCCACCGGCTCAGGCCCGACTCGCAACCATCAAACACTGTATCGAAAGGGTGGATAATATGTCAGGCCACCCAGTTAACGAACCCATCCTCGGATATGAGCCGGGTAGTTCAGAACGGGAAACATTGCAAGCCGAACTAGATCGGCAGATGGGTGAGGTTGTCGAAATCCCTTGTATCATCAATGGTGAGAAGGTTTTCACAGGGAATACTGCCACACAAGTCATTCCACACAAGCACGGGCATGTAATTGCCAATGTACATCTCGCGGGCAAAGCCGAAATTGCAGCGGCTTGTCAGGCCGCAATTGATGCACAGCCCACTTGGATCGACATGGGACTTGAGGCGCGCTGCGCCATCTTCGAGCGCTGTGCGGAACTGTTGGCTGGCGATTGGAGAATGAAAGTCAACGCGGCTACCATGCTGAATCAGAGCAAGACTGTATATCAGGCTGAAATTGATGCGGCTTGCGAATTGATTGATTTCTGGAATTTCAACTGTTATTACGCGCGTGAATTCCATGACCGATACCAACCACTGGTCTCTCCGCCAGGTGTCAGCAACAGCACCGAGATTCGTCCGCTCGAAGGGTTCGTTCTGGCAATCACACCCTTCAACTTCAGCAGTATCGCGGCCAATCTTCCAAGCGCACCAGCAGTTCTCGGCAACACAGCCGTGTGGAAACCCAGTCGGAATTCGTATCATTCAAATTACGCATTGATGGAACTCATGATGGAAGCAGGTCTGCCAGCAGGTGTCATCAACTTCGTCCCCAGCAGTGGCCCGGATATCTCTGAGGTCTGCTTGTCGAATCCCGATTTCGGTGGTGTTCACTTTACCGGCTCAACAGCAGTGTTCCAAGGACTATGGCAGCGCATCGCCGAAGCGCTGCCGAGTCTGCGATCCTACCCGCGAATCGTGGGGGAAACCGGTGGCAAGGATTTCGTCGTCGCACATCCAGATTGCGATGAACAAGGACTGCTAGTCGCATTACTGCGTGGCTCATTCGAGTATCAAGGACAGAAGTGCTCAGCCGCCTCGCGCGCATACGTGCCCAAGTCGGTATGGGGTCGAATGGGTGGGCCACTCTGTGATGAAGTGCGAAAAATCACCATGGGAGATGCCCGTGATTTCACCAATTTCATGACCGCTGTCATCGATCAGCGCGCCTTTGACAAAATCACTGGATACATCGAGCGAGCCCAAGCCAGCGAGTGTTGCGATGTGGTCGCAGGTGGAGGTTGCGACGACAGTGTTGGTTGGTTTATCGAACCGACAATCATCGTTACCAGCGACCCAAATTATGAATCGATGGTCGAGGAGATTTTCGGACCTGTTCTCACT
>JAPKFG010000049.1 GCA_028821675.1 Candidatus Poseidoniales archaeon
ATGTGGCTGACGGAAAGTTGTCGTGCCAACTCTATCAGCGTAGTGCGGATGTATTTCTCGGTGTGCCATTCAACATCGCTTCGTATGCCTTACTCACACACCTGATGGCACAAGTCTGTGGTTTGGGAGTCGGTGAGTTCATCCACACGATTGGTGACGCGCATCTATATCTTAATCATCTGGAACAGGCTAGACTACAGGTGTCTCGTGAACCCATGGGTTTACCCGCATTGAAACTGGATCGAAGCATCAGGGATATTGACGAATTCGCTGGCGAGCATGTTGTCATCGAGGGTTATGAGCACCACCCACACATCGCCGCCCCCATCAGTATCTGAGGTGTATGAGATGAAGATGGCTATGATTGTCGCGATGGATGAGGGCGGTTGCATCGGCAACCAAGGGGATTTGCCATGGAGATTGAAAGCCGACATGGTGCGTTTCAAGGCGCTCACAGAAGCGGATGGTTACAATGCAGTCATCATGGGTCGAAAGACCTGGGATTCTCTCCCGGATACATTCCGTCCACTCCCCGAGCGAGTCAATATCGTGATGTCGCGCGATACGGGGTGGTCGCACACGGAGGCCGATGTGGCACTATATCCTGGTCGAGCGATTGAGATTGCATATGCGGAAGCTTGTGATGAGTGCTGGGTCATTGGGGGTGCGCAAATCTATGCGATGTTCTTGAACCAAGTCGAAGAGATACATGTCACGACTGTGCACACTTCGGGTTCAGGGGACGTTATGTTCCCTGAATGGGATCGAAGTGCTTGGACTGAAACAGTTGTTAAGAATTTGGAAGTAGATGCTGAAAATGCCTACGCGACTACCTACTCAATCTGGAAGAAATCATAATCGCCTCGTTTACCCCCTCAACTTACAGCGTTACCACTAGGACAGATTGAATGGGATCAGGGAGTAAGCCCCTTTCTGTTCGCCATTTCTGGTTAACCACATTCAACTATGCATCCTACCCGTTCCTTCCGGTGCCGTCAATGGAACTGTTTGGACTTGCTGCGGTGGGGGTGTTCGTCTCAGTCAGCATCGGGGAATCTCCTCCTTGCGGATTCATCGTGCTCCCGCGCTGATTCGTTTCTTCTACAGTGCCTGCCCTCCCGGACACTCGCCTTGCGTCGAGCCACCTGCACCTATGCAGAGGGGACTTTCCTCAGTGTCGTACACTGTCAGTGGTCCTCCTGATCCCACCTCAGGAGGGTGGCGACCTTGTTTTCAATGTAATGGAACTACAATGGCACCCAATTTCCGGCCTCATCATAGTATCCGCCCCACTGCTTAGCTTCCTCGTACCACTGGAGTTGTTCTGGTGTCATTGTCGCAGTGTCAAAGGTCTGTTCGCCCCCCGGTTGCGCTTCAACTAGGCTTCCAGCAGCAACAAAAGATGCCGCGGCTTGGTCTAATTCGGATTTGTTGAGATACTCATTTCCATCCTTGTCAAAGCCCCTTGCGTGCTGCAAGAATGCAATTGTGTCAGAAATACCATGCTGAGCCATTACGTGGCGAACGGTCTCATCACGATAGTCCAATGGGAATCCCTGCGGCTCGTCTTTGGCCCCAGTAGGTAGGAGATTAACCTCATCTTCGTCCTCCCAGTAATCGTCTGTCTCATGGAGGTAGGTTGCGTTTGAGCCTCCACTTCGCAACGCAATCATCAACACACTGGCCAATAGAAGTAGAAGACCAATGAAGAGAATCGCCCAAGTTAGATCAACACCACCGAAGATTGAACCAACCAATCCTGGTTCTTCTCCCGCGACCACATTCAATGTGGGGCCGTTGGCCACAGAGTCATCTTCCATCGTGACGCGAATCCACTGCCGCCCACTTTCAGATGGAACCCAATCCATGTTGACCAGGCCGCGTTCACCTGCGAGTACGAAATCCTCAAGTGGAACCGCAGTCAATTCACGAGTGGTTCCATCGAGATGGACTTCTGTGAGGAACAAACGAACTGTGCCATCGACTTCGCCCTCATTGCGTACTGCAATGGTGACCATGACATTCTCTCCAGATTCAATATCGCCGGATTTTGAGTAGGTGATGTCGCCGTCAACAACTTCGAAGACAGCGGCTCTACGTTCAATCGCCCAAGTGGCAAATGGATTGTCCTCCATATTGGAATCTTGAGGAGTCTGGACAGGGTTTCCAGCCATATCGTGACCTTCAACCCAGATGTGGAAGCGGAGATTGTCAGCGAAGTATTCCTCGGGAATAGAATCTGAAAGATCCAACGTTACTCCTGCAATAATGGACTGGCCTGCCAAATTACCACCCTGTATGACAAGAGGGGCCTCTCCATAGACAAGTGGGGTTGCGGATGCATCGGTTCCGCGGATGACCTTCCAGTGAAGAATGAGGCTTTCAGCATCAATCTGTTCCAGTTCTGAAATCTGAATATCAATATCCAATTCAGATAACGCATCAATGGGTAGGGTGCTGTCTAATCTGGGGGCAAGAACATCGACAACTTCTGGGCCTTCAGGGTCAACCACAATCCACCGTAAGGCGGCAGCGGTATCGGTGACATCGTTCGCACCCGCTGGAGGGTTAGCAATCTCTACGGTCAACGGGTAGGAACCAGATTCGGTGGGCGCAGAGAGTTGAATCGCCCAAAGTCCGTTGGAACTTTCGATGAGAGATTCTTGTCCATCCAAGAGCACGCGCACGCTGAAATCTTCACTGGGACGAGCTCCAGTAACGGGGAAATGTATGCCTCCTGTCAAAGCAATTGTCGAGGAGGGGGAAACCCATGCACCTTCCTCAGAGTATGTTCCCGTTCCAATACTGAGGGTCATTTCATCGGTATCAATTGCGAGATCGGGGGAATATCGCCAACGGAGTTGAGGCAATGAAAGCCATGCTCCTTGCCCACTACGATCGGTAACTTCGATGGATGGTTCCCAACGCATGTCTCCTTCACGTGGGAGAGTCCAATTGAGTTGGAATTCAAGGAAGAATTCAAGATCTGAATTGAATGGAGTCAATTCCCCAGTCCATGCTCGAACACCACAACGTTCGACATTGATGTGATTGGACAAGACATCGCAGTGCCCATCGGATGCCGACCATTCGATGGCGATTGTGTCCGATACGGAATTGCTGGCCAACTGTAGTCGCAATTCGCCAATATCTGACCAACCATTTGGCTCAATGATGTGCAAGCCAAATTCGTAGTCAACCCCTGGGTGGAGGTAGGACATACGCCCATCAACTGAATTTGCGAATCCACCTTCTCCAGGCAACAAGGGTGGGCCATCAGGCAAGACTTGGTAGGTGAAGAGTTGCGAGGATTCACCGGATGAACCGCCATCTGTAATCGCATTCCCTGCAGGGTCCGCCCCAATGACATACCCTGCGACCAAATCACCTTCATCGGCTGCAGTATCATCTAGAAGCAAGGTGTAATTTCCCGTAGATACAGTCAAATCGTTCGGTATCTGTAGAGGCATCGGGGTAAATTCATCATCATCAATGAGTCCATTGACGTTGGTATCTTCCATCCATTCTCTCCAAATCATCAGGCTCAGGTCGGTTGGAAGAACTGGGCGGTCGTAAATTTCCAATTGAATCAATTGGTTTGGAGATGGAAGACGATGGTCGAATTGTGCGATGTTCTGATTGACTACTTGGGGATTGAGAGAATCCACGGTGAAGGTTCGATTCATGGCAATTGAAGAAAAGAATTCTTGACCCGAAAGTGGCTCAACGTCGATTGAATAGGTGGCATTACCGGTTCCATGTTGGGTACTGAAATAGAAACTGGCTGTACCTTCGTCAATTGTGGTGGTATTCAATTTTTCAACACCATTTTCGAATAGATGTACGCGGACATCGCCAGTGCGCGGATTCTTGGTTTCATCGTTAACTAGATTTTCAAATCCAAGTTCGACAATAACTGAAATAGAACTGTTGGAACGAAGGTAGGACATTGAAGTAGGGATGGAGAATCCAAGTTCATTGTAAACAGCCCAATCAATAATCTGGACATCATTCTCTATGCCTTGGCCGGATTGACCAGAGATTTCGATATGAGGGGGGGATGGAGCGCCATCGGACATGTACAGTGATGCGCTAATCTTGAATTGATCCGAATCCTCAAGATTCGCTGAGGTTTGGAATGGTAAAGTGACTCCAAGATTGTTGCTGCCATGATTGAAAATTACCCCGCCACTAGCATTCTTGAACTGGAGGGGGGAAATTGATGTCCCATCGATTCTGGTCATCGAAAAGGTAGAACCGTCAACCGGGAATTCGTAGAAGGCACGGGCGCCATCTGTCTCGACACTGACAGACAAATGATCGGGAGTTCCATCACCCCATGAATAATTCAATCCTAATTCCATCCATTGCCACGATGGCGTAACGGGCGACCATTGGGTGAAATTCGACAAGGAGGCGGCATCCAGATGTACATTTTCTGATGTCACCAAATCGGTAATAGTCCCGATAAATGCACCGGGTGTACTCGATTGTAGAGTCAACGGAACCATGCGATGTTGAGATTGAATCTGGGCGCTGGGCAGCGCTTGATTCATCGACATGACAAACGCGGAATCCACAGCAAATGACAAGTCGACAGTGGGCCGATGAATGGCCGAAAGACCACCGACTCGGATAGAGCCTGAAACACCATCAACATCAATGGTCGCGATGGCATACTGTACCTCACTCCCAACTCCCCAAAACGTGGTGGCGTTGGCAAGTTCATTATTCAGGCTTTGAAGATCTGTTGCAGATAGAGTGTAAGTCTCAGAATCTGTCGAGAAATCGACTGTCTTAGTTCCAATGGTCGTGCTGCCAATTGTCAATGATACATCAGCGGGATGTGTTGAAGAAAAAGGCGCTAGGTCGACTGAAAATGATTCCAAACCACTCATGGGCAATAGCAATCCTACCTGTTTCAGTCCGGGAGCTGCCCATGTCATGTCGGATGATAGGTCGCCATTTGTGAATCTGTCCTGCCATCCCCAATTGGATACATGAGGGTGAAGAACTTCCCATTCGGACCAGCCGTCTAAGCCGATGTCGAAGCGGGGGTTAGTGGGTAAATGCCCACCGAGAATCTCCAATGTTAGATCGGTGATTGAACAGGAACCGCTGCATGTGAGGCGAAGTTGTAGTGTACTCCCATATTCATCAAAAGCGCTTATTCCACTCGATGTGACGCTTTGCCAAGGGCCACCATCAAGAGAAGCTTCAAGATTGAATGACCCTGAAGACGATGATGAGAACTGCATTTGCGCAATCGGCCGATGAGATGTAAACAGTGGAGAGGTCGCTATCGCTCCATTTGAACCACTGATTTGTCCGCTGTTCCAATTCATTCCATTCATTGACCAACCGGAATCATCGGGATTCGATGTGAAGGAATTCCCATATCGATGATTCATGTGAATATCATGGACGATTGGAGTCGAAGCACCTCCTCTGGCGTCAAAATACAGTTTGAGCCGTAGACTCGGATGCTTTTCGGGATCGATTGAACCAAGGTCGACCCATGTCGGGTCCAAATCAGAAAAGCCCGGGATGGGTGTTTTAGAAACACCATCTAGAACAGAAAGTTGGAGATTCGCCCCAGTGGGAATTGTGGCATCGATCGAGGTGATTCCGTACCGTGCACCGTCCATCCCGTGTGCCCCGGTTATTCCTGGGCCGAATCTGGCACTGGTCCAGTTTCCTTCTTCTCCTCCACCTCCTCCACCGGCAGGAGAAATTGAAACATCGTCAATATTCCATCCAGTGTAGGTCACTGAACCATCAGTAGATCCTAAGCCAAATCGAACTTTGAAAGCAGGGTTATTTTGCACATAATTTGCAATATTGTATGTCACGAGTTGGAATGAACCATCGTTAATGGTTCCGGAACTTGAATAAATTTGGACCCAACTACCCTGTGCATTCTTGACCTGGACGTAAGCATGATCATAAGCATGATATTCAACACCCAATCGCTTCCAATACTGCAAGTTCCATGTCCCACTGCATCCTGAACAGTCGATGACTGGACTGGTTGCCCAGTGTGTACCCGACATGTAATTCGGGTAATTCCCATTGTAGGTGTAGATGGCTTTGGTACCCCCATGAACACCGCCACTGGCTCCCAATGTCGAATCATATCCCCAAGACCAACCGCCTGATGATTGTAAAGACCAGCCATGATTTGAATTCTCGAAATCCCAAATCCATTCTTGAGGAAGCAACTGCATGCCTTCACTAACATTGACATTGACTCTGTCTACCACTGCGCCAGAAGCATTCCAATCGGATTCTCCGGACCAAGTAAATCCATCACTGTAGGCCAGAGCATCAGGGGAGAGGGATAGATCGATGGATTCGACAGTATGCCCCACTGGAATTTCAGCCTTCAGCGCTGATGAACTTCCATCTGCGACTTGAATAGAGACGGATGTTGGCTCATCCAAGCCCACATCCATAGGAATTTGTGAATCAGAAAGCGCCGAATCTGGGGCCTGAACAAACATTGACAGGCTCATCCCTATCATCAACCATGCCAACAGCAAAGGCACTGCCCATGGCATACGCTGGGTACGCATGCGGGTTCCACTCAACTGGAAGTGTTTGAAACCATCGCCGCCCCGTAAGGGGCGATTTTCATTTGTGGACTGGGCGAAAGGATATGCCCCTTATCGGACGAGGCCCGAACAATGAGCCCGTTCACAGCCGAAGAGAAGGAGGCGATGAAGGCGGAGGCTGGAATCGCTGCATGTGCATTTGTCGAGAGCGGAATGCAGATTGGAATTGGAACAGGATCCACGGTCAAATACACCATCCTAGAACTTGGGCGTAGAATTCGAGAAGAGGGGTTGAAAATATCTGGGATACCCACTTCGGATGCAACCGAATCATTGTCTATAGAACAAGGGATACCGATGCTAAATTGGCGAGATTGTGACTACCTCGATTTGGTGATTGATGGGGCCGATGAATTCGACCCGCATCTTCACCTCATCAAAGGTGGAGGCGGTGCGCTATTGCGAGAGAAAATTGTCGCAGAATCAAGTGGAGGGATGATTGTTGTCGCTGATGCAAGCAAGCGTGTAGACGTCTTGGGTGCGTTTCCTCTTCCAATCGAGGTGAATCCATATGGGTGGGAACAGACGAAACGTAGAATCGAATCTCTTTGCTCGGGTACAGTGGAACTCCGGGGTCCAGATTATCGCACAGACAATGGCAATCCAATTCTTGATGCCCACTTCGGTCCCAACATATCAGACCCCATACAAATGGAAGCGGATCTTCGAGCAATTGCCGGAGTCGTCGAAGTTGGTCTATTCACCAATACGGCTGATGTTGTCGTACTTGCCGCGCCGGGTGGATGTGAACTGATTCGTAAGCCAACTGCGCGACTGTGACACATCTTGCAAGCGCTATCCTCATAGAGGACTGTACGGTGGACGGGTTGGGCGCTTAGCTTAGCTAGGTAGAGCGACGGGCTCTTAACCCGTAGGCCAGGGGTTCGAACCCCCTAGCGCCCGCTAATATCGAATGGTGTAGGATACACAGTCCAATTGGTCATGGGCACCGGAGGCATTGAAATGCTGAGTCTGTCACGACCCGCTAGGCGAGTCAATCATGCAGAAGGACATCTTCATCGGCGATGTTCAATCCGGTGACCACGATGGTCAACAGATTGAGTTGAAGGGTTGGATTAACCGTACCCGAGGTTCCAACAAGATTTGGTTCGTCGTTCTGCGAGACAGTACGGGTCGCATTCAGTGTGTGGCCAAACGAGAAGATGTAGGTGATGATACATTTGAGGCACTCAAAGGTGCATTGATTGAATCGAGTGTCATCATCACTGGAACGGTGAATGTCGATGAAAGGAGTGAGGGTGGTCACGAACTAGTCGTCGATTCTGCAACCATTGTTGGACCGGTCAATCCCGAAAATCCATTCCCAATCACTGAAAGCGCGATGGCCAACGCCGAAGGAGGAGAAACTGAGTTCTTACTCGACAATCGTCACCTCTACCTTCGCACTGCACGAATGACACAGATGCTGAAGATTCGCTCATCAGTATTCGGTGCGATTCATGGTTACTTTCGAGATCGGGAATTCACAGAATATCAAGCTCCTAACTTTGTTGCAGGTGCTGTTGAAGGGGGCTCAACCTTGTTTGAAGTTCCTTACTTTGGACGAAAGGTATACCTCACACAATCGTGGCAACTCTATGCTGAAGCCGCCATGCCTGCGCTAGAAAGATTGTACACAGTAGCACCATCATTCCGGGCGGAAAAGAGTCGCACTCGCAGGCACTTGACTGAATTCTGGCACGCTGAAATGGAAATTGCTTGGGCTGGAAACGAAGATGTCATGGTTCATGGAGAAGGTGTTGTTCGCCATATTGCCCAAACGCTTCTTGACGAACGCTCAGATGAATTGACCGAGTTAGGCCGTGATCTCGAACTAGTGGCTAGGTATGCCGACAACCCCTACCCACGTATTCGTTATGATGAGGCAATTGAAACTCTTCAGGGAATGGGTGTTGACATAGAATGGGGCCAAGACTTGGATTACTCAAAGGAAAAAGTGCTGACGAAAGATTTCGACGTACCTCACTTCCTCACGCACTATCCTCGAATAGCCAAGCCGTTCTATCACCGACCAGATCCCGATGACCCGAAGTATGTCCTATGCCATGATTTGCTCGCCCCTGAAGGTTACGGTGAGATAATCGGTGGTGGTGAAAGGACTTGGTCGGAGCAGGAGATTATCGAGAGACTTGAAGAAGAAGGAACTCCCCGAGAACCTTACGAATTTTACATTGATGTGCGAAAATATGGAGGTGTCCCCCACGGTGGATTTGGACTCGGTGTAGACCGAGTCTGCAGTTGGTTGTCTGGCGCCGACCACATTCGCGAAGTCATCCCATTCCCCCGTGATAGCCGTCGTGTGACACCCTGAGGGGCTTAGCATGTGGGTTCAAATTGCCATCACAGTTCTGATTGTGATGCTCTTACTGCTCGTCTGGCAAAGATGGAAGGTTTCGACTGAATGGTTACGGATGGAAAGAGAATTATCCGATGAAGAATATGAAATTTGGAAATCCGCAAAACTCCGTGATGCGGAATCTTGGGCAGAGCGCTGGAAAGGAGTTGAAGCGGGATTCTTGTTCATTCTAAGCGCCATGTTGTTGGGCCTATGGTTTCTCATTTGAATGGGGTGCGATTGGGCATCCGATTGACCTGCTTACCAAGGACATAGAGAATTAGGCTTGTTGTCAATGAAAATACGCCGACCAATGTGGCGGCAAAGGCCGCAAGTGCAACGCCAAGTGAAACACTGTCATGTGGGCCTTGAAAATTGATCAATTCATTGGCCATTTCAAACCCAACCCAGAAGAATACTATGCCAGGAACACCGAATAAAATCAGAGGATGCTTGCTTTCAAGCATCCAGTAGAAGAATTGCGCGAAACGACTGGCACTGGCCAAGGATTCACGTCTTGGTGGACCAGAGGGGGGGTCAAGTTCTACGACTCGAGCATCGATTTCACTGTCTAGTTCCGCCGGCAACGAATCATGAGATTGGTTGGCTACAGCCTGTAATCCGGAAAATGAACAGTATGCAAATTGAATATCAGCATCTGCATAGGTGTAGGTATCTGAATCCACAGGGGCATCGGGCCGACTGTCTGTCACGCGGCGATTCATCGTTCGGTGCTTAAATGCAATAAAAACATCATGACCTTGTCGTGAAAGTCCAATGGTGCGGGCCATGTCTGACAACTTCCAATCATCATCTAGTGATATGATGACGGTGCGCTCTTCTTCTTCCGTTGATGATACTAGAGCTTTGGCAATTGTGGGGGCATCCGACCGACCGTCGTGTAAGATCACCTCAGCACCGGCACTTTCAGCGAGTACAGACGATTCCTCATCTTCTTCGAGATTGAGGATTGTGACACGTTCTGCGAAATCAAGGGCCCGTACAACGGCGGAAGCGATACGCAATGCTTGGTTGCGAACCACAAGGACAATCCTCATCGATTGTCGTTTGGGCATGGTGTCGATGAATGATTCGGTCAAACCGTGCCTTGAAGGACCGGTCTCACAGCCGACGGGTATGCACGTGGTCGTCGTCATGCCTGCGCGCAACGAACAATCGCTGATTTCACAGAGCATTGCATCCATTCCAGTGAATGTTGATTGGATTGTAGTAGTCGATGATGGGTCGACAGATAATACGAGGAAGTATTCCGTGGATGCATTGGGCGCCCGTGGTGAAGTAATATCGACTCATGGGTTGGGTGTAGGTGGCGCCATCGAAATTGGAAGTAAGCATGCACTCACTCGTTATGGTCAAAATTGTGTCGTCGTTGTCATGGCAGGTGATGGTCAAATGGATCCGGCTGATTTACCCGCAGTCATTCATCCTGTTCTAGAAGGCAGGGCTAATCACGTCAAAGGAAATAGATGGATGCATCCAGATGGAGCCAAAGGGATGCCATTCATTCGACGGATGGGGACATGGTGGCTATCCAGATTGACATCTCTCGCCTCTGGGGTTCGCATTCGAGATTCGCAATGCGGATACACGGCGACGTCAGGGGCCATGCTTGCAGATTGGGATTGGTCTCGAACCTGGCAAGGATATGGGTATCCGAATTGGTGGCTGATGGAGGCTGGTCGCAGAGGTTTTCGGATTGAAGAGGTGGCCGTCAAATCGATTTATGCCAATGAAACATCTGGAATCATAATCACAAGATTCCTGGGCAGCGTCAGTTGGATGCTGTGGAAGGGGGTTTGGCGAAGAGGCATCGATTGGTACGTCGTTGGCAAGGATACACACCCGTTACTCCGATTGGTCGCAACCACACTGTGGATTGGGGGTTGGATGGCACTCTTGTTTTCCCTTCAACAACCTGCATTGCTTGTGGCATCACCCATTGCGTTCATGATTTTGGCCGGTCTAGATTACAAGGAATCAAAACGAAGAAGGGGGTACGTTACGGCATGAGTACTGAACAAGAGGTTCGATCCATGTGGCGATGGGTGTTCAGTTCGGCATTTTTGGCGAGCATGTGCTGCTTTCCCAGTGTTCTATTGGTTGGACTGGGATTGATGACGGTGAGTGCAGGGGATGCGCTATCCAATGACCTCTACTTTGGTTCAGCACGATGGATTTTGTACGGACTGACAATTGTATTGTTGTCTATCGGCCTATATCGTCACTTCCAAAATCAGGGTATTTGTACCATTGATCAAGCAAAGCGGGAGCGGAAAAGAATTGCCAATACCGCGATTCTCATGCTTATTGTGACATTTGCAATCTATTTCATCTGGAATTATGTGATTTTGGAACTGTTGGGGATTGCGGTTGGATTGCCCTGGGAAGAATCTGTATTTTGGAGATGAATGTATGATTCGGGAGACGATTTGGCATACATCAGCCAGTCCTTTTGAAATCCATCACATCCTGACCGGTTTGGAAAAATGCCCTGAAACTATGATTGAGACTGAATTGTTTCTTCCGCAAAGCGAAGGGCCGTTTGGATGTGTGGTTGCCCTTCACGGCAGCAAAGGTTGGGCAAATCATCATCAAGATCACATCGATGGTTGGCTCGATGCAGGGCTCGCAGTTTGCAAGGTAAATTCATTCACCTCAAGGGAAATTGATTCGACGGTTGATGATCAACTCTCTGTAACTCATGCAATGATGCTTGTTGATGCCTTTAGCACACGTTCTGCGTTGGCACAAGACCCCAGGATTGACAAGATTGCAATTGCAGGCTGGAGCCTTGGTGGAACTGTTGCTCTGTACTCCGCATGGTCTCCGATCATCGAAATCCTCGGGGCGCCATTTGATGCTCATGTGCCATTCTATCCAGCTGCTCACATTCGCCCAGATATCCAAAAATGGTCAGACTCACCAATATTGATTCTGCATGGAGATGCTGATGATTGGACACCTCTTCATCTAGTTGAAGCATTAATGCCTCAACTTCCTGATGCTACTTTGCAGGTTTATCCAGAGGCGCACCACTCCTTTGACAGTGAGAAAGAATTGACTTTGCTTCCCAAGGCAGTTCGCTTGAGGAAGCGAACTGCTAGAATAGACAAGAATGGATACATGTCAGGTGAATTATTTCTTGGTATTCGATGGCCTCTGAACGAGCGCTGGCAGCGTAGATGGGTTATCCGGATTTTGCGAAACAGAGGGGCGCATGTGGAGGGAAATCCCGCTGCCCGTGCTGATTCTCTAGAACGGGCGAAGCGATTTCTCATCGATACAATCGGAGATTAAGTGGACCCGCTCAGATTCGAACTGAGGTCTGATGCTCCCAAAGCATCGAGCATAGCCAAGCTAACCCACGGGTCCAGT
>JAPKFG010000132.1 GCA_028821675.1 Candidatus Poseidoniales archaeon
GAAGTTGAAAGGGGCTTCTAGGCGGTTGTCTGAAGAACCTTGACTCCCTCGACCCCTTAGGGTCGAGTTCGCTATGACCCCAATTTGGGTGTGATGAGATGCGTCGGGTGAGTCTGTTCCTGACCCTGCTCATGGTTCTCGCTCCGATGACGACAATGATTCCTGCTCTTGAGGAATCTACAGTCCCGATGGAGAGTTATGAGGCGACCGATGGTTGGGGTGAATCTCTGGGATGGGGTGAGATTGAACACGAAGGCATCGATTGGGATGTTCTACCCTTCCGAGGTGTGAGCGATTGGCTCGAAAGTTCGATTGCCAATTTCTCAGATTCTGTCGAGGATCTCGATGTGGCCATTGGCCCCGACCAAGTGGTCAAGGCCTGTGGATACAACGCTGCCACAGAAGATCTCGAAGTTTACACATTGTCGCCAGACGGTACGACCAGTCGTACAACCGTCGATTCGAGTGGGGACGTCGGACGGGGTTGTTCAATCATCGTCGATTACCGTGGCTTTGCCCGAGTCGCCTATCTGGACGTCGATACATCTGCACTCAAAGTGGCTAGAGAGAGCGATTACACTTCAACAAACGGATATTATTGGATGGTTCGAACGCTGGTCAATGATGTGACGATTACGACAGCACCAGAAATTGCAATCTACAGCAATGGTTCGATTGCCATCGCTTATCGTAATGCAGATACCGGTGGCTTGGATTTGATGAGATACACCGGTTCATGGTGGCGCCACACCGAAATGGTGGCCGAAGGCGCTGCCGCCGACATGGTCCTCAACATTGATGTCAATGACATCCTCCATCTCTCATTCGTCGATACGCTAAACGAACGTGTCGCCATCATCTCTCTGGATGGCGATGCTCGAACCTTTTCTGTGGTTGACGAAGGGGAAGGCATTGGTCAACCACTAGGTCATCATCTCGATGCCACCACGCGCGCGCAATTGGTCTACGGAATTGAGAATGGCACTGGACTTCGCATTGTGCGTGATTTGACTGGGCGTGACGATGGTAGAATCGCACCTGACCCCCTTCTCGTGCTAGAAACCACTGAATCGATTGATTTCGGGACGGGTGCCAACGCGGATGGAGATTACAATTCAGATGGATTCAGCGATCTCGTCTATGGTGCCCCCGGTGCCCTCAATGATGCGGGAGCCGTCAACATCCACTACGGTTCTGTAGACGGTTATGCTGTGACTCCCGACCTCGTGCTGGTGGGTCCACACGAGGGCGCACGATTCGGCGCATCTCTAGCCATGGTGGGTGATGTAGACGGTGACGGATACGATGACCTTCTTATCGGCGCGCCAGCGCACAACAATGCATCTGGAAATTCAACCGGTGCTGTTTTCATCTATTCTGGATTTGCAACCGGCCTAAATTCGATTCCCAGCTGGACCGATTCTGGAGACACCCTCGACGGTCTATTCGGTGCTCACGTCGAAGCTGCAGGGGATGTCAACAACGATGGTTTCTCTGACATGATTGTCAGCGAGATGGGCTGGGAGGGACTCGATGAGGGCCTTGGCAGGGTCCATGTATATCTCGGCAATACAACGCTTGAATCTGCAGCGACCATCATTGAGGGTCACGAAGATGACCTCATTCTTGGCTATGCCATCCTCGGTGTTGGTGATGCCAACGGTGATGGTTACGATGACATTGTCATTGGCAGTTCAATGGAACAGACCGCATTGTCCGGTCGTGGCAGTGCCCAAGCCCACCACGGTAGTGCCAACGGCATTTCATCGACTGCAAACCGCACATGGTCGATGATGGATCAGTGGACCTTGTTTGGCAATTCACTGAGCGCACTTGGCGATGTCAATGGCGATGGATATGATGACCTTGCAGTGAGCGAGATGTTCAACGACAGTTTGTGGATTTTCCATGGAGGTCCGAGTGGCTATTCTGTCAATCCGACTACGCTGATGGATACAAGCGACGGTTGGGGTTGGAACATTCAGACAGCTGGCGATATCAACGACGACGGAATCAATGATTTCCTCATCGGCAACATTCTGGGTGAAATTGAACTCGTACCCGGTACAAATGGGAGCGATTTGGTTGATTCTACTGCCGATTTCTATACTCGCAACGAAGGAGCCAATTCCCAACTCGGCCGCATCTTATCGGTTGGCGGAGATGCTGACAGAGATGGAACTCACGAGTTCATCTACGCCAGCACTACACGCATGAATGATGGAACCACCACCGGTGGCTCGATCGTCATCATGGAAACCCGCGATTGGGAACTCTCCGATTTGCCGTTCGACTTCACCGTCAGCGACCTTGACCTCGCAGTGGATGCCCAGGGGCGTACTCAACTGCTTCTGGACACAGATGAGGGTTACTATCACTATGAGCGCGCGAATGAACTTCTCACTTCAATCGCTCCTTGGGGCATGAACGATTTCGGCAGCCTACCAAGTGCTGCAATGGTCGTGAGTCCTGCCGGTCAGCCGACAATCGTCTCCACACATGGAGATGGAATTGATTTCAATCAGGCGGCTGGAACGATTTTCGTCTCAAATGA
>JAPKFG010000133.1 GCA_028821675.1 Candidatus Poseidoniales archaeon
CGTCATTGTACCAATAGGCATTTCCAGAATCGTGAGCGATACCCATCCCATTCGGACTTTCATGTAACATATCTAAGTGGCTTCCCAGCCTTCCATTCCCATTATTCTGATTCTCCACAGCAAAATGTGAGAGTGAAGAGGGCCACATTGCTGGGCCCATGAAATTGTTTGGTGCTGACTGGCCATTGTACGTATTACGGGTTTCTTGGGCAGTGGCAAAGATGTAGTCAAACTCGGAGTGCTGTTGACCAAAGGCAATCGCACCAACCTCTTCCATGAAGTGATACGCGTAAGCATCTTGTCGGTTCTGGCTTGATTGTCCCGATTGGCCCGTGTTGGAAATAATGGTGATGCTGTCTGTGGCTTGGTTGACGACCCATAGTTCGTTTTGACGAGATGAACTAGGGTGGAATTCAAGGTCACGGGGGACATTCAAATTATCTGAACTCGTAGCAATGATGGTCTCGATGAAACCATCTCCAAACTGATCAGAAGCGGGATTATCCGAATTGGAATGGCTATTTCGTGCATCACCCACGGCAGGCATCGACAATGGAATCGTCGATGTGAGCATTAACACAGTGAGGATGAGGCATCCAATACGCATGATATTGACACAATGTTCTACGTTATTACTAGTTCCTTCAGGCGTTTCCGGAATCTTCGAATTCAAGAATTGAGGCTCGCAATGTGTCTGGCAACGGAGTACTCTTTCCTTCTTTGTAATCGAAGACTACGCAAGATGCGGTTCCAGTAGCGACGGTTGCGCCACCCATGGCGGAACTGGTGATTCGATACCCCATCTCAAATGAAGCGTTGCCGATTCGAGTGATGGTGTTGTGAATAGTGACTGTGTCAGGAAATTCGACCGGCTTGATGTAATCCACATTGATGTTGGCCAGAATCGGCCCGATACCTTCTGATTCGTACAGTTCAGCAAATCCGCAATCAATGAAATAGTTCATTCTGGCTGTCTCCATCCATCTGAGGAATACGGTGTTATTGACATGATTGAGTGCATCCATTTCACCCCATTGAACGGCAATTTCGACGCTGATTGGCCAATGACCCAACTCACTCATCGATTGATCCTCCCGGTTTCGATATCAAGCGAGTTCGTCTGCCGTTGGTAATTTGAATTCGAACATGCCGTTGTTTTGGTAAATCTCGGGCATGAATCCATTCTTTGAATACAGATAGAGAGCAGCAACTGCAACCTGCTCGGCAGCACTTGTCCAACAAATCAGAATGGTCATCGCTGCGCCGCCAATAATGAGGCCAATGTACCACAGGTCTCCCATCACGACCATCAGGCCAACCGAGAATATGATGATGACGAATCCCACAAAACCGGCAATCATTCCGATTCCCAATCCGGATACCACGTTCTCCCCCCATCGCTTGAAGAACATGTCTTTGCTTGATCGCATGGCATCCCCGATGCCTTGGCCTTCGATGACCAAATGTGGGATGATGAAGAACGACATCATCCACCAAACTGCCGCACCAATGAAGGAGAGAATTGAGGCAAGAATTGCAAGGCCGGGATTCTTCTGATTCTTTGCTGCTGTATTCAACATTTTCAGTAGAAGGCCGACGGTTCCGGCAATAATACCCCAGGCGATGATGATATGAATTCGCTTCATTGCAGCTGAGATTCCATCGGTGAATTTTGGGTCACCTCCCGACAATCGAATGTGTGCGTTGGCGATGATTGCACTATTCCAAAATGTGACAATGATACTGAGGGCCATGTATCCAAGGAAAATGAAAGCCATGTAAGCCGGAGTCATCGCTCCGTTCTCATCATAAATCCATGACATCTCTAGAATCTCTGGAATCGCCATACCAATGAAAACTAGAATACTAAAAATACCGCTCAAGGCTACATAAAACATCAGTTCGGGGTCATGTTTGACTACAACCATGCTCAATTTACTCATTTTCCAGCCACGACTAATCGTATCGAAGAAGCCCATGACTGCACCAGATGAAAACTAGTCATAAGTGTGTCTGATGGCGCACAAGAGGCCTACAGAAAAGGCATAGATGAATTATTGAAAGTTTAATTTGTTCCCCATCGTTATACAGTGGAAGCATCTCGGCAACAATATGCCTGCAAAGGGTGAGGTACGGAAACGTATCCTTGCAATGGTCTTGGTTTGTGCCTTCATCACACCTACCGTTTTTCTATTCTCAAGCGTTTCTGCGGAAGGCGAAACAACGCTCTATGTGGATTCTTCAAATTGCCCAAATACTGGCGATGGTACCAACTCAAATCCCTATTGCTCAATCAATGACGCAGTCATAGCATCAGTATCAGGTGATTCGATTGAGGTGGCAAATGGAACGTATGTTCTAACTTCATCAATCGGAATTAATCACCCACTGACCATTAATGGGGCTCAGGAAGGAAACAGTGCACTGCAGAGGGAAGCAGGGGATTCTTCTGAAAGTATCGTCGATTTACGAGGAGGTTATGGTGGATTCAACATTATGAGCAGTGATGTGACTATTTCTGGATTTGATC
>JAPKFG010000050.1 GCA_028821675.1 Candidatus Poseidoniales archaeon
TTCGTGTTGTGGGGTTTGGCGGCCGTTCCTGGAATTTACCTGTTCTGGGAAGTCAGTGATGCAACTGCAGGCTGGGTTGAATGGCAACAATTGCTCGCCTTGGGTGCATCCCTCGGCATCGGAGCCATGCTCTGGTGCATAGCCGATCTCCTCATGCTCGGAATTCTAGGGATGTTGATGCGACCGAGCCTAGAGGAGGCAAAGGCACCGGTTGAAAGTTGGTTGAGTATTCGCTGGGGCTTTCTGGCATTGTTCCATCGACTTGCGTTGCCATCTCTACAATGGATGGTGCCATCGTTCGTCGCGAACATTTACTATGGAATGATGGGGTGCAAAATTGGCAAAGGTGCACAAATCAACTCCCCAAGTGTGAACGACTGTTTCATGGTCGAGATTGGCGCGGGAACCATCATTGGTGGAGATGCTGTCATCAATGGTCACCTGTTTGAAAGAGATGGAATCCATCTCGCCAAGGTAAAAATCGGTTCAAAAGTCGTCATCGGGACAATGGCTCAAATCAATCCCGGATGTGTGATAGGAGATGGAGCCGTAGTCGCAAGCAAGGCCGTACTCCCCAAATTTACTGAGGTCCCACCGGGCGAAGTGTGGGGTGGAATCCCAGCCAAATGCATCCGCAAAGCAGACGGTTCCAAGCCTGAGTGAGCGATTGGCTCATTCCTCTTCTTCATTAGAGCGATTGAGTACACCATCATCTTCAAGATCGTCTGCTATACCCTTGACCATATCGGCTGCATCCCCGTCATCGGCATTGAGAATCTCATCGAGCCGGTCTTTGAGAGCACGCTGCATATGTGAAGACTTGCGTTCAGCTTCGACCGCGTTCTCAATCATATCATAACGGGTCTTGATTGCACGATTCAGATCCTCAAAGATTTGCATGTGGTCAACATACCAATCGTCGCGAGCTTTCATTTCAGCTACTGCAAGACGAAGGTCGCCGTCGAGTTCTTCTGCGATTTCAAAGACACGAGCAAGGCGCTCCTTTTCGCGAGTGTATTTCTCTTCCATCTTCGCAAGTTCAGGCTCCAAATGCTCAACACGCTTGGTTGCCTTTGCATGGTCTAGTTCGAGGTCACGCACACGATTGTCCTTCTCCGAGAGGAGTTGTTCTAATCCTTCTCTGTCAATTTCTTTGTCGATGACTTCCTTCTCAAGAACTTCAATCTCAGCCTTCAGGCCAACGATTTCTTTCTCTTGTTGCTCATAGGCATCATAGAGCATCTTGAGACGCGAAGTCTCCTGATCTAGGCGCTCTTCCAACTGTCGTATACTCAACTCTGGGCTGAGCGTTCCAGAATCGTCATCTTCGTCAGACATCGTATCCCTCGGCGTGTCCCACCACTAACTCCGTCTTATAACTCGCTCCCCAAAGAGCATAGAAAGCAAGGGAACACTACGTGTTCCCGAAAGTACTGTCATGTATTCAGGGAAGCGATAGCGGCTGCTAGACACGTTGTCACCGCTTTTGTCGCCGGAATGTGCAACTTTTCGTCCGGTCCGTGGGCATTTCCTCCCGGCCCCAGACTTCCTGTAACGAGGAAGTTCGCATTGGGGTACTTCTCTTGCATCATCGCTAGGAATGGAATGGTACCTCCTTCAAAGAACACTTGCATCGGATTTCCGAATGTCGCAAGGCTAGCCGTATTGAGAGCCTCACGGAAGGTTGGATCCATTAGAGGGGCTGAAAACCCATTAGCGGCAGCATCGGGTGTAAACGAAACATGAGCCCCATGCGGGGCATCTAACTCTAGAACAGAGGTCATGGCAGCCTCGGCAACATTCGCATCAACGCCTGGAGGAATTCGCATACTGAGTTTCAACGAAGTATGGGTTCGCAACACGTTTCCCGCATCCTTCAATGCCGGCATTCCATCAGCACCAGTCACTGAGAGTGAAGGACGCCAATTACCGGAAAGGATGATTTCTGCCAATCCTGGAGTTTGAGGTTCCACGCCATCTAGAGCCGGGAGATCAGTCCACACCTTCTCGCCGAGAACATTGGCAATCCCTTGGGCTTCTTCACGGATATCATCAGAGATATTGATACTGAGTTCAGGCAACAGTACTTCACCTGTCGATTCGTCTTCTATTCGACTGATGATAGAGCGAGCGATTCTGAAAGAAGATGGGATGATTCCACCAGCCATTCCTGAGTGGACGCCTTCTTGACTGACTCCAACCTTCAGTGTACCACCGACCAAGCCGCGCAGACTCGTAGTCACCCACAGACGCTCATAATCGCCTGCACCTGAATCCATGACGACCACAAGGTCAGGCGTACCGAGAACATCGGACAATTCGTCAAGATATGCAGGGAGATCAAAGGAACCTGATTCCTCACATGTTTCGATGAGAAAGGTGGCTTTCGGATGAGAAATACCGTGCTGCTGCAAGGCTAGAATAGAGAGTATACTGAGATATCCACCATAACCATCGTCGACGCTACCTCGTCCGAATAGCCAAGGATCTTCCCGAACCGGAATCCAAGGTCCTTTACCCTCGGACCATCCAGTGAAAGGAGGCTGTTTGTCGAGATGGCTGTAGAATAGAACTTCGCCATCTCCTGTGCCCTCGATTGTAATTGTGAGCACGGGGGTTCGTCCCTCAAGACGATGAACATTGCAGGACATTCCTTCCATCGGCAATGTACCCAGCCAGCCAAGGAAGAGATCGATGGTGTCGTCAAGGTAACCATTGGCAGCCCATTCATCATCAAAGGCTGGAGAAAGGGCAGGGATTTCGATAAAATCAGCGAGACTCGAAAGCGCGTGAGATTCCCATTGTTCCTCAACCCAAGCATGAATCGCTGCCAAATCCACGTTCGTCATGGCTGCGCGAGACCGGTTGACTGCAAAAGTACTGCTCTTATGCAGACTCATCTCTGGGCTGCAGCCCAAGGGGTTCGCCTTCAGGTGCACACAATCGAATATCCCCCATCGAAAATGGACATTTAGCGCAAACATGAGATGCATCACCAGACAATCTTGGAGGGGCTGCTTCATCCTCACCGCAGAGCGCCAATTTTGCAAGTCCCTTGAGCAATATGTCGAGATCTTCAATCGCCATTGCAATCTCATCCTCAGTCATGACAATCAGTCTGCCCGTTGTAGCAGAAAGAATAGCTGGAGGTAACACGCGACGGGCACCAGAGGGGGTATTTTCTCGAGCACACTCTTGATGAGAAAGGGCCAACGTGTACAATGCAAGTTGCATTCGATATTGTTTGAGTAAATCTTCCTCAGCTGGATGGCGATAATCACCATCTGCTTCAAGCAACGGATGGCTCCATCCTGCGTAGAGGTGAGCAGCTGCGGTCGTCTTCAAATCAATCGCGCGAATTGCACCTGAACCATCTTCTAATTTTGTACATAGAACGAGGTCAGCGATTCCATTACTACTGAATACAAAACGATTGATTGAAGCCAATATTTGAGTTCCATTCGGCGTCCATATATCATCCGTGGATTCCACATCGAAAGCATAGCGGAGGCTAAAGGGCCATTCTGTTCTCAGGCCCTCAACGACTTCACCATTCCACGCTTCACCCGAAGTGAGTTGACCAAGTGGGCCAGAGCGGATACGATTGGACATTTTCTTCATCAGATCTGTAACAGCGTCCGAATCGGCATCAGGAGGCATCAATTCCTCAAGTACAGATGCGATGACATCGAGATTTCCAAGTCGATCTGAACTGGGCTCAATCCATTGAGATGGCAACGGCACACTTGGGTCGCTAGGCGAACCTGGGTTAGCAAGGCCGACTTCCACCAGACGATGGAAGATGGAACCGATAACATTGGCGGGTGGCAAACCAACATTCGCCGCTGCGGTATCATTTGGATGTTCAGACGATATATTGAGGCGGATCGCTTCAGGAGAGAGACCTCCTCGTGTCGATAACCAATGACGACGTGGGCAAGATGCAGCTGCATCAAGTTGATGCGGCGAGATTCGAAGATTTCGACTGCGAACGGGTACTTCTAAGTTCGGCGTAGATTCGATGTCTTCAAACGCAATGCGGGCAGCCTCATCAATTCGTGATAATCGAACTAGAGGGCTATATGTCGTGCTATCCTCTCCAAGTTCAGATACATGATGATGCACAGCGAATGGGAGTGAACTCGAGTCGATGGAATGGCGGCCATCTTCATCGGGTTGCCACCCCAACGCGTCAAACCACATGTGACCAAAGGTAGGCATTGGCAAAGATCGTAATTTCATCGAAATGTGATGGCCTATAGCTTCGGTATCAGAGGGGGCTCCCGCTAGAATGAGGATGTCTTTGACACGTGTGCAAGCGACGTAGAACAAGCGGCGTGCTTCAGCCTGAATCTGGGCCTCTTGTAGTGTTCTTGCCAACGTCCAAACTCCGCTTTCAACGTTCGATTCAGTCAGCCATGGTCGTGGATTCGAAGAGAATATGCTGGGGGTTGCAATCACACGACTGCGCAGGTCGTGACTAATATTCCCTTGACCTTCGCTGAACAAACCACCGACGATTACACAACGCTTCTGAAGGCCCTTGGCACCGTGAATGGTCATCACTTGTACGGCGTCTGCTGTAGACACTCCAGCCGAAATAATGTCACGACCAGCAACGTCAGAGAGATGGGAGATGCGATCTGCAAGTAGAATTGGGTCCCCACCCACTTCACTGGACTGGGACTCGATCAAATCGAGGAACTGCTCGGCATCGCTGCGTTCAGAAGAACGCGGATGGGCCAGTAGCAAATCACTGTAATCAAGTGTAGAGTGTAAGGCGGTGGAGACTGTGCCGTTTGAGGCGTGATACTGCCAACGCTCGACTAGAGTTCGATGAGGACCCACGGGCAACTGCTCTGCAAGCCGTTGGATTAGGTTCTCACCAATCGTAGCACCGCCAAGGAAAGCCTGCATCTGCTCATCATCGAGTCCAACCAAACATGAACGAGCAACGGTGGCTGCAGCATGACGACTTGATGGACGAGCCATCCATTCAAGCAGACCCAGCAACGGACGGATGACTGGGCGAAGTAGAAGTCCGCCCTCTTTGTCTGCAATCGCTGGAATACCAGCCGCTTCTAGACGAGACATCAAATCATCGAGATTTGAACGACTGGGCAATAGAACGAGGATTTCACCGGGATTCAATGGCTCCATGGTGGGTTGCTTAGTCTCACCAACTCTCGTCTGTTCCCCATCGATGAGAGCTCGAATTCGTGCTGCAATCAATGCATTTTCCATTTCTTTGGATGTTCCTGAACTGAATGGATCCAGGGAGGTTGTGAGATCCGTGCTAGGATGGCCGCTCCCCGTAATTCGAGCGGGGGCAAGCCATTCAAAGCGGCCTTCAGCTTTGGCACGAGCGGGGATGAGGCTCTGTGGGCGTGCATACCAATCCCCCGGGAAACGGTCGTGATCTGGAGAAAAGATATCCTCCCACCAATCATTCATTCTGTGCAATAGATCTCCAGCCGTTCGATAATTGACGACCAATTCGACATGTCCTTGTGCTCTGGCAGTGGCATCAACTGGTTTGGTACTGCCTTTTTCGACTTGATCGAAGCGAACCCATGCACCTTCAGCCTTGCTTCTGGATTCGGGTAAATCTGATGCTGTGGCAAAACCTCCATCGGCGCCATATCTGGGGTCCCTAGCAGCGTTTTCACGACGAAGTTCGGGCGCACGTGTGAGAGCAGGTAGACTGTGTAATTCATGCTCATTGGTGAGCCTCAATGCACGGCCAAAATCAACGAACCCAGACACTTGCGCTTGACGGAAGGCATAGATGCTCTGTTTTCGATCTCCGACACAACATATGGTCGGCTCCCAAGGGGTCTCGGGTGAAGGATGACCTTCGGGTAGAGAACGTTGGCCCCAGAGACGGCCCAACAATCGCCACTGCTGCGCTGAATTGTCTTGGGCTTCATCGATGATGAACGCTCGGTAACGTGAACGAATATCGCGCAATCGTGCATAACGAATCTGGAGATCATCCAACAATCGTGCGGTCTCTTTGGCATCCAACCCCGACGCTTGGGGGTCACGGGCGAATCCTTCCATTAATGCTAGAGCCGTCAAGATGTGTTCATCACTCCACGAATCAACAGGTAAGGAATCCAATGCTCGAACTACCTCGATGGGGTAATGTGCTCGCATAATCCGAGGGCAACGAGCCAGTAGAAGATCCGCAGCGAGCGAGGATACATCATCGAATTCATGTACGCCATCTCGAACCTTGAGTTCATGTAGAATGTCAAGTAGAGAGCGATGGCAGAGAAGCATGTCTTGGAGATGGCATGCCTCTTCTTCGATGCCGAACGTCAGTGAGTCCCCAGGCGATGCATGAGGGAGTGGAGACTGAATACGGTGTGGAAGCAAGCCTGCTGCTGCTGGCATATGTGGTACGGGGAATGATGTTTCATCGAGAAGGAATAGGGCGCGAGCAAGAGGTCTGAAAGAGCGCCCAGCGACTTCATTCCACAAATTCGTAATTACATCACCAAGATTCTTGGCAACTTCCTTTGCAGTCGTATCCTTGACCCCACCCCATGTTGATATGCCACGAGGCCATTCATTTGAATTTGCAAGATTTCCACGGCTGAAGGCACTCACCTTTGATTTGTGATGGGATGCAGTGGTACAGGTCGTCACGCACAGAGCATGCAACCACAACCAACGATCCCAAAGGGTCGAGGGGGGGCCATAGTCAACCAAATCGACCAGCGTTTGGAATCTTGTTCCTCCGCTCAACGCATTGGACACGTCGAGATTATTTCCATGCGTTCGAACATGGTCAACCCATGACAAACAGGCTTGGTGAATCTCATTGACAAATGTGTCGAAAGGCAGATTGGCAGGGGCCAATATGCCTTCGATCAAACGCCGAACATCATCGGGTTCAACCTGTCCATTGGATTCAAGACGACGAGCAACCGTGTCGACAAAGACGCGATTTGATAACAATGACGAGAGAACTGTTCTAACCGTATGTCGACTGCCAAATCGACGGGCTAGACGGTCACGGGCTGCAATCAATTGTGGAGCTCTTTCACCAGATACGCCGGCTGCCACAGCATCGCCGGCTGATCGCAATCTCCAGAGACCCTCCAGAGCGAGTCCGAGCAATACTTGACGGTCAGCATTATTCACGACTTCGTCAGTTGGTCTCTCGGATAAATCGGCTCTCCATGGTGCGATTAGGCGTGATAAGAAGGAATCTATTGTACCGATTGGGGCATCTTCAAGCATGGCAGTCAATTGATCGATGAGGCCCTCATGTGTGACACGTGAATCTCTACGATTACCACCATCATCCCGGGTCGGACCTGGGCGCAAGCGATTCAATTCTTTCCAAAGGCGATGTCGCATCTCCTCTGCGGCTCTGGTTGTGAATGTCAAGACCACAACTTCGCTGGGCAACAGACCTTGCCATTGGGTCAAATCTTCACGCTCTGCCAAGCCGATTCTCAATGCACCTGCACCCAAGGGATTGGGCCGTGGGCCGGCTGGTAACAATCGCGTGGCTCGTTGATCAATGGAAAGATAGTGCTCGATAGTACGCCCAACGATACTCTGAGTTTTCCCAGTCCCAGCACCTGCATCTAAGATTAGATGCATATCAATGGCAAGAGCAAGACGTTGACCCACGTTCAGTTCCATGTCGAGTCACCTCCGACGATGGGGGCCAATCCACAAGCTTCCTTCACCTTGCACCAAGTACAGACATATTCCTCAGGGGTTGCATGGACACGTCCAGAATTGGCAGCATCTGCGACATCAAATGCGGTCGTCAATCGCTCTCGCATCCATGCACGAAATGGGTCACTGGAGGCTTCTGACTCTTCATCTGGCAGTCGATGGGTGTCATGAGTGAATGTCGTGATGTCACCAACTCCATTCTCATCTAACAATTCTGTAAATGCTGGACTAATCTCTAAACTGTGGTTTGTGAAAGAACCCACTTCTGAGATGCCGGCACCGATGACAAGATCACCTGGATGAGCGATTTCCCATGAACGAGCATAGAGTCCAAGTTGCAATTCATCAAACAGCGCCTTTCGGTGACGTTCTCCAATCCTCGCTGCTTTGGGACCATCGACCGATTTTATATCGCGAATAAGAATGAGGCGTTTCGGTTTCCACTTGGAATCTTTAGACCAATCCAAGGGTGCAACGGTTTCATCGCCTTCCTCGTCGATTGGGGGATTGAAGACATCGACCCTGTCGATGAAACCAGTCAATTGCATGGTTCGTCCATCTGGATGTTCAACGTCGAGTCCATTCAGAGACCATTCAATGGAAATTGGAATCGAATTGTATAACTCTAATTCGGCCAAGAGAAGATTACCCAATCTCCCGGAAGGTGGCATAGGTTTGGGTGATGCAAGCCAATCCATCCATGGTTTTCGATTTAATCCGACGAGATCATGTCGTCGCTGGGATGCAGTGGCGTCTTCTCTCTCCAACCATGGTGCACGACGACCGACGTAATCCAATATGTAGGCGAACAAATCTTCCATTGATAAACCCATATTGGCCAAAGAACTAGCACCAACTGAGGAGCGCTCAGTGTGCTCGTGTAAGGTGAACACATTTTCGAACAAGGTACCCATCGAACCATGAACCAAATCACCACGAATCCGGGCATCGAGATCTTCGTTCTGTTGCTCAAGTCTTCCGGCATTGAGACGACGCTCTAACCACCCCTGCCTAGGACAGGCCTGCCAGCGTTGCAATCGACTAGCTGACCAGCGTGTTCGTGTATGTTTGGCACCCCCAGTGAGGCCATGTCTCTGATCAAAAACGGGCAAGGATGTAGAAATTGGAGCCAATGGACGTGGATCATTAGCCAGAAGATGGGAGCGACCTGATTTACCACCTAGAACTGGCCAAGAAGCGGCATCACGCGGAGTGATTTCACCAGGGGCGCCGGCTCCCGTAGGGACTATTTTCATGCTTCCAACACCACAATAACGGTCATGCAATTCCATTCCAAGGTATTCTTCGTCTGACTGAACCTGAGTGGGTTGTCGACGAAGTCTATCCTGCATCAATGATGTATCCAAGGGAAGTGAAATTGATTCTGGGCGTAGGGGTGGAGAAATTGGTTGATGAGAAGCACGAAGTGAAAGGCCGACACGCTGACGATTGTCTCGAATGCTACGTCCTGAGAGATGAATCTCTGCCCGAGCAGGACCGTCGTTTCGAATCATTTCGATGGTGGACGGAAACCAGGCGAGGTGATGACCCCGTGTTCGTTCACTTGCCGCTGTTGACCAATCTGTCATGAATGAGGGATGTAGAACCAATTCTGCAGAATCCGCACCCCCGTGAAGGGAGAACCATTCTGCAATCGGTGCTGCGGGTTGGCAATCTTCATCAAGTCCTGAGCCATCGATAATTATCACCGTTGACGAAGCATGCATCAAGTGATGTAGAGCGTGACGAGCATCGCGGAGAGGAGCATCGGGGCGACACAGATTCAACTCCTTACAAGTGGCCTCATCCAACCACGGCAATTTTTCAGTGCGCAATGCCCAACCAGAATTGGTAAGGTGCGTGAGAATAATGATGTCAGCAGTGACACCGAGAGCCTCTGCTGGTGTAAGAATCTGAATCTGATCTCCGGCCTCAATCTTTGTCGGGGCTTCCATGTCTTCAATCAGACAAAGGAATTGTTCAGCCCATTTTGGGCCGATTGATACAATTGAATGTTCCAACGTTAACTGAGATGAGCGGTAATGGGTGTATTCCTCAAGAAGGCGTTGGAGTGAACCTGCTTCGGTCTGCATCGATTCCCAATCGATATTAGCGAGGAGGTGTGAAATCCACTGATCCCCATCGTTTGCCGCCGGGGGCAAGGGTAACTGCGCTCCAGTGAAACAACCAACAGACAATGCGGTTTCATCCAACAACGCACGTTCACCTGAACTGAGAAGAGGTGACAATCGTGACAGAAGAGAAAGAAACCACCACTGCGTACATTCGGCTCGCCGACCCGCTTCATCGCGATCTTCCCATGGAGCTGGATGTGAGGGTGATGCAAGGGCACGCAACCACCTAGACAATGCGCCATGACCCCCTAAAATGTGCCACGAACGAGCCAGACCTTCCAATCGATTAGCATCCATCCCAGGCACCCAATCACTGTGATCTGGATGTGGGGTATGGTGAAGCCATTCACTGATGAATCGTAAACTCTGTTGAGTACCCAGTCCACGGATTCTAGACATTGACCATGCCTCAGGACCTTGGCCAATCGATGCGGTCTCACCCAACCAATGAATGGATGGAGCTGCCTTGAGAGCCGTGGTGTCTCTGGATAGTCGCAAACCAACTTCAGCCAAGCCACGTCTCCATTGTTCAGCACGATTCTTCCAACCTGGATCAATGATGAGCGCACGAGCATGAGAATCAGCCGATTGTACCCAATCTCGTAGAACCTCTAGTGTGGCTGGAATGCCGAGGCCACCTCGTGGAACCAAGACTCGATGAACGAATTGATCGCATGGTGTAGGTTGCCAAATTTCGTGGGGTTGAAGCCAGGTCGGCATTGTTTCTTCTGTGACTGGATGGACATCCTCTAGAATGGCTCCATGGAATCCCATTCGATAATTTCCAATCGGAGCGTCACCATGCTGACACAATTGGTGAATGTGACTGAATCGATTCAATGACAACAACAGGCGTCTATCACTCTGTGACAATGTCGGCATCTGATCCATGATGACAATGCCAGCAATTCCTGTAATGGTGAACGGTGTCGAATCACTATCCTCCAAAGTATCGATGATGGTTCGGTGGTGAAGCAATGGATGCATCCCATTCATTTTCTTGCCCATTCGCTTGAGGCGTTTATTGAATCCAACGATTCCTGGGCCATCCCATGAACGGATGTTTTCGACATCGAAAGTGCGAGCTAAGCGGGTTAGCGCACGAGTTCGCCCTTCGCCCCAACGATGTTCTGGTGTCGGATGTAAGAGTGGAAAGTCACCTTCACGAGCCGCCTGTTCACATTCGGAGTGTAGTAATCTGTTGGCAGCTGCACTGGATGACAGCAAGCGAGGCAGGCGCAGATCGGCATGCAGCGATTTCCACAGTGATGCCAAGGTGTGATGTCGTGAACGGTCGATGGGGCCAATTTCAGAAGCCTCCAATCGGGACAGTAACTCAGTCCTAGAAGCATCAGATGAATGGATAACCAAAAGCGGTTCCATGGTTGGAAGAAGAACTTGATCTTGCAATTGATGGAATAGCCACTCGGGAAACGAGCCCGGAGGAGTATGTTCCAAAGTCAATTCGAAATCCATGGCGACGCCCCCGTGAGCGTTCTAGGTTCTCGCGGGGGTTCTTGAAGCATTGGCTTCATTCAATCTCTACGAACCAATGCAGCAGCACCTAGTGCGATGAGACCGAGGGGGGCCAAGAAGCCCGGCAATAAGCCTGCATCGGGTTCAGGTTCCGGTTCGATGATAGGTCGTGTTTGATCCCATTCATGCACGACGACCAATGACAGATCATCTCCATCATAAGCGGCGGGGAGGGTGATTTCTTGCTCGCCTCCCCACTCATTCCCATTATCTTGTAATGTTGCATTGAGTTCAACCACAGAACGGACGATGTCGTCATAATGTTCCATTCCATTTCCGCCTTCAGGGAAATAGGCTGAATGCTCTACAACCATCAAGCGATGCCTCCATGACATCCACTCTGGCTCATCAGGGTGAACATCCATTTTCCATGTGAGTATCCCAGTACTGTTATCTCCAGTCCAGGTGAAATCTGATTCAATGCCATTCCATGATCTGTACTCGTGCTTATCTGCGAACAACGATGCATAATCTGATTCTAAGGATTCTCCTTGTGGAGCGCTGCCTGCCACAAATCGATATCCATCGAAAACGACCGTTGGTGCAGCCCTCTCCAAACCACTCGCAACCTGTGCACTGGTTTCACCATACAGGTCAATCCAACGCTCATCTCCTGCCAGTGTTCCAAATGGGTCTGACGCCTCGTCGATGAATCGATGATGAACAAGAACGGTTGCCGATTCATTTTCAAGAGCATCCATGAGGGCGTGTTCCGAATATACACAATTTTGACACCAGGTCGCAGTGTAAACTTCGACAACTTGAATCTGTGTCATATCTCCTCCAACAGAAAGTGTGGTTGAATTGTTAGAAACATC
>JAPKFG010000003.1 GCA_028821675.1 Candidatus Poseidoniales archaeon
TCGATGTCCAACAAGGGATGATTCAGCGATTCGTGAACGACCTCTTCTGGGCCACGGTCACTCTCACCATACAGCATCATGGTGACGCCGCCACCCTTCATGATGGTTCGAACATCTGCGAAGTCGAGATTGATGAGGCTGGGCAGGGTGATTGTTTCGACAATTCCCTTGACGATTTCAGCAATCAATTGGTCCATGATGCTGAAGGCTTCGTCCAAAGGCAAGTTGGGCACATAGTGCAGGAGTCGGTTGTTGTCCAGAACCAGCACGGCATCTGCTTCTTGGCGCAGCGCTTCCAATCCTTCCAGAGCGCGCAGCATTCTCTGACGTCGCTCAACTTGGAAAGGCGTGGTCACTACAGCGACCACCAATGCACCGGAACGCTTGGCTTCCTCCGCCACAATCGGTGCGATTCCGGTTCCAGTTCCACCGCCTAGTCCAGCAGTGATGAAAACAAGGTCTGCTCCAGAGACAATCTGGGAAATGACGTCTCGTCCCGCCTCGGCACACTTTCGTCCGGTGGAAGGGTCACCTCCAGCACCCAATCCTCGGGTGATGTGACGCCCGACCAGCAGTTTCTGCAGAGCTCGGGTGTGGTCAAGATGTTGCTTGTCGGTGTTGATGGCGACTGTGATGGCACCTTCAACGCCAAGATGGGTGATTCTGTTCATCGTGTTGTTGCCTGAACCGCCACAACCGCAGATGAGAATTCGTGGATCAGGGACACCAAAATTGGAGACATCCTCGTTGAGCAATGCTGTGGATTGATTGCTATTCAAGTCGCGCTTCAATTCGCCCACCAATTCTTCGTAGGCTGGTCCTAGCGGAGTCCCAGACCCCTTTTCAGTCACTTGTTCCCCATCCATGGTATCCACCACAGGTTACACCTGTTATGTCGAGTTCGTCTTGCACCTCGTATTAACTATCGTGGTTCAAGCCTGCTTAGGGACCCCAATTTCCGACTCTGTTTGTAAGCCCAGAATTGTTGCGCTACGCACAAATAGCCGTGGACGTTGGGCGGTTCAATACCCGAGGTTAGCATAGCCTGGCCAATGCACCTGACTGTAGACGTGAAATCCACGGTTGTAGATAAGGCAGCCATCAGGGAATCGCTGGTTCAAATCCGGCACCTCGGACCACTTCCCTCCCTACGGGAGGTCTTCGGATTCAGCGGGACGCTCATATAGGGGGAGCAGGTCGGCGGAACGCTTCAAAGGGTGACTACCATGGCTCGTTCACTATATCACGCCGTTCGCGAGACGTGGAAGCGTCCCAAAGATTCCATTCCTCAGGATTACCGCCGTAACCGTATGGCAGAGTGGCGTCGCGATCCGGTCATCAACCGAATCGAGCGTCCGACTCGCTTGGATGCTGCCCGTCGAATGGGCTACAAGGCCAAGCAAGGAGTTGTCATGGTTCGAACACGAGTTCGCCGTGGTGGATTGCGCAAGTCTAAGATCAACATGAAGCGAAAACCCAGCAAGATGGGTATGAAGAAAATCACCATGGCCAAGAGCATTCAGCGAATCGCTGAGGAGCGCGTCGCACGCAAATTCCCGAACCTTGAGGTTCTCAACTCATACTGGGTTGGCGAAGACGGAAAGAACAAGTTTTACGAATGTATTCTCATCGATCCATCCCATCCTTCGATTCAGAACGACAAGCATCTCGGTTGGGTTACCGGAAGTCGACACTCCGGTCGCGTATACCGTGGCAAGACCAGCGCTGGCAAGCGCGGTCGTGGTCTGCGCAACAAGGGCAAGGGTGCTGAGAAGCTCCGTCCGTCCCTCAAGGCACACCAAAACCGTGGCAAGTAAGCCTGATTTCAGGCCGAAGGTTGATGGGCAGCCCCATCTCACCGCTCGTTGATGGGAGAAGCCGTTGTATCCGAACTTCGCGGTATGCCTGTCATATTGCCTGACGGCCGATTTCTAGGCACAGTTCACGATACTGTGGTCGATTCGACCGAATGGACCTGCACGCATCTGTTTGTCACCAATCCTCCCGCTGATTTAGTCGAGGATCGCATTCATGTTGCCATTCCTTGGCGATGGGTTAGAGCGGTCGAAGATGTCGTTTTATTGCGGTGGTTTCCACCCACACCCATTCCTCGTGAACCAGTGAACCCTTGAAATGGGATGGGTTTCCCCAGAAGGTTGGGCTTTACCTGCGAAAGCGGGTGTCGTTCTGTTGATGCGTGAGGGATATCAGTGTTTGAGTTGCATGTGCTGGGTACGTCTAGTGCCCGTTTCGCCCATGGCCGATCTGTCTCAGGCTCAGTGCTGAATACTCCCGGTGGCCTCGCTCTCATCGATTGTGGCGAAGGTATGCAGAAACGTATGTTGGATCACAATCGTACTCTCAAATCAAGTGGGTTAGAAAATCGAACTCGTATCTCTCGCGTGCGCGCGATTTTTCTGACCCACGGTCATCTGGACCACACTTGGGGCCTGTTGCCATTGTTACAGACACTGGATTTGGATGGTCGCCGCAATCGCATGGTAGTCATGGGGCCATCCACACGGGCTGCCATTGATTGGGCCACGCAGCACCCCGGCGAAGCACCACCGGTGGATAGTGGAATATCTTCGACAGATTTTGCTATTCTATTTTCACAATGGCAAGCTATTGGAACCAAAGATGAGGATGCATCCTACAAGATTGATTGGGTTCTTCTTCCAATAGAGGATGATCAGCCGTTCAAATCTCCAATTCAACCTCTTGAAGGGGTGACCGTGACCATCGTTCCCACACACCACGGTGTCCCCTCGTGTGGCTATCACTTCGAGTCGAATGGGAAGGCGGGTCGATTTGATCGAGAGCGTGCAATAGAACTGGGGCTATCAGAGGCACAGATTGGTCAACTTGCAGGTGGTCAAGACGTGATTATTGATGATGAATCTCTCTCCGCTGAGAGTTTCCGAGGAGAACCTCGGCCTGGATACAGTTTGATGGTGAGTGGAGATACGTCCCACGGCCCCATCGGATTTGATATCGCAAATCTTCCTAGTGCTCCTCGCCTTCTGCTCCATGAAGCCACCTTCACGGCAGACAAGCAGGAAAAGGCGACGCAATATTACCATTCAACGGCAGCAGACGCTGCACGACACGCAACATCATGCAAGGCTAGTGCCCTTGCATTAACCCACTATTCCAGCCGAATCGAATCACTTTCCCCATTGGTTAGCGAGGCTCGAGAACACTTCTCGGGTTCGGTCGCAGCCACTTTGGATGGCGATTGGTTTGAGATTGATGCAGAAGGTAACGTGTTCCATCACGTACAGGTGGAAAGCGGTTGGAACACGATGAATCTGTGATACACTGTCATGGGCGACCTTCAAACGTAAAAGAATCGAGCGTGTGAATATGCGACGCGCACGTGTGGTATTCTTTCTCGTCACACTTCTTGTGATGTCCACCCTTCCTCTGGGTGCTGCTAGTGAAGGACGTTCCACAAACTGTGACACTACCGATATGGGCTCGATGCCCGATCCCATCATGATAGGTGACCAGGAATGTGAGAAAATCGCATTGGGCATTTTGGCACCCGGCACCATAGTTGAATTCGATGTGACAGGCGATGTAAATTTTGATTTCCTCATCTTCCGAAACGCTGCATTGCAAGTCTATGCAAACAACCAATCCTATCGCTCACCAACGTATTGGGCTGAGGAAACAGTGTTTGAGGACATGGTGGGTTCAGCACGTTGGCATTGGACAGTGCCCACCGATGAGGGTGCGAAGAATTGGTATGTTGTTCTGGATAATCTCGATCATCCAGGTGATGATGATCAAGGCGCACAGGGTGGCAGTATGCTCCAGGTCAATCTCGACATTTCCTTCCCCTCTCAGAGTTATTGGACCATTCACGACGGTTTGGTCAATCTGGGGGTCAACAGTCACACGAAACTGGTGGATGAGAATTCCCTAATTCTCGATGAAGGCACACAGATTTCGATTAGTGCGATTCCGATGGCAGGTGACCCTGATCTCTTTCTACTCACTGAGAATCAGCGGCTCAGTTACCTCGATGGCAATCCCCCAGAGTTCCGCATTACCGGTGCAGACCTTTTACAGATCACAAGTGAAGATAGCGTAGTCTGGACTGTCGATTCGACCTACGCAAATCAGCCTCTCTATCTCTACGCCGACAATGAGGATGGACCAACCGGTGGAGGTGACGGTTCAACAGAAGCGAGTTTCACGGTCATCGTTACCCTGATGCCGATTTTAGATGCAACCATCACCAGTGATGCCGCAACTACCCTAGATGTTGGTGAAACTGTGACTGTTTCTGCAAACAGTACCCCCAATCTCTCCAATCAAGTCGACACCTCATCCTATGAGTGGGATTTGGATGATGATGGAACTTTTGAGTTGACACAATCGTGGGCCGAAATCTCTTGGGCCGCTGAAGGTACTTTCAACGTCAATCTCCGCATCAATGGGGTCGATAGTCGAACTGACACGTCGTCAATATCCATCGATGTTGATGACGCAACCGTGCCTACGCCAATCATCAATGGTGGCAACAATATTGTTCGCGGATTTGAAGAATCCTTCACGGTAACCAGTTCTTCTTTGGACAATTTTGGAATCGATCGTGAGGAATGGTATGCCGATGAACTCCTCGTCCAATCGGATTCAGGCACCGGTAATTCGTTCACCTACAGTTTCTCTTCAGTTGGAAACCACAGTGTTGACTTGCGGGTTTACGATTCTGCGAATTTGACAGCCTCTTTGTCTATCGTTGTGGTCATTCAGGACCGAACCTCACCGGAGTTGGATCTCATCACTGGGCCCAAGGACGTGATGGCTGGAGAAGAGAACACATGGCGCCTCAATGCCACCGACCCGAATTCACCCGGCCTAACATGGAGTTGGGATTTCGATCGTTCCGTCGATATTGATCAGGATGGTGATACGACGAATGATGCTCAGGCGACCGGCGATTTGGTGACTTGGACGTTTACCAAGGGCGGTGATTACTCCATCACCTGCACAGTTACCAATGAACAGGGATTGTCATCTACTCGTGAATTGAATGTTCACGTAGAAGCTCAACCTTCTACCAAATCATCGGCGATGACGATGGTGTTTGCAGGTGGTGCTATTCTGTTGTCTCTTGCAGTTATTGCTGGTGGGATTTTCCTATTCCGAGCGATGGGGCAAAGACGCGCTCATCAAGAATTGATTGATTTGGAAGATGCTCGTCAGTCCGCAGAGGAAGCCGCAGCGGCTCACCAACCTGAACGCGATGAGCAATTGGCGATGTTCCAGAATAGAGGCGGCGGTGCCTCGAGTGGATTCCAACGAAGCGGAGGTGGCGATGAGATGGCTCAAATTGCTGGTGTAGGGTCTGGATATGGTGCTCAACAAGAGCCAGTTACAGTCCAACCTAGGGCCAGTGTTGACGATGATCTGCTTTCAGCTTTCGAAGAACCCGTTGCGACCCCCGTTGCTGAACCCGAACCTGAGCCCAAGCCGGATCCGAAACCTGCGGGTGTTCCAGCAGAACGTGCTAGTGTTCTTTCGGGCGGTATTCAACTTCCGGATGTGTTGAATCAACCTAGTCAACAAACTCCTCCTGCCACCGCCCCTGAACCTCAGTCAGCACCTGTGACAATTGCAGCCGCTCCTGTAGCCCCACAAACCACTGAGGTCGTCGGGAGTTGTGGGGAATGCGGTCAACATTACGCCGTCGATATGCCCCTGGATATTGAACAAGCACAAATCGATTGTCCAAAGTGTGGAAATCGAAGTACCATACGGCGTTGAGAGTCCATTGTGAACGTCATTCCCTCGCGCACAAGGGTCGAAGACCCTTTAGGAGGAGCAAGCGGCAGTGTGTACCAACATGGAGGATAGTACGCGTATCATTTTGGCAGCGCCCCGCGCTCGAGATCGAACCTCTGTGGCACTCGTCCTCGTCCTAATTCTTCCAATGCTGACTCCTTTCATGGCCGTAGAGGCCGCTCAAGTTCGGGCTGAAGATTTCGGGATTGTCGCTGAACTCCACGATGTTCTGGCGACCCGTGACTTGATGCTTGACAGTGACCAGATTGAATTACAGGCTGAGAATTCTCTTTCGCCGGTTCGCAATGGAGTACGTTCCATCGGTTCTCAGGATCCGTTAACTCACATAGATACAGCTCTGGATGGGTTGGTTGTCCAACCCTCCGCTCCAATGGGGGTTGATCATCCCAAACCGATTGACATCTTGCTAGGTGATGATGCCCCACCCGGTTTGGTTGACACGATTTGGGGGACATTGGTCAATCTCACCGACTACATCATTTGGTCAGAATATCAAGCACAGAACAATGGACCCAACCACGAGAAATTCACGGTTGTCCCATTCTCATCGTCTCTACTGAGTCTGTTCAGCCAAGATCCATTGATGCATGAAATCGATATCGATGGCGATGATGATCCGAATACACTCACTGTGGAAAACCCTGACATTCGTGTCGGTTTGACAATCGGTTTCGATGCATCCCCCGGAGTCGGGTGGGGTGTCATGGGCTCTCCACTCCCGACTCAATTGTGGTTGGAACCAACGATTGAATATCGAGTCGAAGTCATCAATCCATCCGCCCAAATTTGGAGTGTGATGGAAACCTTGGAAGTCGCTTTGATGAAACCCTTCGCTTACGGAATCAATCCAACTGCATCGGGTGAATCATACGTTTGGTTGATTGATTCACACTTCACCATCCCACCGACCGATTGGGCCCTCCAAGTAGGATTTGAACGATTCTGGTTTGATTTATCTTCAGCAGGAACTGAAGTATTGTCTGCATTGGCTTTGCTAGCCTCAGGATTTTCAGGTACGCCTGGTAACTCAACAGACACAGGAATCACTATTGCTGCACTCTCTGCACCTATTTCCATCCAAATAGACAATGATGGACAAACTCAGTGTCCACCACATTACCAACCCAATGCGTATCACCTCAACGCCTCTTGGAGCCACGATTGTCGAATTGGTGTTGGGTTTGGTTACGGTCATTTCGCACCAGTAGACAGCAACAATAACAGGGAACTCTGGGAGTTGTCCTATCTTGAAGTCGGAGTCCACCCCAATTCAACTGCATACCGATTGCCAGCGATTGTTGATTTGACGATTCGAACGGACAACGTCCTTCCGACCGGTTCGGGTACAATCGGTGAAGATGGTCTTACATCAATCGAATATTATGCTGATGAGCGTGCTGATTTGTGGCTGCATTTCCATGAGAATAAAAGTGCCTTCAGGGAGAGTTCATCCGAACCCTACGGCAATGTCAGTGAAACCTTGGTCTGGCTGCGTGGTATGCCTTCTGGGACGATGACACCGCTGGAAATTGAACGATGTTTCCAGATGTTGGGAAGTGCTTCCCAGCCCGAACTTCCAGGGCAATTGCCAAGTCGTCTATCGTTGATTCTCGGCATCAAGAATTTCACTCGCGATTCAACACCGAACGTCAATGACCCAACGCTCCCCATCGACCCTCAAAATCCACCCAATACTTTGGTGCTGTTACGTTCAACACAATCGGTCACATCGTTGGAGTATGTTTCTTGGTTTCAACGCGAGGGTGTTGAAACAGATTATCGAATGACACGGATGAATGCAGAAAATTTGCCCAAAGGTCTCCTTCTCTACGGAGATTTCTGGCTCGGTGGTAGCGATGAGCAAGAGGTGGGGACATTAGACGACAGCCTCGATATTTTCTCCAAGATTCTCGATGTGACGATTCTCGCTGTTGTCGATCTCTTCATTGACGTCTCAAACATCATCAACAGCATCCCCAATGCTCTGGTCGATGTGATTAGTGGCAGTACGGGCAGTGCTACACAAGGGACTTCAATCCATCTAGAGTTGCTCACCCATTTCGAAGTGGGCCGTCAACCCATGCCCATAGGTCTTCTTCAATTGTCGATGGGTTCAACCGATTTTCCGATTGCTTATGGCCCACATTTGCTGTTGGCCGATGACAAGAGTACGACGGTTGTTCAAGGTCGAAATGGAGAGGTCGACAAACTGGTCCCAATCTCCATGAGTTTGCATCATGAAGGACTTCACTCACTCCACATCATCGATGATGCCGCGGCTCAATCTCAGCAGATTTCGATGGGTGCAATTGGCGGCGACCCATTGCGAGTTATCTTCCTTGAACATCATGATGATGAATTTGGGAACATAGATATTCCAAACAGCGATTTCCAATACGTCTACCTCTCTGACCATCCAGCTTCTCTTGACATCAACGTCACAGAATCCGAACTCACCTTCACCTCGGATCGGGACATCGTCGAAGTCGTTTATGCGGGTCGCGAAGGACAGCAAAGACAGGTCTTGGACATCGACATGTTGCCCGGCAATTTCACGATGGCAATTGGTGATGACGTCTCTTGGATATCTCAGACCCCAATCGGCTCTCTGTCTTTGATGATTTCAAACGCCACTGATCCCAAGACCATGGATGGTGATCATTTCCTCTTCATGCAAGACCAAGATGCTGGCGAAGCCACGCTATCTGCCCGCGTACACGGAATCACGGAAGTGGGCTTCCTCGGTGCGGAGATGCCCGGCGTTACTGGTGAAGCTGGTCGTGGAACTGGATTCCTCGTTGGACCGGGTGATTCTCCATTCCACGCGGTGATTTTGGATCAGACGACTCACGAATCACCAGCCGACGGATTGACAGCTCACGTTCTCATCGATCCTTTGCCCTCAAATATCGCACTTGAGGTGCCACAAGGTGGTGTTGGGGAAGCCAGTGCTCTGGATGTCCCACAATTCACCACCGACGAAGGCCTTGCAGGCATCGCATTCTTCCTTGCTGGATTCACTGATTTTGGACAAAGTGTGAATGGAATGCTTGGAGAATTGGTGACCAGCGTCACCGGTGGTGCAATCGACGATCAACGATCAGATTTCTCATTCGGCGTTGAACTGGATGCCGACCAGAGTTTCGATCTCGTCATCGATGCACAACAAGGTCGAATGGCGCTTGATGAACCGGAATGGTTGCATGGTATTTCGATGGAGGCAGACCTCGCAGAGGACAACCACACCGCCTTCAGAGCGCGTGTCTGGTTGCCTAATCTCGCGCCGACCATCGATCTTTCAATCAATTATCAGAATCTCACCGTGACAGATCGTTGGGATATCGACATCGAATTGGATGGTTGGGTTCCTGCGAATCCAGAATTCATGATCGAGGTCAACAATTACAACGGTCGCGACCTACATCTCATGCTGCTCGGATTTGAACCGGGTCAATCCACTGATTTGAAGATTGAATCACAGATTACCACCGATTATCGCCCAGTTGTCCCACAATTGTCAATTTTCAGCAATTACGAGATGAGCCGATCGTTGGATGCGATTCACGTCACATTGCTGGACCGAACCGAATCCACTCGATACGAACTGCTACTGCAAGGCATTCCCGAGCAATTGGACATGACTGCATCTTTGGGGTCCACACTCTCAGTTGGCATGGAAGCAGAAGACCCCGGCCAAACAGGCCTTTCGATTGATTCACTGATGCTCCAGATGAACCGGTTCAATGCAGGGAAATGGTGGCCAGCAACGGTATTCTTGCATGAACTCCCCCGGCAGATGAATCTGACGACTGCACCCTCCTCAGTATTCGACATCACGAAACCAGTCAGTTTCCAAGGAATGTCGACCTTGATTTTCTCATCATCGGGCCCCGGAATGGATTTGTTCATTTCGACTACCGGTCGGGCGGTTGAATCTCGTGGCGATAGTTTGCTGCTGGCGCAGAACCTTGCCAGCCACATGAGCATTGAGCCGACCGAAGATTTCGGTCTGCGGGTGATGAGCAGTGGTGATGGTATTGAACGCCTCTATCTGCGTCAAAACGACGTTCCTACCCAGCCCGGGGTATGGCTGGAACAATTGGAAGCTGCAGGTGAGAATCTCAAGAGTGCAACGATTCACCTGAGTTATCTCGGTAGCGCGTACCCAATCGTCAAGATTGAGGATGTTCGTGGCGGTCGTATCATTGCCAATGCTCGGGCGTCCGTAGATATCGGTGAATTCTCATTTGACGGTCGAGCTGTATTGATTGATGCACAGGTCACCGGTGGCATTCCAACAGGCACCACGCTCGGTGTCAATGGTTTGGCATCCGACCTCTCGCTACTCAATTTGATGGGCACGGATGCCCAAACCACTCACTATCTCTTGCCTGAGCCGCTAACTACGGCCATCGCCACGGGAGTGGCCACATTGATGGGGTGATATCATGGCGAAGAAGGACGAAGAGATTGAGGGTATGTACACCCTAGTTGGCGACCCAGATAATCCCGAACTTGAAGCGGCGGACGATTCGAAGATTAGTTTGACTGATCGAATCAAACGGATTAAGAAAAAGGTGTTCAAGGATGACTTTGAACCCTCAGATGAACAACGCGAAATTGCCGATCAGGCATACATTCGGGCGCGGGAAGTCGTCGGCATCGTGACGCCGACTCGTGTCGTACTTGCCTCCGTATTCATGGCTGCCTTGATGTTCAGTATTTTCGCATTCGGGTTCTGGGTCGTTCCTCGAGATGCAGTCAATGTGGATGTCGTCTACAAACAGGGCGGCCCCGGGCACGTCGTTCTTTTGGAACTCCACAATTATGGTAGCCGTCCCATCGCCAATGTCGAAGTCGATGCTTCCTTTTCCAATCAGGATGGTGAAGTTCTGAATTCCACACACTTTGAGGTGGGTTCTCTGCTGGCGCATACATCGATTGCTGGAGACACCCTTGAATTGGTGATTACTGGTGAATCAATTTGGGAACTCTACAACATTGAGGTCACGCTTGATTACGACAACTATGATGGCGCTGTTTCCAAGCAATCTTGGGTCATCGAAGTTGGAGAATACACCTTTGAGAGACATACCCTCGATGCAGAGCGCACATGGCTGTAAACGACACCATAGGTGTCGTCAAGAGTAGGGAAGATAGAAAGTGGTCTCGGCAACCCCCACCATTAGGGAGTCGTATGCGGCATCGAATTGTATTCTGTATACTCGGTATCCTTCTGCTGTCTGTAGTTGCTCCTATTTCGACCCCTCCATCATCCGTTTCCGCAGTTGATGAAGATGGTACATCTGGCATTGAACGTATCGAAATCCATCTGGATCCTGACAGCATTGGAAGTGCACATCCCTCTGCGAGTTGGGATGGCGAAGAGGAACTTCGAGAAACCACCGCTGACACTCATATCGGGGTGTTCACCATCGATGGATTGCAATCAGATGTCGAGGTGCCAGAGATATTGACCACAATTCGCACCGACATAGCCCTCGTTCTCATCGATGGAGATGTCGGGCTATGGCCGGGTCGTGTGGCATTGACCGAATTGCCAGGCATCGAAATTCGGGCCCATATTCCTCCATCGGGGTTCCTGATTCAAGGCAACCCTCAGGCTATTGCTGCGGCTGCTGAACTGTCCGTTGTGGCCGCTGTCCATCCTCTTCCATTGGCTTTCATGGTCGATTACCACTTGAGCGATCTTCTTTCTGAAGCCTCCAGCCTCTCACTGGATGCCCATCCCTCTACTGCGGTTCAACTATCAGGATGGAGATTGGCGGATTTGTCTACACCACAGGATCATGTTAGATTGCCCGGATTGAGGGGTGATTTGGACCAAACAGCTGCCACTTACCTTACATCGTACCGTCCGATTGACACCGGCCGACATCACGGTCTGCTTTCGCTTGAGGACATAGCAACGGTCGCTGCTGAACCCGCCCTATCATGGCTTAGCCTTGAACCAATCTTCAGTATTGACAACAACGTTGCAGTGGGTCATATGAGGGCCGATGATGTCTCGAATTACTTCGTCGTTGGATTGAATGGTAGCGGTCACACTGTCACTGTAGCTGATTCGGGTATCGACCGTGATCACGGTGATTTCGATGGCCGCATTCAACACGTTGAGTCGGTTATTTGGGGTGATACCTCAACCGAAGATGTACATTCAGGTCATGGCACACACGTCGCCTGTACGGTTCTTGGCAACGGCAGTAAGGGTGGATATGCAGGTGTGGCACCACAAGCCAGTCTACGATTCCAAGCAATGGAGGATGATGACAGTGGTAATTTCGGTGGTGTCAGTATGGACACCCTCCTTCGAAAAGCCTACGAAGGAAATTCACATATTCACACTAACTCTTGGGGCATGGCTGGTTACTATGGTGAATACACCACCAGTAGCGAAGATACCGACAGCCGAACAAACCAGTATGATCAGTTCTGGTCCTACAATGGCATGCTCGTTCTAATTTCTGCTGGCAATGACGGCTCAGATCCAGATACGATTACTCCTCCTGCAACGGCAAAGAACGCCGTTACTGTGGGCAATCATCACAATCGAGGCGGTGGTGCTCCAAGCACCCTCTCAGATAGCAGCAGTCGTGGCCCAACAGACGATGGTCGCATCAAACCGGATGTTACTGCACCCGGTGCGTGGGTCCGCTCCTGCTTGAGCCAAGATGCCACGGAAACCAGTGGCTCGTCATGGACTAGTCAGTGGTATCTGGAATACAGTGGAACATCGATGGCTGCACCCAATGCAGCCGGGGCCTCTGTTCTCATTCGTGAATATCTGATGGAAGTGGCGGGTCGCCCATCACCACAGGGCGCTCTCATCAAGGGAATGCTCATTCTTGGCGCAGAGGACACCGGTTCTCGAGATATACCCAACATGAATGAGGGCTGGGGTAGGGTGAATCTCGCCAATTCCCTCATCCCCGGAACGGATACGGGAATTTGGGTTGATGATCGGAACACTGTTCGTAGTGGACAGACACGCGAATACCAATTCAATCTCAGTCGTGGAAATACACCATTCAAAGCTGTACTGACATGGTCTGATTATCCAGGTAGCACTTGGTCATCCACCCAATTACAAAACAACCTCGATATGGTCATCACTGCGCCTGATGGGACGATATACAAGGGCAATGATTTCGCCAATGGCCGTTCGACAACCGGTGGGGATGCTGATGATTTGAACAACGTCGAAGTCGTCCTAATCGACCAAGCTGATTCGGGAGTTTGGACGGTTCAAATTACCGATGTCGCACACGGTGGACAGCGCAGTGATCAGCCATTCGCTCTCGCAGTCCGAGGGGCCGGCGTCAATGATTTGAGGAGCGACCCACTTCCCATTCCGCTATCTTTTGAATTATCAACTGCCATTCCTCAAGTGAACGAAGTTTGCCAGATTTCAATCCAGATTGAAAATCAGGGTGGCGGTCGTGCCGATGACCTTCGTATCGAAGCGATTGCTGGTACTCAAAATCTAGGAGAAGTTACCATGGACATCGGTCCCGGAATGATTCGCTGGGCAACTTGGGATTGGACACCCATCAACGAGGGTACACAGGCTATCACCATCGTCATCGACCCTGACCAGCTTGAGGAGGAGATTGATGAAGACAACAACCTCTTCGAAATACCCGTTGCTGTCAGTGCTCCTGGAGTAAGAGTCACCACATCACAGACCGTGCTAGAAATTGATGAGGCGAGTCAGACAAGTACCTCTTGGCAGTTGGAGATTCGCAACACTGCACTAATATCGACCAATGCTTCAATCAGCGCATCAACACCGATGCGGATTAACAATGGACAGATGATGACCGCATGGTTCACTTCTTTCACTCAGACGAGTTTCGCTCTCAATGGTTCGCAATCATCGTCAATCGGTTTCACCATGGTTCATGATGAATCACCCCCTCCAGGATTGTATCAATTGACAATCACCGCGACCGATGAAGACAACGACATTGATTTCCCTCTGACTTTATCGCTCGATGTTCCTCTCTTGCCCGACATATCTTTCCAAGCGCCCTTCTCGGTCTTGCAAGTTCATCCCTCAATCCCGACCATGTTTGAGGTGGATGTTCTCAATGGGGGCAATGGCCTACAGGGTTACAATCTGTTCATAGAATCACCCATTGGATGGTGGGTGGGTCTCGACAATCTTGGCTCTTCAATCGGCACTGCTTCTGGTTCAACAGGTGCCATCCCACTCAATGGTGCCCGCACCGTCGAAATGACTGTGACACCGCAACTTGGTACTCCGCCACCTGCAGGTCAGGTCATGGAGGCAATGCTGCGCGTCACTTCTCAGATTGATCCAATGCAATCGTGGTCTTATCCGATTCAGATGGAGGTCATCGAATTCGATTCAGCCGTCATCGAGGCAGAATCAACACCTGATGTTCTCCGCCCAGATTCAATTGTTTACCTTCAATACACAATCACGAATCTAGGCAACACAGAATTGACACTCTATCCAAACGTCGACGCTAGACCCGGAGGTTGGTCGGTTATCGCCGGCTCAAATTCAATCACTATTCCGATTGGTGAATCCGCATCCTATATGCTCGGCCTTGAAGGAAATGGTCTAGCAGTGGGGGGCTCGTTGACGCTTCATTTGACGACACAGGGTGGTTATCGAATTACTTGGGATGGAGAATTGGATGTGGTCGAGGAAGCCAAACCTGTACTGACATTCACTGGAATTACCGATTCACTGGGTACAGCATTGTCAGAAATTCCCATCGGCACGCCGGGTTTCTTGGGGCACTGGCTGATTATCAACGATGGGAGTTCCGCTTGGACTCCAGTTCTGAGCATCGATTTACCCGATTCTACTTGGATAGGTGTTTGTGATCCGGTGTCAGAAATTGCTCCTGGTGGATCGGCTGAAGCCAATTGCATCATCACAGCGCCAAACTTTGCCATGGCAGGTTGGCAGCCGGAAATTGGCTTGACCATCGATGCTGATGGTATAGAGCGTTCCGCAAGTGCCCTCATTTCAGTCGCGGCTGAACCCAGTGTCATATGGACAACTCTTTCAATTGAAGAATCAATGACAGATCAATCTTCACGGTTGCATTTTGAAATATTGAATACTGGAAATACTGTCATTCAAGAGCGTGTTATAATCGAATCTCCTGAAGGATGGACCGCTGAAGTCGAAGATTCAGATATTATCGATTTGGCTATCGGTGAATCACAGGGCCTTCGAATCCGCATCGTGCCCGATACACCCGGTGAGGCTTTGGTTTCACTCAGTTTTGAAGGCTCCAATATCCACGGTTCCACCCATTCTGTAATATTGGATGTCGCCAGCGCTCCGTCTCTTGTCACAGAAGGTGGAAGTGGAACAACGATGACAGTCGTCTTCTTGCTAATATTCATCGTGGTCGGACTTGTCGTTGCCGGTATGCTCATCGTTCGGTTGAGGAAAAATCAGGCCTCTCCAACCTTGACTCCACCCCCGCCAACAGCATTCTCCGGTGCGCCCACTCCTAGTCAGACCAGTCAGAGTCAGAAAGCAACCACACAAGTCGTGTGTTGGGGTTGTAACAAACCGATTTCTGGCATCCGTCGAGCTTGCCCTGGGTGCGGTGCTCGATATCATGAATCGGCGTATGGGTGCAGTGCATCCGCCTTGACCGTGTGCCGCAATTGTCAGGCAGATGTCAGTACCTTTGTTGAAGAGGTGAGTTCCTGAATCGAGAAGCATACGCCCTTTTGAGGGAGCCACTACGTGGCCCTCTCATGCGCCCATCCGCGCGTCGCCGCACCCTTTCGGTTGTCGCACTGATGTTGTTCGTGATTGCGGCCCCCCTTGCTGCTGCCGAAGCTGATGTCACACTGACATCTGATTCATCTTCTAAGGAGGCCACTCCGGGGGAACCTGCAGAGTATACAATCACCGTTCGAAACACTGGAGATGAGGACATCACGGTTCAATTGGCGACTAGCCAAGAGGCCGGAGGATGTCAGGGTTACACCAGTGCGATTGAACAGATATCGGGTACCATTGCACCCAATTCCAACGAGCAGGTGACACTCACGGTTAACGTGACTGAGGGCGAACAGACTTCAGATGAATGCGACACGACGGTGACTGCAACAGCCTCGCCGGCTGGAACACCTGGCGCCCCGGCTCAAGCAGATGTCGTCGTGACGACCACTCTTGGCGAGGGTTCAGGTAACGCAGCTCAGGGCGTTGAACTCTCAACCAGCCAAGCCACCAAGAATTACAACAATGGCGAAGAAGAGGTCGAATGGTCGGTCACGGTCAAGAATACAGGGCAGACACAAGAGACAATATCAATTGAGATGGACGAAGATTCTAGTTGCCGTTCTGATGGTTTAGAAGCCAATGTAGATCCCGCTCAAGTGCAATTGAATGCCGACGATGAGGAAACTGTCACAATCACCGTTGAGGTTCCAGACGGGGAACAGACAGAAGCCGGTTCTCACTGCTTCATCATCCGTGCGACCGTCACCGCTCCTGCGCCACCCCCCGGCACAGATGCAGCACAAGACAATCTCTCAGTGACACTGAACATTCCCGAACTTCACGAATGTGAAGCCACCCTGTCTCCCACCTCGATGACGATTGCACCCGGAGCATCCCAATCAGGCAATTTCATGCTATCCAATGCAGGCAACAGCGATTGGACCGTCGGCTTTGGGAAATCAGGTCCGAAATCCAACTGGGTCACTCCTGAGGTTAGCCAGCGAAGTTTGCCTTACGATAACGGAAATGGACAGGCCGCCATCTCATTCGATGTTTCTCCTGACGACAGCATGCCTGCTGACAGCACCACAGAGATCCGCATCCGTGGCTTGGATGGAAGCAATGAGCGATGTTACGCAATTCTACAAGTCACGGTGGGCCAATCATACGGTGGCACGGCTTCCCTCAGTAGCAACTATCTCAACAATGTCGAACCAGGAACAGCTCAATCTACTGGGTTGACAGTTACCAACCAAGGCAATGGCGCCGACACTTTTGCCATCGGACACACACCCGTACCCAGTGGGTGGACAGTGACATTGAGTTCATCCTCGGTGTCGTTGTTGGGCAAGCACGAGTCGCAGCAGGATCATCAGACCGAAGTGTCTGTGGAGGTTTTCGTTCCACTCGATGCTCTTGCAGATGATACGGTGACCATCACTCTCACTGTGACCAGTAGTGGTGATTCATCCATCGAGATTACCGATGATCTTCAGGTATCCGTCGCCGAGCGCCACGATGTTGATGGGACCGTTCTCTCCACCGATCAGACCGGTCGAAGCGACCAGACAATCGATTTCCCGCTGACTATACACAACAATGGCAACGTTCAGGATTCATTCAGATTGCGCGCCTGTGACCCGAATCAACCAGGTTCCTGTGCCACACCTTCATGGCAATCTCTATTCGTGGATACTTCAGACAATGAGGTTACGCAGATCTCTCTGAATGCCGGGCAATCACAACAGGTGTACTTGCGAATTCACATCCAGAGTGAGGATGAGGGTGATTACCTACAGGTTCAGATGAAGGTCAACATCGTTTCTTCGCCATCCAATGAATTCATCAAGACCGTGACCGCACGCGTCTCAAATTATGATTACATGATGCAGTTGATTCTGGCTGACCCGCAAGGGGCGCCTGATTCCATGAGTGTCACCATGCCACCCGGCGGGCAGATGACCGTTGCAATGCTCTTCAGCGATATAGGAACATCACCATATGTCGAACAGGCACTGTTCACAATCGAAGGAATGGATTCGACGATTTCAACATCGCTTAGTTCGGACACAGAAGAATTGGCACCAGGCGTTTTCACACTCCCTGACGATACACGAATCTATTACGCCAATATCACCCTCACAGTAATGGGCACAGATCAGAGTTTGAACGGGGAAGCTGGTGTGGTGCGTGTATGTGCCGCATCGATGCGAAACACAGCCTCACCTTCTTGTGTGGACATTGTGGTCTCCATCGCGACTGTACACGACCTAGATGTCGTGGTTGAGGGTGGTCCGATTCAGAATACAACTCATCCCGAATTCACTGATTTCATGGTACTGATTACCAACAGTGGCAACATCGAAGAACAAATTGAGATTTCATCGACTGAAGGATTGAGGGGCTGGACCATCGACATTGAGCAAACCGATCTATTGCTACAGCCAGGCGAATCATCGACGATTCGAGTTCGAGTCAAACCTCCTGTTCAGATGCCTGTGGAGGATGAGTTTGAATTCACCCTAATCGTCACTCCAGAGAGTGCACCTGTGGCTGCGCAACCTGTGGATATGACCGTTAGGTCCACTCTTGATGACAGTGTCTTGGGGTTGTCTGCAGAAACTTGGAACATTGTATCTTGGTCGGTCATCAGCGTTCTCGGCATCATGATATTGACGACTATTTGGCGTAACCGTCGTCGTAGTATTGGTCTGTGAGTCTACTCTCTCAGCCGATGGCTTGCTGGATATGCTTATGATGCCTCTTTGAGTCGAAGGACTCAAGGAACCCTACGGGTTCCCTTGAGGCTTCCAAATGCCCTCTGTATCAGCAGCCTATCTCTCGCTGGCTTTGATGACCCTTGTCGGCATTGGATTTCCTCTGGGTGGCTTCGTTCTTTCGCGGTTTTTACGTCCGATGCCAGACCCCAATGACCCAACTAAACTTCGCAGTTTCCTACTCGAGGGATACGAGTCAGATCAATCCCTGTATGTTCGTCGTTTGAGTACCTATGAGTGCGGTTCAGATCCGGTTGGAGATGCGATGATTGATTTCCATTTTCAGTATTACTGGTACGCCATTATCTTCCTCGTTTTTGACATTGCGTTCATGTTCCTCGCATTTGCTGGTATCGTCGCCATGAATGCAGACCATACAGCCGCTCCCGGAGCGGATGGAGGCGTTGAGGCAGCCACAGGTGCTTTGGTAACACTCCTCGTATTCCTTACCTTGATGGGTTTGGGCGTTTGGTACGTTTTCAGAAAGCGAGGTCGGATTTACATCTGAGGTGATTGTGATGGATGAAGGACAGAATTACACAGCGTTCAGTAGTCGAGGTTTGCTCGACATGATTGGTGATCTAAACAGCAAGGCGTTGGAAGCTTCTCGAATGAAGGATTTCATCGGTATTCTTGGTGGGCGCTTCTTGAATTGGGCACAACGAAAATCCCTGTTCCCACTCCATCTCGGCATCAAGTGCTGTGCCCTAGAAATGGCCGCAGCAGGCGCATCACGATTCGATGCTGAGAGTTTTGGTGTCGTCTTCCGAAGCAGTCCACGTCAATGTGACGTATTGCTGGTCAATGGCCCGATTTCCAAGAAGTTCGCCGACCCCATCGTTCGATTGTGGGAGCAGATGCCAGAACCTAAGTGGTGCATCGCCATGGGAGAATGCGCGATTTCAGGCGGACCATACTATCAGTCTTACAACATTCTCGAAGGTGTTGACACGGTCATTCCGGTCGATGTTTACATTCCAGGTTGTCCACCACGACCCGAAGCCCTAATCGATGGGTTTGGGAAGTTGCGTGAGAAAATCATTCGCATCGGTGCAGTGCCGAGTGGGGAGACCGAAGCGCGCGGTGCACCAATCATCGTTGCCGATGACTGAGGGGTTGAGATGGGAAAGGAAGTCACTGCAGAACAGGCCCTCTCCGCGGCAAACGAAATCGTCAACGATGTTTCAGATTTCGGCGACGCTGTCAAGGCAGAGGTTCGTCACCATACCGGCGGTCGCCGCAAGCACGCCTACGTGTACATCGAGGTGGTTGCTAGCGAATGGCGTGAACTTGCCCTATGGCTCAAGAAATCCAAGCAAGTCGATTACTGCTCGATGATTACGGGTATTCATTGGCCCGAAAATACTGATGCATCTTGGCAAGTTGTCGTCCACCTGCTCCGAACAGGGGTCGTCAACCCGCCGGTTGTCAAGAAGCGTATCCATGAGACCAAGGTGGACATTGGCGCTCTGTTTGGCAACTCTGTCCCGATGGAATTTGAGATTTCAATGACTCTCCCTGACATGCGAGACCCCAGCGTACCCAGTGTGTCCGACATCTGGGTCGGTGCAGATTGGAACGAGAAAGAGACTTGGGATCTTGTTGGAATCGAGTTTGAGGGTCATGTGGGGATGCGCCGCGTTCTCCTTCCACACGATTCACCAACCGGCTATCATCCACTACAGAAGCAGCACAAGTTGCGTTACCACGATTACAATGAAATGTATGACGATCCACAGGGCTTTGGAAGAAAGCCCGAAGATTCTGGGAGGGTGAAGTAATGGCAGAAATGTGGATTTCCATGGGCCCTCAACATCCCATGACGCATGGTTTGTGGACTCTCAAGGTCAAGGTTGACGGTGAGACCGTTGTCGATACCGAACCGGATCTCGGTTACATCCACCGGGGTGTTGAGAAAATCTGCGAGGCCCGTGATTTCACTCAGATTACCACCTATTGTGATCGCCTCTGCTATGCTAGCGCCAATACTTGGTCACATGCTTACATCTACGCAGCTGAAGATCTGCTTGACGTTGAAGTGCCTGAGCGCGCAGAATACATTCGAATGGTTGCTGTTGAACTACAACGCATCGCCAGCCACCTGATGTGGTTGGGTGCTTACTGCCCCGATGTTGGTAATTTGACGGGCATGGTTTGGTGTCTACGCGAGCGCGAGATGATGATGGATCTCTTGCAGGAACTCGGTGGTTCCCGAATGCACTACAACTTCCCGCGCGTGGGTGGCGTCAAGCGCGATCTTCCCATTGGATTCGCGATGCGCTGCCGTGCCAAACTCAAACTCTTCCTTGATCGCATCCAAGAGTACGAAGCCCTGTTGGATGAGAGTACCATCTTCCTCATTCGCACGCAAGGCGTTGGTTATGCCAAGGCAGAGGAGATGATTAATCACGGTGTTAGCGGCCCCAATGTTCGTGCAGCTGGCCACAATTACGACGTTCGCTGGGCACATCCATACTCCGTTTACGATGAATTAGATTGGGAACCTTCAGTAGAACGCCCTTCCATCAAGGGCAGTGATTGCTATGATCGATATCGAGTTCGTGTTGAGGAGATGCGCCAGAGCGCCTCGATGGTTCTCGAAGGTCTTGACAAGATGCCCGGTGGTTCTGAAACCTATCACGAACCGGGTGACCCTGCAATCCTCGCCAAAGTGCGAGAGCGTGCTGCTGAGGGTAAGACGGGCTATCACCACTTTGAGGACAGTCGCGGAGAATCGATGTTCTATCTTGTAGGTGGCGGGGAAAAGCGTGGCAAGCACCCCTACCGCGTTTCCATCCGCAGTCCGATGTTTATCACAATCCCCTACGCTGCCAAGTGCATGATTGGTTACAAGATTGCAGATATCCCTGCAATCATGGGTTCATTTGACCCTTGTATTGGAGAAACTGACAGGTGATTTCCATGACTGAAGACATCATCAACATGCGTGGTTGGGTTCGCACTGCCATGGATTTCGTGTCGGAGAACACGATTGGCATGTCACGTCACTGGGAGTACACAGACAGTGTGGCTTGGTTTCTCACTGAGTTCATGATGTGCGTCATGGTTTTTGGTGGCATCATGACCACGCTCCTAGTCCTTCTTTGGATGGAACGAAAGTTGCTCGGTCGATTCATGGATCGCCGTGGTGCCCGCACATCGCTGCGAAGTTTGTGGGTTGGGGAGAATGGTGTGACTGCTGGTGAATGGTGGACTCAACTACCATTTGGTACTGGTATTCCCATTGGCATGCTCAACAAAGCGCTGAATGAAATCGCAGGGAACGACCACAAACTCGAAGCGGTATCCCGTGTCAAGAATCGCTCATACCACGGAGTGTGGTGGCTTCTACCTGGCTTCTTCCAGAATTTGGCGGATGGCATGAAGTTCCTGACCAAAGAGCACATGGTCCCGGAGAAGGCCGATCGATATGTGTTTGAGATTGCCCCATTCCTCATCATAGCGACCACTGTGATGTGCTTCACATTCATCCCCCTCGGTCCGAATTTCCATTCGAATAATTCCGAGATGTCAATTCTATTCCTGATGGCTGTATTCAGCGTTGCGCCCCTCGGCGTATTCTTTGCCGGTTGGTCATCCAACAACAAGTACACCTTGCTCGGAGGTATTCGTTCCGCTGCTCAACTCACTGCATACGAAATCCCACTTCTGGTGACTGTTCTGAGCGTCGTCGTGTTGTCCGGTTCATTCAATCTGATTGAAGTCATTGAATTCCAAGTCGACAGCGGTGTATGGAACATCTTCCTTCTCCCATTGGGTGCTGTCCTATTCATCGTCGTAATGGTCGCTGAAGTCGAGCGAATTCCCTTCGATATGCCAGAAGCTGAGGCTGAACTGGTCGAAGGTTGGTGGACAGAATACGGCGGTATGCGTTGGGGATTGATGTTCGCATCCGAATACCTACGTACATATGCGGCCTGTCTACTATTTGCGCACTTTTTCCTCGGTGGCTGGGAAGCGCCATTTGAGGACACCATACCATTCATCCATTACATTCCACATATCACCTGGGTCTTCCTCAAGGCTTGGTTCATCTTCATCTTCTTCGTCTGGTTCCGTGCCGCTCTTCATCGCGTACGTACAGATCAGATTCTTGAATTTGGGTGGCGCTGGTTGCTTCCATTGAGCCTTGTCAATCTCGCCATGGCCACCGTACTGCGTTTGTGGGTGTATGATGGTGTCAAAGAAGAATGGCCCATCCTCGTCCCCATCCTGATTACATCCATCAGCCTCGCTCTATTCGTCTTGTTATCGATTGACGAAGACCCAAAGGCATTGGAAGCACAAACGCGCCCATTCAGTGTACAGACAGTTGACGTGGCCAGTCCAGGCCAACACAGGAAGTGATTCAGATGGCATACCACAAGCACGCAACTCCGAACTTCCGAAACCTCATTGTTCGTCCAATGTGGATTACGCTCAAGGCGGCCCTTCGAACTATTCCGTACATCGGTCGTCTGAGATTCTTGAAATCACATGGAACCAGCAAACCATATCATGGCCAGAAGACGGAGATGCTTTCCGATGCTGAGCGGGAGATGTACACTGCACAGGCCCATCCTGTGATTGGTCAAACCTATGCCCCCGACCGAGAGACCACCGAATTGTTCCCCTACTTTGAGCGCCCAGTCACCGTGATGTATCCTTACGAACGTCTTGAGGAGATGGAGCCTTGGCTCTTCGTCCCGGGCAATTACAATGGTCGAATCGGTGTGATTTGGGAAACTTGCACCGCGTGCAAAGCCTGTGTGAATATCTGTCCCAATGACTGTCTTCACATGGAAACTGAAACCCGCGTTAACGTTCTGGACATGACCGAAGAAGGAGATGACGACCACGGCTTCGGCGTTGAACTTGAAGTCGGTGGAATGGCCGCGCGTCGACTTGAAGGCAGTGAAGAAGCAGCAGAAAATTTCCAACTATCGACCGCCCACGAAGCTCCACCCGAAGAGTATGAATTCGGCGAGGTCATCAATCTGACAGGAGATACAATCAGTGTCCGATGGAATACTTCCGGTTCAGTTGAGGACGTTGCGGCGAACGACTTGGTCGGCGCCGAGGTCGACATTGTATCCGGACGAATCGATATTGGTCGCTGTATGTTCTGTGGTTTGTGTATGGAATCATGCCCATTCAATTCTTTCTTCATGACTAACGAATACGATGGTATGTCCGCTTTCTCCCGTGAAGAACTCTGGTACGATGCAGACCGTACCCGGGTCTTGCCAGTACAACATGCAGAAGCGGTGGACCGCGAACTCGCAAAGCGTGCTGATCAGGCTCGAAAGAAGGCCGAGAAGGCTGCAGCAAGAGCGAGCAAATCGGAGGCTTGAACATGGAATTGCCCGGATTTCTGATGGACCCTATTGGCGACATTTTCGGCTCTATTGAGGGCATTGCCTTCGGTATCATGGCCATCATCGCCATTGGGGGTGCTCTGGGCACAGTTTATTCGAAACGAGTCGCTCATTCGATGCTATCCCTCATCATGTGCTTTTTTGCGGTTGCAGGAGTGTTTCTAATGGCCAATGCTGAGATGCTTGCGGCCATTCAGATTCTGGTGTATCTGGGCAGCGTGATGCTGGTCTTTGCTTTCGGTGTGATGCTGTCTCGACGTCAAATCATGGAGGAGGATTTTGAATGAGGTTGATCAGTACTTTTGCTCGCCTCGGCGTGGTTGGCTTACTCGGTCTACTACTTGCGGTTCTCATGGATCCAGAAAATTGGACTCCAGTGACCGGGGCAGACAGTATGACTACCCTTGAATTCGCTACATCGGTCCTCAATGATTGGGCTTTCACTTTGGTTGTTCTCGGAGCATTGTTGGCTATGGCCATGGTCGGTGCGGCCTACTTGGTTCGCGATGAGCGCAAGACGAACCTCATGTGGGAACTTCACGGAGGTGAAGAGGAATGATCGAACCCAGTTGGATTGCCGGCTTGGGCGCATTCTTGTTCTGTATCGGCTTGGTGGGTGTTTTCACACGCAAGAATGCCATCATTGTCCTAATGTGTATCGAGATTATGCTCAATGCGGTCAATCTGAACTTCGTTGCAGGAGCCGCCCATTACGAGAACATCGACGGCTGGGTATACACTTCGATTGCAATTGCAATCGCAGCCGCCGAGGTGGCTGTTGGCTTGGCCATTTTCTTGGCATTGTACAGTCAACGAGGTACGATTTCATTGGATGAGGTAACGCTGCTGAAACATTGAGGAGGTGAGATGAATGGAAGAACAGAACAAATCTGAGTGGAATCTTGTGCTCCCCATCCTCGCCTTGGTTTCGTTCCTTTTCGTCGTTCTTAGAATGAACCCCGACTCGTTTGGATTCGATGCAAGTACCAGTTCATTCCTCATCGTCGCGGTACCTCTAGTCGTTTTCCCTGCGATTTTAATCATCGGCCAAGTCTACAAAGGCAAAGATTTGTGGAAACATCAACTGAAAGAGGGTGGAATCATTGCTCTGGCTGCACTGGCCATCACATTGGCATTGACAATTTGGCTAATTGTCGAATTCTTCGCACATCACGCACATTTCGATGAACAGGGGACAATTTTCGATTGGATTACCTTTGACATTCTCCTTGAAGACAAAGCCCTGACGGAATCCGTATTCAGCTTCGGTATCTGGATTGACAGTGTCTCTCTGACGGTGTTATTCGTTGCCGCCTTCCTGTGTTTCCTCATCTGCTGGTTCGCAATCGGTTACATGAACACAGATCCCATCAACGAGGATCGAAACCATCGATTCTTCGCAGAATTTTTGTTATTCAGTATGGGTATGTTTGGAATGGTTCTGGCGGACAGTTTCCTCTGGTTGTTCATCTTCTGGGAAATCATGGGGCTCTGCTCATACCTGTTGATTGGATTCTATTGGGAAAAGCCCAGTGCTGCAGCCGCTGCGAAGAAGGCATTCCTCACCACTCGTGTGGGCGACGTTTTCCTGATGATTGGTTTGTTCATGCTCTACGATTTGTACCACAGCCTTGAGTTCGCCGTTATCTTCGGTGATCCTACTCTGGGCGGCGCTGTTCACGGAGTCGATCTTCAATGGCCTCTCTTCTTCATGTTCATCGGTTGTGTCGGCAAGTCCGCTCAGTTCCCACTCCACGTATGGCTGCCTGACGCTATGGAAGGGCCGACCCCAGTATCCGCTCTTATCCACGCGGCAACAATGGTGAACGCTGGACTCTATCTGGTGGCCCGTATGTTCCCTCTATTCAGTGAGCATCATTTCGAAGGTGATCTTTCAGATCTTGCGATGCTGATTGTATGGATTGGTGGAATCACCGCATGTATGGCTGCGTTCATTGCCTTCGTCGCTAACGACATCAAACGAGTTCTCGCATATTCGACGATGAGTCAACTAGCCTACATCTTCACTGGATTGGGTGCGGCTTGTTGGTTTGCAAATGAAGGTTATCACCATCTGGCAACAGTTGCTTTTGGTGCGGCCCTCTTCCATCTATTCAATCACGCCATGGCCAAGGGAATGCTGTTCATGGCCTCTGGTTCAGTAATCCATGAGATGCACCACGCGCACGACCATGTACACTTGTACGACGATGATGACGACCACGATTTCGATCCACAAGATATGCGAAACATGGGTGGCTTGGCTAGCAAACTACCCGTTACCAGCACTGCGATGATGCTGGGTTCAATGTCGATTATCGGCATCCCACTCATCGGTGGATTTTGGTCCAAGGAAGGCATCATTGGGCAAGCATGGAACGTTTACCTACACGGCGGCGAGATGATTCTCTTCCCCGCACTGTTGGTTCTAGCGACCGCTGGAATGACCGGTTTCTACATGTCGAGAATGTGGTTCATGACCTTCGCCGGTAAGCCGAAGACAGAGGCCGCCAAACACGTTCATGAGGATACACCGTGGATCAAGACACCTCTGGTTACCCTCTCTCTGGTGACCGCATTCGGAGGAATACTTCTGGCTATGTACGGCTTCCAGCATTTCCTCGGAGAAGACCCGGATACGGCCCATCTCTCCTCACACGGCTTACTCTACACCCTTAGGCATGCCTTCTTGCCTGAGGAGATGACGTTGAAACTTGTTGGATGGACTGCCATCCTTCTCTCTGCGGGTTTGGGACCATTCATCGCTGCTCGAATGCACGGCGGGCGCCTTGATGATGGTGAGAATGCCACACCGATGGTTGCCTGGTTGGTCGATCTTTCTGGAAGCGTGGGTCGAACCGATGTGGGTGAACTCGCGGAAGGTGGCTTCGCACAAGCACTTCACAACCGCCTTTACATCGATGATTTCTATGAATATTTGATTGCCAAGACAATTTTACCATTGGCGAAGATTTCCGCATGGATTGACAAGAATTGGGTGGATGGCGTCATCAAAGGAATCGAATCGGGCAGTCAGTCGACAAGTACCTGGTTGCGCCAATTCACAACTGGACGTGCAAGTGACTACCTGCTCATGGCCGCAGTGGGCATGCTGGCCATCGTTGGAATCCTATGGGGGGTGGTGTGAATGGAGATTACAGAAATGATTACATTTCTTGGCAATCCGTTAACCGTACTCACGCTACTGCCAATCACTGGCGCACTCCTGCTGATGCTCGTTCATTGGATGGCAGATGATGAGAAGCGTGAGATGCTGGCCAACCCGATTCGCTACGTCAATCTCGGAATCGCCCTGTTGATGTTGCTTATGGCGACCCTCATCGGCCTAGAGGAGACCTTTGGATTGGCGTGGGGAGAATACCTGTATCAGAACTGCGAAGTTGGTGCTGTGAGTACCGGTTCCTGCACTTTGATCAGCAGCATCGGAGTCTCATGGCACGTCGGTATCGATGCGCTATCATTCCCGATGGTTTGGTTGACCACACTGTTGATTCCGATTACCATGGTGGTCGAGTGGGAGGCCAAGAAAGATGGCCCCGATAGAGCCTACTTCCACAGCCTCATCCTGATGATGGAAGGTGCGCTCATCGGTGTATTCGTCAGCCTCGATTTGTTTGTCTTCTACGTCTTCTGGGAATTGACTTTGATTCCGATGTTCTTCCTCATCTTGTTGTGGGGTGGAAGTGACCGCCGGTACGCTGCTCAGAAGTTCTTCATCTACACCTTCACGGCCAGCGTCTTCATGCTTGCAGGCATCCTTGTGATGTATTTCAACAATGATGCGAGTTGGGTTGGCAACATCACAGGGAAGTCGTTTGATTTCATTCTGATGGAAACCAGTACGAACTTCATCGCTTCTGAGGGATTACGAAGCGTTGTTTTCCTATTGATGCTAATTGGATTTGCAACCAAAATGCCGAGCGTACCCGTTCACACTTGGTTGCCTGACGCCCACGTCGAGGCCCCCACTGCAGGCTCGATGTTACTGGCTGGTGTCATGCTAAAGATGGGTGCATATGGTTTCCTTCGCCTCGGAGTGACGCTCTTCCCCGATCAGGTCATCCAATTCCAGACACTGCTGCTCGTTCTCGGTATGGTCAGCCTCGTCTATGGCGCCGTTGTCTGCCTAGGGCAGATTAATCTCAAGCGCATGGTCGCTTACTCTTCAGTGAGCCATATGGGTCTCATTTTCCTCGGTGTGGCTACACTTCAGCCACTTGGAATCGCCGGCGCCATCTTCATGATGTTCGCTCACGGAATCATCAGCCCCCTCTTGTTCGCAGTTTGTGGTTCATTCAAGCATCATTATCACACGCTGGAAATTGATTCCATGCGTGGTCTGGCCCATAGCAGTCCGTGGATGAGCGCCCACATGATGGTTGGATGGATGGGCAGCCTCGGTCTGCCCCTGATGGCTGGCTTCGTTGCTGAGGTTGCAATCCTCATCGCCTTCTACATGACCTTCGGTTGGTGGGTTGTTCTACCCGCTCTAACACTCATCATCACCGCGGCTTACTACCTGTGGAGTATGCAGCGCACAATCTTCGAAGGTGGTGGCGATGTTCAACTTCCACCGACGATGCGTGATGAAGAGCCTCGTGACATTACATGGCACGAGAACACTGGCATGCTCATTTTGGGCGCTCTCGCTGTAATCTACGGCATTTATCCAGACTTCTTCGGTATGTTCGAGATGATGTCCAATTGGGCTTCTCTATTGGTCGAGAACGTCATTTACCCACCTGAGGTGAATCCATGAACTTAGGCACGCTGTTCAGCGGCCCTGACATGGCCACGATACTGATGCCTGAGTGGATCCTTCTGCTCGGCATCGTGGCGATGATTCTCGTGCCCAATCTGGGCAACGCGACCTTCCGTCTACCAATTCCTGGTACGAGCATCCGAATTCCCTACCTCATCGGTGGGAAGCGCTTCTCTGTGACAGGAGATCCTCGGGTGCCAGCCGCTATCGCGGCCTTCACGCTCTTCGCCTCCTTCATCACTGCTCTGTTGAGTCAGATTCTTGATTCAGGCGTCGGCATGGCTGAAGCCTGTGTGACGATGAACGGATTGGTTCAGGACTGTACTTCAGATGGCACGCATATCCTGCGTGTTGATGCCTTTAGTCGTCTGATGGAGATGATCTTCACGGGTGCACTACTTCTCGCCCTTATCGCCAATTGGGACCGATTGCCTGCGACCCCTCATCATCGTATACCCCTCAAGCCCGAAGAAGACGAAATCAAAGAAACTCGACGCCTATTCCGTCTGTTGAACAATCGTCGTCAGGTTGACTTCGCATTACTCGTTCTGATGGTCGCTCTGGGCATGTGTACTGTCGCTCTTTCGACCAATCTGTTCATTCTATTCGTCGGTCTTGAATTGGCGAGCATGGCTTCCTATGTTCTCATCGCATTCAACAAGGAGACACAGGCGGGGCCAGAAGCTGGTGTGAAGTATTTCATCGTCGGTAGTGTGGCCAGTGCCATCGGCCTATACGGCATCTCAATGCTGTACATTTGGAATGGTGATTTGGCGATTTACGGCTCAGGAGGACTTGCTGCAAAGTGGGCGGCCGAAGGACCCAATGGATTGGCGACCATCGGTCTTGGAATGATGTTAGTAGCGTTCGGATTCAAGGTTAGTGCAGTTCCATTTCACTTTGCGGCACCCGATGCATATTCTGGGGCCAGCGGACCGGTTGCTGGTGTTCTAGCGACCGCGAGCAAGGCGATGGGATTCGTCGCCCTCATGCGTGTACTCATCGGCATTACATTGGCTGATGATGGCAGTGATTGGACCATACTCATTGGTGCGATTGCCGCGATTACCATGACATGGGGTAACATTGCTGCATTGGGCAGTCGAAACCCGAAGCGAATGTTGGCGTATTCCAGTGTTGCTCACGCGGGATACATCCTCGCGGGTATTGCAGCCATCGGTGCGCTTGGACCGGGTGATGGAAGCCAGTTGATTGCTACTGCCATCATGTTCCATCTAGCTGTGTTGGTCACGTTCAAACTCGGAGCATTCCTTGTCATCGCTCTGCTAGAGTGTGAGGGCCGAGGATACGAACTCGAGCACTACCATGGCCTTGCTCGCCGCGATCCGTTGATTGCCATCTCGATGTTGATATTCATGTTGGCACTGGCCGGTGTTCCACCTCTCGCTGGCTTCCTTTCGAAGTTGATGATGGTCAGCGGCATCATCTCAAGCACGGTCGGTGATGTCTCCGGATCCAGCCTTTCCGAGGCCATGGGTTCTCTATCCTGGGTATTCTGGTTAGCCATCCTCATCTTCATCAACAGTGCGATATCGTTGTTCTATTATCTGCGAATATGTGTTGTCATGTTCTATGATGAACCCGATAGAAATCTACGGCTTTCCAGGGCGCCCATGCTTCGAATCGCCATCATGCTCTGTACCATGGGCGCGGTTGTATTTGGCTTCGGCGTTTTGGCAGATGTCCTCGCATCGGCCGCTGCAGACGCTGCGACGGCCTTGTTCAGTTGAGTTTTGACTCTGAAAATGAGACCCTCTTTGGCGCCTCCGTGTTTATGTAGGGCGGTCGATTCGGCGGCTTGTTACCATGGGACGACGTCGAGAGGAAACAGTCGATGAGGAGTTGCTGGCGCAGCTTGAAGGCGACTCCAGCGACAAAATCAGAGTCCCACTTCCCAAAGAAAGAATCAACGAAATGTTCGCCATTGCCGACCAGATTTTGGGCGGTCGAAGGGTCCGGGTCATCTGCGCGGATGGCGAGACTCGTTTGGCTCGAATTCCCGGCAAGATGCGACGACGCCAATGGGTGCGTGAAGGTGATTTAATCGTCGTCCAGCCTTGGGATTTCCAAGATGCTAAAGCCGATGTGAAGAAGCGTTACACTAAGACTCAATCTCTCTATCTGTCCCGGAAAGGAGTCCTGCCTGAAGTTGTAGACGTATTTGGCAGTGGAACCGATACTTGGGATGATCTTGACGATGCGGGTATTTTCGGTGGAGGCGATGATGTTGAAACCGAGGCTGCCCCTGTTGAAGAAAAGATCGTGGCTGTCGAAGAAGAGGACAAAGCCGAAGAAACCACTGAAGAAGAACCCGTTGCGGACGAACCTGAACCTGCACCGGCGGCTGAACCAGAGCCAGATGACGTAACCGACGACGACGACGACATCGACAGCCTGTTCGGTCCAGCATAGGAGGTGTAAGCATCGCCCGACGCCGGAAGGCTCGTCGCGAAGGCGACTCTCGAGATTGGACCGAATTGGGAGATTCTGAGAATGTCGATCTCGATGCGGACCCCACGGAAGTAGAACTTTCGATTGAGGCCGAGAATATCGCCCTCGCAGAAGAAAAATGGGATGCCGCTGAGGCTGAGATGGACCTCCATTCTGAAATGGACAAGAAACAGGATTCTTGGTCATGGATGAATGAGAAGAAATACGCCAAGATATTCAAAGAGATTGAGCACCGATTAGAGGGCGTTCTTGGTAAGGGTAAGTTTGAGTGGGCCGATCGTCGTGTTTTCGATCAAGTTTTCGATCAGCGCACACTTCTTGCCATCTACAAACTCATGCAACAGGGACATATCGACACTATCGATTGGCCAATTGCTCGGGGCAAAGAGGCCCATGTATTCCATGCGACGACACTCAATGGTGTGGCTGCGGTGAAGATTTTTCACACCAGTAATGCTGTGTTCAAAGGGCTCATGCAATACATTGAGGGGGATCCAAGATTCGGTGGTTTGCGCCGCCGTCATCACGAACTGGTCAACGTATGGGTCAGGAAAGAATACCGTAATTTGATGCGGATGTCCAAGCATGGATTGCGTGTTCCAGAACCACATGCCATCTTCCGAAATGTCTTGGTCATGGATTATCTCGGAGAATCAGAAGGACCAAGCCCTCGACTCCGCGATGTCGAGGTTGAGGATGCCGCACCCATCTTCGATGAATTGTTGAATTGGTTGAGAGTATGTTGGCAGGAAGCTGAACTTGTTCATGCTGATTTCAGTGAATACAACATCCTTTGGCATCAGGGTGAGCCCCGAATCATCGATGTCGGTCAGGCGGTCACGAAAGGTCACCCAAATGCCGAGGATTTCCTCGTTCGTGATGTTACTCGATTGGTTGAATGGGCACAAAGACAAGGTGTCGATGTTGATGTGGCCGAGGCCATGGCCAACGTACTATACTGATCATTCTTCTTCGTATCCAATCGATTCGTCTTCAGCGAGTTCCATCATATCCTCGACTGCTTCATCATCCTCTGGATTGACTTGCGCATCTTTGTATCGACGTTCTCTCTTGCGTCGAGCCGCATCAAGTCCAGGTACTAGCACCTCAAATCGATCGCCATCATCTCGAGTACCGATGGATTCCAAATTACGCGAGGACATACGTTTCTTGCGACGTTGGGTTTCAAGATGCTTCAGAACAGACGAATGCTCGGCACCCTGCAACAATCTCTCAATCGCTTGACCGGCCAATGGTAACGCCTCTTCGTCGCCGATAATCACAACGGTCGAACCATAGATTGCGATTTCTGCACCCGAATGCTCTTCAATCAATTCTCGAATTCTCCCATTACGTCCAATCAATCGACTTCGGATTCGTCTTTGCTGGTTCGGACTCTTTCCGACATACTCTCGCATATCATAGAGCCTGAGGTGTTGATCGTCCTTGAGCAACTCTAGAGCACGTTCCGGATTCATCCCCCTTCCGATGGCACGAATGACATCAGGGAGTTTCATGCGCAGAATCGGGTCAAATTCCTCATCCCATACCACGGATACATCGCCACTGCTTGAATCGATGTGGAGTGATGATTTAGTGGCCTTTTCAAGCGCTCGACGCGTGGCGCCCTTACGTCCAATCAATACCGCAATGCGGTCTTGGGGAATTCGGGCGAGGCCTTCCATCGGCCACCGCGACCGGGGGCTCCTCTTTCAAGACGCCGATTCCCGATGTTTGAGTACTCGACTGGCAAACAAGCCTGCGATGAGCAAGAGCACCAGGTCTGGTGCAAAGCCAGATACTGAGCCAATGACCTCTGGGTTCGCTGCCCCGATTAGGAGGAATGCCTCATTATTACCCTCGTCACGTTCAGAAATCGAGTCATCAGGGTCAACCATGACACGTATGTCAAATTCTCCCGCCGTTAACAGTGTGATATTCACAACAACTCGCTCTTGTTGATCAATGAGGGACCCCGTACTGATTGCAACCGAATTCAAGGTTGTCCATTCAGTCATTGAATCACGACTCGCTGGAGCACTTTCAACTCGAACTACGACGCTTCCAGAGTAGACTTCGTTGGTGTCGATGTAGGCTTCAAGTTGAACTGAATCTTGCGAACCAGCTCGTACAACGAGACGGTCAAGCGATGCATCCGATATGGAGAAGTCAAGCCCCGGTAAGATGAGGAAATGTGAAGCCGGCGTAGTGACCGTATTTCCCGCAGTATCGACAAGTGTTGTTCGTAGAGAAAGGAATTGCCCGGCCCGAGTCGTCCAATCGATTGCAGCGGAGAGTGAGTTTGAGGTCCCTGAACCTACACTGAGCCAATCAGAAGAGATGTCAGGTATTGTACCCGCTCCATTGGAATCAAATCCATATTCGATACTACATGAGGCGACGTCAATTCCAGAATTCGCATCGGTTGCATCGATGCTAATCGCCACTTGGCCACTCAGGGAATCTGTGAGTTCCGGAAGAATCCATCCCCCAGCTACAGGTGCTGAACGATCAATCATCATTGTTACATCGAGTGAGTCCCCGATATTGCTGACTCTATCCACGGCACGGAATTGAATCGTTCTCACACCTTCGTCCAAACTCATAGATCCAGAACCTGCAGACCCGATATCAGTCCATTCATCGGTGCTATCGCGCACGTGGTAGGTAGCAATCCCCGATCCATCGTTATCGGTTGCTCCACTGGATAAACCGTTGAAAATTAGGGTTGTTGCATCATTCCAACTTCCTGGTGCCACTGAAAGCGAAGGCGTTCCGACCTCAGGCCCGCTGCGATCGATTCCAATGTGGATGGAGGTCTGTGCTGAATTCCCGCCTTCATCAAACACCGATAGAACCGGATTCCATGTTCCCTCTGTCAAGTCACCGGGAGACCATGCCCAAGAATTGAGAAGTGTACTTGGCCCATCTTGGGGGGGATTTCCTGAACCGGGGACATTCGTGAGCGTCGCATGAGAGAGGTGAGAATCTGAGCCATTCCAATCGAAATTCATGGTTCCAGTTTCCGCTGTGGTGAACCATGCTCGGCTGATTGTCGAAGAACCATCTCCAATCACCGCTCCAGTTGTACTCAATGAGAGACTGGTGGGTGCTGTGTTGTCGATGATGAAGGTTGGGCTCATCACCCATCCCGTTGTGGTTGAATTGGTAAAGGTCCCTTCAATTCTCAATTGATAATCGCCATCACTGTGTGAACTGGTGTCCCAAGCGGATAACCAAGGCGCATCGGTCACATTGGCGACTGGGGACCATGTAGCCCCATCTGAGACCTCGATATTGATGTAATCCATGTCGATAACATTGGTCATGAGAATCGTGTATGTTCCAGAGACAACCTGATTGATATTAGGTCCTCCACTGAAGTCCAAATCATCGCTTCGACCTGACGATGCATCAACTGTCATCCAAGCCCCATGAGGAACCGCACACAGCAGAATCACCACGAAAGTGGAGACAAAGACACGGCGAGAAAGCATCGGCACCAATCCTCGCACAATATGCACCGCCCTTCAAGGCTTTCCAATGGGGCCCGTAACCCCGTCCCTTGCACGGGGTTATCAGGTGATTTCGGAAGCAGGTTTGAAGTGCCTTGGCTGCTCTCATGAACCCATGGAGCGGCCCCCGCTAGCACATATCCTGTGCGCTCTCCTCTTCGTTGCGCCGTTATTGGCAATCTCCACTTCAGTTAGTGCTGAATTGTCCGGCGAGGTCGCTTTCAGCACTGAGGGCCTTTCGATGAGCCCTTCAACTGCTGTTGAAGGAGGTGACGTCACATTCACACTTTCACTACAGAATGTCGCTAATATCATCGCTGAAGATGTCGTTGTCGAGTTCCACAAGAACGTATTCCAAATGGGCAGCCCTTCTGCGTTACACACTGTAGACATCGATGCAAGTTCGTTTGAGGATGTCAATTTCGTTTGGACGAATTTGGCATGGGGTGATGGCGAACAGACATTGATCATCCGTGTCAATCACAACGATGATCCAAAAATCATCTCTCATGATTTCGATGTCGAGGGTTTGGCCAACCTTCGATTTGCACATTTTGAGTTGTCTCCCGCATCAGGCGCACACGAGGGTGATTCGATTCAAATTCAAGTCAAAGTCGAAAATTCTGGACATGCGGATGCTCCAGCCAGCCATCTTGATCTGACGGTAGCAGGCAGCGCAAATCTACTCCCTGTATCTTCTCTACAAGCAGGTGACAGTCTTTGGATGAACCAGACGGCGACAGCGCCGGTTGCGGGTACATACGATGTCACTGGTGTTGTCAATGCCGACAGTGGCGACAATATCGTTGAATCGACCACTGCTGATAATTCTGAATCACGATCTATGATTATCGATACATTGCCTGATTACCGACATGCTGACGGCCCCACTATCGTTGCAGATGCCGGTTTGTCAGGCCCTTGGACTGTTAGTGGAACCATCGCTCGAGATGGTGGGGCCGGCACTACAACCGCTCCACTTGACATTCGAATCCAGAATGGAATTACTTTGGAAATCGTTAATCTATCATTCACTGATGCCGACGCCTTTGCTGAGTATTCCGTCGTTATCACAACCGGTGATTTGACAGACCCCACACCGGGCGATACGCACCTCGATTTGGAAATCGACCCTTCTTCAAGCGTTGCCCAGTCGAATCCTTTCAATAATCTGGAATCAGCTGTTCTCACCATCTATCAGGAACCTAACGTCGTCGTGACAGGAGCCTCACCGCAAACGCCGACAACCACACCGGGGAATATGGTCACATTCACAGTGACATTACAGAATGTAGGCATGGTCACTGCGACCGGAGATTTGACAGCGACTTTTGATGGCGAAATCATCGAAACAAAGTCAGGCCTCATCATTCCAGCATCCAATACTGGCAATCAAGGCCAGATTAGTGTGACCTTCGACGCAATCGCAGAAGGAATTACCCGTGATATTCCCTTTGAGGCAAGTTGGACCAAAACCCCAGGATCTTACGATCGATTGGGAACTGATAACATCGTGACCAGTTCGGTTAGTCTCATTTCCGACCTCCAATTGCGATTCATCCTTGGCACTGAAGGTTGGTCTGCAGGGCCACCACTTTACGCCGGGTACACATATGTCTACTCGATTGATGTCAATGCTACGAGTGGTGCAGGCGAGGAAACTTTCGATTGTGTCGACCGTTCAACCGGAACGACTCTAGATACCACATCTTCACTCGTGTTTGATACCGGTGGACAACAGACCATTCGTTGTGAGATTGATGTGGGTTTGCCTGGAGAAATTGAACTCTCTATTACCCCACGTGGAACCAGCGTGACACCGCATGCTAAGGTATGGGATGTCGAGCGTGAGGGAGGTGTAGATATTGAAGGAGAGGACGAATCCAAATCAATCGTTCTCTTCGCAGTTGCCGGATTTGTAGCTTTGGTTGCTTTGATTGGTGCCGTTATTCTCACTCGCCGTGGATTGGCTGATGCCGAACGTGAAACATACGACCTCTGTCCTGCGTGTGATGGTGATATTGAAGGCGATGAAGACATTTGTCCACATTGTGATTTTGACCTTCGAGTTGGACGAACAAAATTCCACGATTGTCTCGAATGCAATTCCACAATCCCTTCGATGTTAGAACATTGCCCATATTGTGGTTCTGAGCAAGATCTCAGCACTCATTACTCGCGTCGTGAACGCAAATTCAAGCCACTCCCTGCAGTGGCTGAAGTTGAGCCTGAGCTTGAAGAAGATGATGAAGACGAAATTGTCCGAGGCCACGAAGGCTTCGACAAGCATGTAGGTTCTCTCGGTTTCAAAGAGGAGCAATGGGAAGGTGAATGGGATGAGAATATCACAGAAGCAGAGGAGTATTTCGATTCCCAAGAGGTAGAACGTATCAGTACGGAAGTGGCCGCCACCGCAGACGTCGAAGCTGAGAACACCGTGACATCAACTGAACTGGGTGAAGCAATGGAAGAAATGCCAAGGCACGACCTAGATTCTTTCCTTGGCGATGTTGAATCACGCCGTCACTTGTCCGATGCTGATGTTGAATTAACTGCCTCAGATGCCGATTATCGTGAAGAGATCTTTGAATTGACTGGCGAAGACGGCGTCCTACCTGGACAACAGGTCAATGTTGATGCAATGATTGACAATACTGTGGTTGGGAATGAAGTCCGTTCTGCAAGCAGTGATTTCACCATCCCCGATGAACCTGAACCAGCCACCAAGGTTGAGCCTGAATCGGAATCAACCGAGGCAGATTCTGGTTCAAAGCGGCGTGGCATTCGCCGTCGCAAGAAGGAAGAGTGACGAGTTCCGAGGCCGTCAGACAGAAATGCCCTCCCCTGCACCCAAGGGGTAGGGGAGAGGGCGATGTCCGTTCTGCGCAGTCAAAAAACGATGAGCGTTGTCATGGCGATACTTTTCGTATCGATGGCCATGCCAGGGTGTCTCTCTCTGGTGATTGGACGGGAAATGATGGAAAGTGCCAGAGGATTTCCGGAGGTCCGTGAAATGAGTACACCCTTCGATCTTTCACACACATTCGTCATCGATGGTACTGAAGTAATTCCCACCCAAGTTCAGAAAACGATTACTGAACAGATTTCGATTGATCACACTGTTCAGGAAATCATTATCAATTTCCAAACATCTGTAAATTATTACGCAGGTGAGTCAGATCAGCGTTATGTCCATGTTGAACTATTGTGGTGTGATGACAGTGGCGCCAATTGTGATACGTCCGATCCGATTTACGAAGTGCTGGCCGACAATGGCTCCTATCCGCAGACACGGACAGAATTGAATTGTAATTTGGATTCATGCGACAGCGGTCTGTGGCGCTTGACTGTAGATGGTCGAGGTATGGGCACAGATACGGGCCTTGGTTTGCTTGATTTCCAAGATTCCTGGGTGCTTCGCGTCACCGTGATACGTCCCTGTCTCGCTTTCCCAGAAAGCCCTGAGGAATGTACACCCACGGTCGACTTTGAGTGATTAGACCAAACTCTGCGGACACATTTTCCGTCGCGAACAATTGCGACACTTACCTTTTCTTTCGTGGTTACGCTGTGCTCCACCCTCAACCATAAGGCGCTGAATTTCTTGTATTGAATTCGCTAAATCAGCCTTCGCTAAATCATTCCATGGAACCGTAAACAAAGCCTCGCCCCCATAGCGTAGAATCCCATACTCAGGCATAGTGTCAGTCGTAGTACTCACCAGATGAAGATAGGCCAGTAATTGCATCCGATGACTATCATGTGGTTCGGCAGGAATCTTACCGGTCTTTTGTTCGACCGGGATGTATTGATTGTCAATCTTCACGATTTGATCTGGTCGCCCTCGTACCCCAATCTCTTCATCGACGAGTAACGCAGCACTTTCTCCCGCATCATCACTGTAGGCTAAGATGTCATTCTTTGCCAATCCAGTGTTTTTTCTTGCATCATCAGCCCCTCGTTCCGATGTCAGCACCCTGTGTAATTGCCATGATGTAAACAGCAACCATGCCAATGTGGCCACTATGAGAGCAAACGTCATAATGGTTCTATTTTGCGCCCAGTAAATCGCCAAACCGTGCAACGCAACGGCAATTGACGCCAATAACAATCGAGCTTCTGTGACTCCGCCTTTCCCGAAGTCACTGTCTTCTTCTGAATCAAACCCTGGATCGAATGGTGACATTATTTCTTCACTTTGCAATCCACTATTGCCGATGATTGGGGGTTGGGCCAATCCAAAAGGCCACCCTAACCATCGTCGCCAAGGCAAGGAGATGAGTATGATTGCCAACACCAGCCAAACCGCAGCCAACATGATGAGATAACGCCCCATGTCCTGAATGAATTCCTCAGGAATCGTGCCTTCACTGACGAAGAAGAAGGCTGCGGAATCGGCCGAAAGTGCGCATAACACTGTAATCCACCAGGACCAAATTAGCAACTCACGCGAAACGTGCTCTTCGGATAGTTTGTATTCCTGCATTTTATTGTGAATTTGGTCGTGTGCAAGCATGCCTTTCTCAATCGCTTCACCTTCTCCACTAACACCGGCTTTCGACAATTGCCACGACACTGGGCAGTAGGTGTGCCGTTCCAGATCGGATGCAGAAACGGGTAGAGGAAATCCCTTCAAATTCGTCCAATAACCGTCCTTTCGTTGTTTTCCTTCAGATATTGTTCCTGAAAGGTCCAAGGCGACTTCAACCGATTTATTCCCGCCCATGGGGGAGAGAGAATCCATCGAAAGATAAGCATTCTTCCGTCATGTCTCGCTACTGCACTTTCTATTCACTATCGACCTTCTATTCGTGTGACTGCGTTGAAAAATCTCTCGTGCGCGAGCGAAGCGGTTATGAATAGGGGGTGGGTGGCGAGGCCGCTGAGGCAACATCATGACCGATTCAATGCTAGTTCCTCATGAAACCTACGAGGTTCACAAGGTTCACATTGGTGCACTCCAGAAGAGTGCGGACATGAAACCCTTCCTCAGTGATGAACAAGGAGATGGCTCAGGTCTACATTTGATTGATTTGGAACATACCGATTCTCGAATGCGCATTGTATCCCAATTCCTCAATCGATACGACCCAAGTCGTATTCTTGTCGTCAGTGCACGACAGTATGGTCAGCGCCCTGCTCGTATGTTCGCTCAGTCAATCGGCGCCAAGCACATTGTTGGCCGATTCATTCCAGGCACGTTGACCAACCCCCTTCTTCGAACTTACATCGAGCCCGAACTCATCGTAGTGACCGACCCACAGGCGGATCAACAGTCACTCTCCGAAGCGGTCAGCAGTGGCATGCCAGTCGTCGCCATCTGTGATGCTAACAACACCCTTCGAAATGTTGATCTCTGCTTGCCAGCGAACAACAAGGGTCGCCAGAGTCTCTCCTTGATTTACTGGCTTCTTTCCCGTGAAGTTCTCAAGGCTCGCGGCACTATGGATGACGACACGTGGGCTACCATGCAAGACGTCGCCGATTGGGAATCCACTTTCTGAGTCGACTCAGTGAGGTGGAATCATGCCCAAACAAGTTCCATTGTTCCTCGCACCGATGTCTGGTGTCACCGATGTTGCATACCGATTGTTAGCACGAGAGGCTGGTGCTGATTTCACTTCGACAGAATTTACTGCGGCCAGTGGCCTCAGTCGTCAAGATACCAGATCGTGGGCCAAAGTTGAAACCCACCCTAGAGAAGCCCCGTTCATTCCCCAAATTTTTGGTGGCATCGAAGATGAAATGGTCGAAACCGCTCGCTTACTATCGAAGAATGCTGACGTTATCGACCTCAATTTTGGCTGTCCAGCGCCCAAGGTCACCAAGACCTGTGCCGGCGCGGCGATGATGGCTAATCCAGACAATCTCATTTCGATGGTTGAACGCTGTATGGAAGCCAGCGAAGTCCCGGTCTCAGTGAAGATGCGATTGGGAACGAGTCAAGATGCCATAACTGTCTTTGAGATTGCTGAACGTTGCGCTCAACTCGGTGTCTTGCGTATTTGCGTTCATGGCCGCACACTCTCTCAGAAATATCGTGGAGATGCCGATTGGGATATGATTCGTCAAGTGGTTGAGATTACAGAACCCTATGGAATCCCTGTCATCGCGAACGGTGACATCGTCGATGCAAATAGCGCAATCCGTTGCTTGGAAGAGACCGGGGCGTCAGGATTGATGATTGGCCGCGGTGCCATTGGCGATCCCTGCATATTTGGGAGAATCAAGACCGAATTGGGTTGGGGTGATTTCGATGCACCTTGGGGTGATACAAATGAGGCTGGTCAGAAACACTGGGCTTGGAACCGCTACGTCGAATTGGTCGACGAGATTGGTGGACCCTATGCAGCTCGCAACATGAAGCAACATGCCATCTCATTCACCAAGGGTCTGCCCGGTGGTCGTGAGTTGCGCCCGCACCTTCATGCCATCAAAGATTTCCGTTTGATTGGAAAACCTTTGAATATCGCCTTGGAGGCATTCTCCCAGCGCCGTCACAACACGTTGAATGTGCCCGAAGCAATTGAAGCGGCAGCAACCGCTTCCGAGGCTGGAGGATGGCGTCGATGAGTGGCACCCTTCGGGGGTTGAAGGGAATCGGAACACTGTCGTTGATTTTCGTAGTGCTTCTGATTGTCCAGATGATATCTCCCTTTCTTGGTTGGGATGTTCCCGAAGTTGAGGAGGGTTTCGTGATTGATGAAGTGACTAACGGCCTTGGGGGCCCTGCCTGCCTTGAGTGGGTCTCCAATTACGACCTACTGGTTTGCGATCGTGATGGCGGCACAATCAAACTGTTGAATTTCGACATCGATTCAAACGGTTGGAACTGGACACCGACGGACAGTAGTTTCACACTGCTTACGAACCTACACGAGCCCCATGACATTCTCATCCTTGATGACCACATCCTCATCTCTGAGCGGGGCAAATTAACCCGCATCAATCAGACTAGCCTTGATCAAACTTTGAACCAGGCATCGCGTTGGGCGGTCATCGATGGTGTACCTACGGGCAATCATCAGACGAACAATCTCGACATCATGCCCAATGGGACTGTGATTTGGCACGCAGGCTCAACCTGCAACATCTGCGATGAGGTCGATGAACGCAATGCTGCACTGCTGTGGGTGGATTCGAGCACGGGAGAGCACGGCATCATTGCAAGTGGTGTGCGCAATTCGTTCCATGGTATATGGGTGCCCGACATGGGTTACGTTTTCAGCGACAATGGTCGCGATTGGGAGGGTAATCATCCCCCGGAGGAGGTAAACCTCTTGATTGCTGGAAAGGATTACGGTTGGCCTGACGATGACCCCGAACACCCGGTTCCGGAAGGAACCATTGGGCCGATTGCTACATGGACGCCTCACTCCAGCCTTAACAATCTGGCACACCGTCCACTGGACTCCCCGTTCCCTGGCGGCAATCACACCGTCTATGCCACCGTTTACGGCTCGTGGAATGCCATCAAACCCGTGGGTCATGAAATCGTCCGCATTGATTTCACAGCGAATACTAGCGCCCCACAAGGTTGGGCATCCGAAACCTCGGTATTTGCATCAGATCTTAGTGCACCGCTACCGATTGCATTCCACCCCAGTGGGGACCATCTGTTTTATGCGAACTTTCTAGACGATGGGACGCTATACGTAATTTCACAAAATTAATTATTAAGAAACTACTGAATTGCCTTTTCAAGTGTTTCTGCAACTCGCTTAATTCGTCTGAAAGTACGATCAGACTTTGCCAGCACACGCTCACAAACTTGACTGGACTTGGCACCACACAGGCGCCATCCGATTGGAAGTTTTCCACCTAGCATGTTGAGTAGAATCATTTGTTCGTTAGGAGCAATATCGGCGAATATTTTCTCACACTTCGCTACATTAAATGAATCATCGTTGAGAGCCTTGATTACTTTCTTGGCAACCTTCTCATCGATGCGAGAAAGTCCACCTTTTTTCATCAACCAATCACTACCTCGCCGTCCATGTTGTGCCTGAAGTGCAGACCACAAGGTGACTGGTAATCGGTCCAACCGTGGCACTCGCTCTGCAAGACCTGCGGCTCTGAATCTGTCCAAAGTACGTGTCAGTCGTGGCCTCGTTGTCCCCCAGTGCTCTAGGGCCTCGTCCAGTGAGAGGGGTGTATGGGCTGCTAGCAGATGTTCGAACATGAGGCGCCCCAGTGGTGCGCTACCATCTGCGGGTCGACGCACGCGATCACCCAGCAGCCCGAGATCGACTAGGAACGCATCCATTTCATCTTGGCCTTCAGTGAGTGGCACTCTTCCTCGAATTTGGATGTGGAACGGTGCATCGTCTTTCTTCTGTGAGGCGATGGACATTCTCGCTTCGCTCTCTGTCATCCATCCTTCAAGCGAGCGAAGACGTTGTTCTAACACTAGTCGCGCTTCTGCAGTCATAATCTCAACCGCATTGGAGAGTGATCCGTTGCGAAGATGATGTACTCGCCAACCATCTCGATTCACAGCCGCAGTGAGTCCACATTCGTTGAGTTTGCCGAGCTGGTATTGGGTTGCGGTAGGTGACAGACCCAACTCATCACCCAATGTTTGGGCATCCCATCCTTGTCCTGGATTGGCAAGCATGTGTTCGCAAAAAATTCGATGGATGGGAGAATGCACTCCTTCACCAGTCCATTCGTCTCCTGTTCGTCGAACGAATTCCAGTGTATCCAACAACCAACTGACCAGTTGATTGACGTCTCGGCTGCCCGCAGGTGCAGGTTGCTCGGCCAATCGCATGTTCAGCATAGGTCATGCCCGG
>JAPKFG010000134.1 GCA_028821675.1 Candidatus Poseidoniales archaeon
AGTGAAGATGGCCTGATTGCCAATTGGTTTCTAGAGGGCCTGATCAATGTATTCGGTCCCTTCATGCTGTGGATTGGCGGTGCATTGCTACTGGGTAGATTGGGTGCCGCAGGCCCTCGAATCATGCAGTTCTTCTTCGGTCGAACACCACTACTTTCCGATGTCAAGCGTGGATTGAAAGGCAGTGGCTCGACCGAATCGGTCAATCGATTGGCCGTGATTATGCTACTCACCTTGTCCATTGTGACATTGGCAGCCGTCCAAGGATACACAGGGACGCTTGTCGATGAGAGAACAGCAGATGTTTCTGTTGGCAGTGATCTTCAGGTAGTAATGGGTCAAGATAGCACTGCGGCTGAAGTCGAAGCTGCAATTACAGAAATTAGTGGACGTGATGGGACAGTTACCGCGGTCCATGTCCCTCAATTGAGTTTGATACCTGAAGATGGTGAAGGCATGAGTGCTTACGTTCTTCTGGACGAAAGTGCCGATGTTCTTCGTTGGTTCCCACAAGCCATTCCCGGCGATGATGTCACAGCGGCGATGGATGCCTACCAGAATGGTGGGTTCAGTGCCGGAGAAGATGCCGCATACGATCTGGACCTTTGGGGCTCATACAGAGGTGGGAGTTCTGATGGAGGCGATGTCTTGCTTGAGGAGGGGGATTCAAAGTCGGAGAATATCAATTTCACTTGGGAAGAAAAAGTTTTCAATTCCTCATCGATGACCCTAGAAACAACAGAGCATAACACGACACTGCGATACATTGGCACTCACATATTCATTCCTGGCGTCGATACCAGCGAAATGGAGGCTAGCGTCATCATAGGCGAATCTGGTTATCGTGATTTAATGGGCGATGAACGGGTGGATAACTTGTCTGTAACCACTTGGATTGTCAGTATTGATGGTGTCAGTGGTGAAGATTTGAAGGCTCTTCGAATCAGTTTAGAGGCCGACTCACGATTTGACAGTGCACAAGATTGGGAAACTGCGCATGATGATGTTGAACGAAACGGAGGCCTCATCTTTGGCACACCCGGTCTGTTGACCCTGCAATTCATCGTAGCGAGTGTCGCAGCGGTTGCCTCTGCGTTTGTGTTCCTTTCACTGGTCCTAAACCAGCGACAGAAAGAGTTGGCTGTTCTGCAAGCGATTGGTGCCAGCCCCAATCAAATCATCCGCTTGGTATTGTTCGAGATCCTCTCAATCATCGTCGTCTCAATGGCATTGGGTATGCTGCTGGGTATGGGTCTCGCCCTGTCTTTCAATGGTCTGTTCAATGTCTTTGGCTTCATCTTCCAATTGTTCATTGGTGGAGATTCTTCGATTATCAGTCGTGAATTGGTTTGGCCGTGGCTCGAACTAGGACTTGTCGCCGTCGCTGTGTTTGCCGCGGTTGTCATTGCATTGCTGTTTACCACGCGCAAGGCGCTGCGCTCTGATCTGGCTAGCGTCCTAAAGGGGGAGTGAAGATGGCGGAAGAAATTCAGACAATTCTAGAGGCCAACGCGCTCTATCACGTCTATGAATCCAAGGCAGAAGACGGCAACGTCGTCGCACTGCGCGGCCTACATGTCAAAGTGAAGCCCGGTGAAGCGGTTGCAGTTGTCGGCCCATCAGGTTCTGGGAAATCGACCCTGCTCAAGTGCTTGGGGGGATTGATGAAACCGAGTGCCGGCAATGTCTCTCTCGATGGACGCAATATGACTCGACTCACCGGACAAGAATTGGTTCTGCTTCGACAGAAGACAATTTCCTTCATCTTCCAAGAGGGCAATCTGCTGCCTCATCTCTCAGCAGTGGACAATGTCGCTCAACCACTGCGCCATCAAAAAGTGTCACCAAAGGAAGCTAAGCAGCGCGCCTTGGATCTATTGACCGAACTGGGCATGGGACACCGTGCACAAGGTTTGCCTGCGACATTGTCAGGTGGTGAGCAGCAGCGTGTTGCTATCGCTCGGGCGCTGATTACCAATCCAACATTGATTTTAGCCGATGAGCCCACTGGTGCTTTGGATCCAATCACCAGTCGAGAAGTACTGGCATTGTTCAAGAAACTGCATGAAGAGAAGGGTGTCGCCTTCCTGATGGTTACGCACAGTGCTGAAGTTGCTGCATTCTGCGATCGCAGCCTTGAGTTGCGTGACGGGCGTTTTGTCGCCCAACACGGTGCTGATTTCGAGGTTCACGACCTTGCAGAATCACGCGAACTCATCGTTGATGATATCGGAACTGTCGCATTCCCACCCGACATTCTACTACAGATGGGTGGATCAGGTCGTTACGAGGTCGAGGATGTTGGCGATGGTCGCCTTGTCTTGGTATCAGCCGAGGAAAGCGACTCATTGCTTGTGGGTGGAAAAACGCTAGCGGCCAGTTGTTCAGCATGCAACCACGAGTATGGCGATGATGAGACACAGCGTTGTCCTGATTGCGG
>JAPKFG010000135.1 GCA_028821675.1 Candidatus Poseidoniales archaeon
TGGAGTCATCTGGAGTACGCCCTTTGTGCTGTGGGACCACTTTAGGAACCGGGGTTCTGATTAGGATTGATCTTCGAACCTCAATCTAGTGGATGAGGTATGGGTATTCCATTCTTGTCGGCCATGTTCAATGCCCATCGCAGCGTTTTGATGACGCCTCGAAGAGCAGTGATATTCCGAATCGCCTCGGCATTGGCTTTTCGGCCCATCTTAGCACTCTTGAAATGTCCCTCCCACAATCGCTTGCGCCCTTCTGCTTCAAGCAGCATATCACGTAGCTCTTCCTCGCTTCGACCTTGACCATTTTCGGCACTCATATTCGGCCGTGGCAACGACCACCCTTTTTCAAACTGGCGTTGGAATGCATTTCATGAACTCACGGAAGTGTGAACATATTATCATCGTCATGACCATCCAACAAACCTATTTTTACCGCGCAATCAATCCATGCGTGTGCGTAATTGATGGCCCCAAAGGCACGAACCAAATCTCCTTGATCGGAAAACCATTTTGCATCTGAAATGTAGGAATCAGCCATTTCCATCATCGTCGACAAGCGCACTCCTTCAGCACTTTCGGGTTCATGTAGAGGCGTGGCTTTCTCTCGCGCGGAGGCAGTGAGTGAAAAATACCGTTCGATTAACTGCGGGGTAACTTCGACATGAGACTCAGACATCAGCACCCTCCCGTTGAGAAATCAATCGGTGGATATCTTCTGCTCGGCCCAGTGATTCGTAGAGTTCAATCGCACGGCTGAGCATTCCTGAATCCTCAGCATCACGGGCGGCCTCAAAGATGACTTGGCGCTGCTCCCAATCGAGGCGCCGAATTTCTCCCGATGCAATTTCCTCAAAGAGAAGTCGCCGGCGGCTGACCAAGTGTGGGCCAATCCACATGCGAACAAGGCCATCTCTGGTCGCTGTCAACATTCGATCACCAAGGTTTGAAGCAAGGAGATCACCAGCAGGACGACGTTCAAAGTCGTCTTCTGGAGGCAAACGGATCAAATCGCCCGCGACGTCAAGGGCCCACCATCCTTCACCTGTCCAAGCGGCATCCAATGGGACCAAGCCATCTCCGGGAATACGATCAATTCGATCCCAACCAAAGGGATTCGGAACACCTTCTTGCAAACTGCCATCAGCATGTTGAACCAAGACGCGTCCGCTGTGTAATCGTGACACCCAAGACCATCGTGTGGTTTCGATACGGCGTTGAGCATCGTCACCGCCCAGTCTCAGCGCCCGCAGACAACCGTCGTCATCTTGAGCAAGCAATATCTCACGGTCAAGCCAGCCAATCATCTTCTGCAGAGAACCAGGGCGAAGGCGACGAATGCCACGGCCGCGACGATTGAACAAATGGATGTGGTCGCCTCGATCTGACAATAGCCAACCGCCACCGGGACGGCGTACCACGTCGCGGAATCCACCGGCGACAGCGCGGCCTTCACCAATGAGCTCTCCCGTGGATAAATCCAGCAGGAAGAAGCCGGTGCCCGCGAGAACAGCGACGTTTGTACCGTCATGTTCCAGTCGGTATACATCGAAGGAGAATTCACGACGCCAGACGAAATCCCCATCTGCATTCAATCGTCGAACGACACTCCCTGCTGCGATGAGGGAGTCTTCACCTAAACATGACAACGCCCCCACGCGGCCCTCGACTTGGTGACTCCAAGCAATTTCCCAGCGATCATCCGTCATGTTCAGGCCTCCATATGGCCATCTGAGAAATGCGCCTTAGCTTGATCCGATATCCGGAACAATCGGGTTCGTCCCTTTTTCCGTACCGAAAGAATTCCAGCCTTGTGTAGGGCATTGAAAATCTGAGATAAGCGGGGTCGTCCAACCGCAAGATAGGCTTGCAATGCAGCATCAGAAGGAGATATCTCGCGAGCGATTGAGGCTTCGACGATGGAAATTTCTGCGTCGCTTAGAGAAGACACCTTTTCAAAATCCAATGCGAAACTGGAGGTTGCGGGCCTAGGCCTATCCTGACGGAGACTGTCACCAATTGATTTGGCAGCAATTGGATCCATGACCGGAGCCGGTTCGGGCTCAGGTAGGGAATCCGCAACCCAATAGGTCGTCTCTTCAGATTCAATCTCAGGCTCCTCGGTTGAGAAATGCATCGTTTTGTCCGGTTTTGCCGCCATCGGACCCGTAGATTGTGGACTCAGGGCATTATCCAAGCCAATCTCAACACTGGCCGAACGGTGGCGTTCGGCGAGCCCACCAAAAGCATGCGTCGAAGTAGGGGGCTCGGTTCCAGGCTCCATCTGCAGTATGGCACCACCAAATGGTTGCGACATGTCAGGTTCTTCAGCATCATTGACATCCAAAGATGGCAACTCAAAATCAGGTTCTGGCTCCTCAATCTCCTCAATCTCCTCA
>JAPKFG010000051.1 GCA_028821675.1 Candidatus Poseidoniales archaeon
CACTAGACACCATGGGCAGTTAGCGTAACGGGTGTTGACCGAATATGTTGTGGTGGGCCTATAAGGCCCAAATCTTCGGTCATGTTGATGAACGGCGAGGTTGAGGAAGGAACATGGAGGATGAAATGGTGTTGGCAGGTATTGCCAAAACCGTCGTGACAACAATGTTACAGATCCCTCAACTCAGTCTATTGCCGGTTGCAGAATTGGATAAGATTCCACTCGGAAGACTTCGCAGAGATGCCACTCGACTTCATGCTGTCTGTAGATATCAGAAGGGTATACGAAAGTCAGAGATCTCAGGGCCAGCGGATGTACGATGTGTTGACGTGCATCCCGCAGCTCTCACAGAAGATTGGCAACGTTATGCTGCATTCTTACTCTACCACGAATATCTTCATGCGCTTGGATTTGCGGGTCACGACAGGACATTTAGAAATCTTGAGGCATTATGGCCCGATGAAGAGGCTCGAGCCATGGGGAAATCCTTCGGTAAGCACCTCCGAAACAGAGCGGCAAAATGGTTGTGGACTTGCCCCCAGTGCGCAAAGGAATATGCAAGAAATCGGCGTGGAAAAGGACGGTATCGTTGTCGGCAATGTAGCATCGCTTTGGTCGATGTGAAAGCCGAAGCGGTGAGGCCGAAGGCCTAAGCATCATTGCCCCAGCCTCAGAGCATGGGATGCAGGGTTTGGTTCATCGCTCTGACCTTGATTTTCTTGTCAATGACTCCTCAAGTAGCAGCCGATTTGTCAACTGAACATCAAACACTGAACCTCGTTTGCTCAAACGATGATTGTTCGTTATCACAAGATGCGGTCGGAGATGCGATGTTGAGCGAGGAAGAACGTGATGCAAATCCCTTGCAACCGGTGACTGTGACCCTAGAATTCCCGATGAGGCCAGACCAAACCAGTGTCAGTCTTCTGCCCGGAATAATCGAATCCATAACCATTGATTTCAGAATTCAAGAGGATGGAACCGGAGCAACCAGACCGGATTTGGAAGTGGAATTAATTCTCGGCCCTTCAACCAACACGTGGACACTGTCGGCCCCCAGTTCTTCACCGGGAAATCAGAACCCATATGTGTTGGAAAATGAGGATCTTAATATCGCAAATGGGCGAATTCTGTCGCCCTTAGATCAGGTGCTGTTACGCATTACTTTCGAAATCAACCAACCCGTGACATGGGAATTGCATCTGGCTGGAGATTCGAACATTGAATTGCCGATTGAATGGAGTATTGATGCTGAATCTGCCAACACGGATGAGCCCACCAGCTTGACTGAACCCCGCTCGATTACACTGGTCGGTGCGACCACATTCGGTGGATTGATGGATTCTGATGTCGACTGCTTTCGATTTGATGTAGATGAGCATCTGAGTGCACTGACCGTGACAATCTCTTGGGATGCGACTCCACTAGAGGTTGAACAAGCACATATCGTCCCGCAGTTTTGGGACGAAAATGGAGATTCAGAGGATACACCGGAGATTCGAACGCGATATGAAGGTGATATCGTCGTCAATGAATTTCGTTGGGCAGAACCGAATAGTGGAGAACACACACTGTGTTGGACTGGAGAGGAGGATCATTTCCAAACCTACAGTTTCATCGGTTCGCAATCGATGTTGGGGGTAGGCAGTACGACACCTTCGGAATTCACTGGAGAAGCAACATGGGATGCTGGAATCTCACAGGTTGGACAGGTGGAAAAATCCAGTCAAACCGACGGTGCTGGTGTGTTCACGATGGCGGTTGCAGCCATCGGAATCTTTGTTGCAATTGTTGGCTATCTCATGCCATTGTCATCACCATGGTTGCCACGATTCTTGCTACCACTCTCAATTATTCTGCTATTGTTTGGAGGAATCATCTCCCCAGCCGTATCGATTTCAAACGAGTCGCCGAATCCCGGTGAAATGACCTTTGATGAACTTCTTGAACATCGATTGGAACGTGTCTATCAAGGTGTAATCAACGATGACGAAGGAGAATTCGGACCACAATGGTATGGTGGATTCTTAGGGATAGCACCCGGTGAAAGATTGCAATTGATGCTGACGATTGAGTCTGTACATCCCCTAGGTGATGGAAGATGGCAGATTGTCGCCGCAGAACTCGATGGAGTTGATCTAGATAGATTGGTGTTCGGTAAATTGAACGATGGACGACTATCCACAGATAACGAAGTGAGGTTCATTCTTCGCTCCGGCCGACTTCTTGCACTCGATCTATTGTTGCTTGAAGCGCTACTCATTGTCGATGAAGAGCCACGGGGGGATGTTCTCCATATCGATTGGCAGATGGTGGCAGATCCTGGACTGGGATCTCTGAGTGCGCCCGCTTGGACCAGTCGACCAGATTCCATGTCTGCCGATGATTGGGATCAAGTCACTGAAGCGGTCAAGCCAGAATTACTCTCAGTCTCATTCTGTGATTGTGGAATTGATGCCATGGAACTCTCTATTCGACCCAATATTCTCTATGCGAATGATCTCATCGCACCTGGGGGCATCAACTCCTCCAATGGGCTCATCCCATACGATTTCTGGGTGGCTTGGCTAGGGCTGTTGGTATTGGTTAGTGCAGGTTTTGTCGAGAAAGAGCGACGCGAGCAAGGAATGGCACTGGCAGAGGAAGTTCTGAGTCGTTAAATCACTCTTCTTCAGCGTCGAGGTGGGGTTCCAAGTCGTCAGGTATTCCATCATCATCTTTGTCGTCTTCCTCATCTGGAATAGAGCCAAGCATCTCATCGAGCATAGAGCGTTCTTCAGAGTCAAGGTTGTGATCACGAAGCGCTTCGACAATGCGGGCCAATTGCGCATCGCTTAGTCCAAGTGGGCGGGCTGCCCCTACAATCAAATCTAGCTCAGCCTCGGAGACGTGATCATCTGCCAATGCGGATTCGATAGCTGCTCGAGTCGCCATTCGAGCAGCGCTTCGCTCTGGCACCTGTAAAACGCGGGCTAGGGCGCTGAGTTCGGCCATTTCTTCATCGGTTAGAATGCCATCAGCGTACGCCATCTCATAAGCATCGTAGAGAAGTTGTTGATACTTGTCTGGATGCAGTAAGACATCGCGAATCAAACCGTAATCGATACTTTCATCGTCGTCATCCATATCCAGACGTACAATCGATGTCCTCACCTCTTTCAGCAGCATATCCTTGATGCCATGACCAAGCAAAATGAATCCCATTGCGACTACAGCCGCACCAAGCCATTGCATGACGCCCGTCTCAAACAGACCTCCTGGGTTGAACAATTGATGCAATCCCATCGTAATCATGGCAGCGCCGAGTGCGACCTCAAACCAGTCATTGATGTCTGGTTCATCGTCGAAGAGAGCGAGGCGTGAAGCCAACTCATTCTCTGCGTCGCCATCACTCGCCATTGCACCTGCTTAACCTGTGGGAGCACTTCACACTTCCGCGGCTTTACACCCCTATCCTTTTGGGCGGTGAACGCTGGTCGTCTCCCATGGTCGAAGACGTGCGGGAACTCGACCTACCGCCTGATGTGGTGAAACTTCTCATCGAAGTGTGGGGAATCGAAAGACTTCATCCACCACAGGCTGAAGCGATGCCAATTGCACTCTCTGGGAAAAATCTGTTGTTAGCCATTCCAACCGCTAGCGGAAAAAGTCTGGTTGCATATCTGGCCATTCTACAACGACTTCTCGTAGATTCGCCCGGAAGTCGAGCATTTTATCTGGTTCCACTCAAGGCTCTTGCGGCGGAAAAGGTCGAAGAATTGCGCCAAGCCGGTGACCTTCTTGGGTTATCTGTTGGCATGGCGATTGGAGACAGATCCGGCGAAACGGTGTCATTGGATGAAGCGGACATTATCGTTGCAACGAGCGAAAAATTCGATTCTATGATGCGCAATAAAAACGACTTCCTGAGTCAGGTGAGCATTGTCGTTGCTGACGAAGTACATCTCATTCACGATCGAAGTAGAGGACCGACAATGGAGGTCAATCTAGCCCGAGTGAAACATGAACGGCCAGAAGCGCAGATTATCGCATTGTCTGCAACTGTTGGCAATGCTAAGGAAATTGCAGAATGGCTCAACGCTGAAACCATCCAATCAAATTGGCGCCCAGTGATTCTTCGATATGGAACGGTATGCAATGGCCTAGTAGAACCTCGATTGCAGGTGGGTCCTGGAGTAGATGATATGGAACTCCCTCCACCATTTGAACTCCCAGATGAGAGCGATGATCTTCGAAATGTTCTAATCTCAACAATTCAGGATTCTGGTCAAGTACTCATTTTCCGGGGAACACGGCGCTATGCAGAAGGGAGCGCGACAAAACTCGGCGATTGGATGTTCAAGCGAATGCAATCCTGGCTCAAAACTCCTGAATATGCACCTGAAGGATTGGATGTTGAAGCCCGTCTCGCCGCACTCGCTGAAGTCGCTCGAAATATCGAAGGTAGCGAAGAATCCACAATGATGGGGGAACGACTCGCTGAAGCATTGCGGGGCGGAGTTGCCTTCCATCATGCAGGTTTGACGGGAAGTCAACGACGAATCGTCGAAACAGCGTTCCGAGAACGAATATTGTTTGCAATTTGTGCAACACCGACACTAGCAGCCGGTGTTAATCTACCCGCACGGCGTGTCATCGTACGTGACTTGTCCCGATGGGAAGATGGCTTGAGTCGACCGTTGCCACGAATGGAAGTTCACCAGATGCTCGGACGTGCGGGTCGACCTCGATATGATACGGTGGGAGATGCATGGCTAATCGCTAGACACTTGGAGCATGCTGATGAAATCTCTGAATTGTATTTTAAACAAGATCCAGAGCCCATTGAATCAAAACTGGCTGCAGAACCCGCCATGCGTACACATGTACTCGCTGCGATTGCTACAGGCGGTCAACGTGATCGGGATTCACTCGGACGTTTCTTTCAGCAGACCTTCTTGGGCCACTGTGTGGAAAACGATTGGTTGCAAGGCCGAATCGATGAGATCATCTCTTGGCTGGCAACACATCGATTCATCGAAAAAACCGGAGAGGATCCCACCGTGCTTGAACGCCTCGCAAAGATGACTCCGACAGAAACAGAAGAAGAATGGGACGATGAAATGCCTCAATGGGCACAGAGTGCTCAATCAATCGATGGTGTTGAATTCGTGGATTATGCTGAACCCTCGACACGTCCGAAACGTCCCGCTGTCATTGGTTTTCAGAAGGCTGGAGAATTAAGTAATCCCGAACCAAATGATATCATTCCAGATTCACTGGCTATGACATACGTGGCCACGCCATTCGGTGAACGAGTCAGTCGACTGTATCTTGACCCATTGTCAGGACTGATTCTTCGTGAAGGTCTTCGTAAAGCACGAAAGATTCTCTGCCGAATCATTGATGATCGTTCAATCTCGCCATGGACGCTGCTCCATCTGATTGCTTGTACACCTGATTTCCCACCACTTTGGCCGACTGGAAAGCAGATGCAGATGATGACGATGAAAGTGAATGCTATGGCAGACCAGATATTGCTGGATGGTCACGAGCTCAATACGCTCGGATTCATGCCTGAGGCTGAAAGTCTTACCAAAAGTGCATGGACACTCAGTCAATGGATTGAAGAAAATTCTCTGAGAGAAATAGAAAAGGAAATGGGAGTCGCTCCAGGGGATCTAAGAGTCCGAGTGGATCATGCTGATTGGTTGATGAATGCCACACGACAAATATGTATCAACGACAATGAAATAGATGCTGCTCTCACTGATTCAGATGTAGATTTATTGGAAATGATCGACGTGATGCAACGCCGAGTTTCCAACGGTTGTAAGGAGGACCTGTTGGGACTCATCGCAATTCGTGGTGTGGGTCGTGTCCGTGCGCGTACACTGGCGAATCATGGATACAGAACCCCACTGGAAATTTGCAGAATCACGAAGAAATCAGCCCAGAAACTCGCTGACGAACGGGGTTGGAGCCCTCTATTGGTGCAGAACATCATGCAAGCGGCGGACAGGGCCATCCAGACCCGCGGTCGTCGGCCGACCGATTGATGAGGGGGTAGCGTCCCCCTCAATCCATGTCCCGCATCCCATACCCCTGCTGGGGTTTGGCACTGACAAACCCAGTTTCTGATGCTGAACAATTGGTGGCATCTTTTCTAGAATGGAGAAATGATGAGCGGTGGTTGCTTCTGGGTGGCCCGGCTGCCGTAAGTGACAAACAATTGTGGACAGCTTGGCTTGGACTTGGTTCACGTCATGCGAATTCCAATATGCGTGCCAATGCGCTCGATGTTGAATTCATCAGACTCATTGCAGGGACGCATCAGATTAGAATTGGATTTGAGCGCGCAGGATTGGTGAAAGGTGACAAGACAGCATGGCTGGTATTTCTTCCCGAGTTTGTGAACAACACTATCTCAGAGATGGATTGGCCCAGTCTTGATCGATTTACATTGGACAAAGAGGCGGATAGGTTGATGCGTGTCCTCGATGCAAAATTGCTACCACATGCTCCAATTCCACATGAAGAAAATGTTCAACGCCTAGAACTACAGATTGAGGATGGGAAAGCAGCGGACCATGATTCGATTGAACGTTCAGCGCTCGCTCATATCGCGTTGGCAGATTTCAATTGATTCGTTGAAGAAAACGAATGGCGAAATGCCTTATGGCTTCGACGCCCCGCCACTAATCATGGCGAAGCATCATGCATGGCGCAAGTGCGCAGACTGTGGAATTCAATGTACACCAATGAATTTCGTCGATGTTGACAGAGAACGATTCTGTTTGGCCTGCTGGACCGCACGTGCCAACCCAGAGCATCCCCAGATGGATGCCATCATCGAGAAGGTTGAGGCGGAGGTTGAAGTATGGCGATGCCAGAAGCACACTCGGGATGAATATGCGCTGCCAGACGGACCAAAACCAGTTCGATCACAAGGAAATCGCGTTAACAATCCCTGAGGTGGATTAATGGCTTCTTTTGAAGGGGTCGATGCGACCCAATGGTTGGAATTGGAGCCATATTATCAGGACTTTCTCAATCGTAAGATTGACTCTGCAGATGACCTTGAAGGTTGGCTATTCGACTTGGGACGATTCGATGCATATGTTGGCGAAGCAGGCTCGATGCTCTATGTCAACATGACATGTGATACTGAGAATGAAGAAATAAAACAGGCCTATCTCAAATTCGTCGAGACTGTCGAGCCTGAATTGGCCAAGATTTATGATCTACTAAATAGAAAATTGGCAGAAAGCCCATATGCAAATGAACTCAATCAAGATGAATACAACGTGCTACTGCGCGATACTAGAATGGATTTGGGACTGTTCAGAGAAGAAAATATTCCATTGGGAACTGAACTGACCAAACTAGGTCAGCGTTACAACGAGATTTGTGGTGCGATGATGGTAGAATTTGATGGTGAAGAACGAACCATGCAACAGATGGGGAAATATCTGCAGGTCAATGATCGTGAGATCAGAGAAAATGCATACACAACCGTGGGGAGACGTAGATTCCAAGATGCGGAAGAGATTGACGAACTATACGATTCTATGATTGCACTACGCCACGAGATTGCTCAGAATGCAGGATACGCGAACTATCGAGATTACATCTTCGATGCAAAACATCGGTTCGATTACACACCAGCGGATTGTGAGGCATTCCATGATGCGGTGGAAGGCATTTGTGTCCCCTTGATGCGCGATGTAGATGAGGAGCGATGTCAGACGTTGAATCTGGACTCCCTGCGAATGTGGGACTTGGGGCATGATGTCCATGGAAGAGAGCCACTACGTCCATTCACAGAAGTCGAAGAGATGGTGGCTGGGACAAGCCGCATGTTCCATCGACTTTCACCTGAACTGGGTGAATTCTTCGACAGTTTGCGCGATGGAACCAGTCTTGATCTAGACAGTCGAAAGGGCAAGGCTCCTGGCGGCTATCAATTACAGAGAGACCACAGCAGAAAGCCATTCATTTTCATGAATGCAACAGGGCTTCAACGTGACCTTGAAACCATGGTTCATGAAGCAGGTCACGCATTCCATTCGATCTACGCAGACGATTTGCCTCTAGTCGATTATCGCAGTGCGCCACTGGAATTCTGTGAAGTCGCATCGATGTCGATGGAATTGTTGACACATGAATTCCTAGATGAATTCTATTCACAGGAAGATGCACAACGAGCGGTCAGATTGCATTTGGAAGGCATCGTCTCAATCCTTCCATGGATTGCGACCATCGACGCATTCCAACATTGGGTGTACACGAATCCCGGACATTCTCGGGATGAACGACAGACGAAATGGTTGGAACTCGGTGAAAGATTCGGCTCAGAATTGGATTGGTCAGGATTTGAAGATTGGAGGAAGGTCGGTTGGCAAAAGCAGCTCCATCTGTTTTCATATCCGTTCTATTACATCGAATATGGAATCGCGCAACTCGGCGCATTACAGATGTGGTTGCAGTACAGAGAGAATCCTGAGGAGGCGTTGGCCAACTATGCAACAGCGATGCGATTGGGAGGTTCTCGTCCATTACCGAATCTCTTCGATGCAGGCGGGATGAGTTTCGATCTAGGTCAATCAACCGTTCAGGGGCTCATCGACGCTGTGAGGGACAAACTGTCCACACTTCCAGCGTGAGTGTAGCGTCGACGGCACCAGCGGATGGGAAAGGACCGGTGCCGTCGAGGCCACAGGGCCTGCAATCAATCGCGCAGACCTTCTGCGGTGACGAAGAACTTGGCTTCGCCTTCCGGCAGATTGGGAGAGTCAACCAGGCGTGCGATTCGCGAGCCTGCTTTGGACTTCTTGAGATATATGCGGAATGTGGAGGCGTGGGCCAATACGTGTCCACCCACTGGCTTGGTTGGATCGCCCCACATTGCATCGGGCTTTGACATGACTTGATTGGTCACGAGAACCAGAGCATTGTTGATATCGGCCAACTTCTTGAGTTCCTTCAGATGTCGGTTCAATTTTTGTTGTCTGTCCGCCAACATTCCACGACCAAGGAATTCAGCACGGAAATGGGCGATGAGTGAATCTACGATAATCAGTTTGACTTCGATACTCTTTGAAGCTCGTTGAATCTCATCGACCAACAGCATCTGATGTGCAGAGTTGTACGCACGTGCGACATGAATTCGTTCGAGCGCGACATCGGGATCGAGTCCAACACCACGTGCCATCTGAGCGATACGCTCTGGCCTGAATGTGTCCTCAGTATCAATGTAGAATACTTCGCCACCAAGGCCCCCTTGCTCTTTGGGAAGGAGGCAATTAACTGCGAGTTGGTGTCCGACCTGGGTCTTCCCACTGCCAAACTCACCATACACTTCGCAGATTGCTTGTGTTTCAAAGCCACCGCCCAATAATTCGTCAATGGCTGCGGAGCCGCTGCTCAGTTTGAGCACCTGTCGGCGTCGTTCAAGCAGTGAATTTCCTGATACGAAGCCACCGATGTTGGCGAGTTTCTTCGCGGACATGATGATCTTCGCTGATACGGCTTCACCCAGTTCGGCTGCATCTGCAAGTGATTTTGGTGTCATCACTGCAATAGCCAAAAGTTCGTTGAATCCAGCTTCTCGCAGTTTCTCCGCGGTCGCGGGTCCGACGCCAGGGAGATCTTCGACGGTCAACTCGGGTTCTTCTGCGTCTATCACGACAATCTCCTCTTCATCTTCTGTTATTGTCTCGGTCTTTGTTGTCTTCTTCTCTGTTGTCATATTATCACCTTGTGTTGTGGACCATGCTACAGTGCCTTAGTATATGAACCAACGAAGGACGGATGTGTTTTTATTCGCCTATATATGTACTTTAGCAGCCTCTTGGTTGCCCCTTTATCCACTTTCATTTCACATTCATCACTTTCGCGAAACGGGAGCCTTATGATTGTCGCGTTGGTAGCGGGTGATCGATTTGAACGATCGGTCTCCGGGTTATGAGCCCGACGAGATAACCTGGCTACTCCAACCCGCTGGTTCTTCGGGGTTGCCTCCCCTATTTCAAGGACTCCGCATACGCGCAATACTCATTGAGTCGATGCTTGAACAGCGCTCTAATGGCCGGCGACCTGCTTATCCAGAACGCGACGATGGTTCTTCCTGACCGCATCGTCGATGGGGATCTCCGCGTAGTCTCCGGCTCGATTCAGACTGTGGCTGCTGGTGGAGGTCTTGTCCCATCTAGTTCCGAGATGGTCATCGATGGTACTGGGCTGCATCTACTTCCAGGAGCAATCGACCCACAGGTCCACTTCCGTGAGCCCGGTCAGCCTGAGAAGGAAGACCTCGGGAGTGGCAGTAGAGCAGCGGCAGCAGGTGGTGTCACCGCATTCTTGGATATGCCAAACAACAAGCCTGTAGCGACAACACGCGCGTCCATGGAGGCAAAAATCGCCTCTGCCGCAGCGAACGGTGTGACCCATCACGGCTTCTTTATCGGAGCGACTCCCAACAATGTCGCAGATCTACAGAGTATCGCAGGAATGGATGGCGTCTGTGGAATCAAGATCTTCATGGGTAGTAGCACAGGAGATTTGCTGGTTCACCAACAAAAACATCTCGAGAACATCTTCGCCAATACAGGCGGCATCATCGCAACCCACGCCGAGGATGAGGACCGACTGAATGCACGATTTACAGATTTCTCTGAACGCACGGATATTGCCGCGCACGCCGAATGGCGCGATGTCGAGTGCGCTATGATCGCGACCCAGCGCGCAGCAGCTCTGGCCAAGGACCACGACCACCGACTTCACGTCCTCCACCTAACCAGTGGTGCCGAAGCGGATTGGTTGGCAGACAACAAGGGTGATCTCATCACTACTGAAGTCTGCCCACAGCACCTGACCTTCGATCAGAATGATGTCGAGGAACACGGTGTACGCTTGCAAATGAATCCACCCATTCGTTACACTGAGGACAAGGAAACGCTGTGGAAACGCCTCAAGGACGGAACCATTGACTGTATCGCCACCGATCACGCTCCACACACAATGGAAGCAAAGGCACTCGGATTCCCCAATTCACCTGCGGGAATGCCAGGAGTCGAAACCGCGCTCCCCCTGATGCTCACGCACGCGATAGGTGGCAAGTGCAGTGTGTCCGATGTGGTTCGCTGGATGTGTGCTGGGCCCGCCAAGGTGTATGGCATGGAGAACAAGGGTTCACTCATCGAGGGCTATGATGGAGACTTGACACTGGTCGATCTTGAGACACGGCGCACCATCACCGATGCCGACGTCTGGACGCGTGTTGGATGGACTCCCTATGCAGGAATGGAATTAACCGGACTTCCAATGTGGACCGTCGTCGATGGAATTCCTGTCCACAAGCGAACACCGGGTGGCTCGTTCCGTGGTGAAGCGATTGGCGCGCCCGGTTGCGCTGGTCGTGCGTTGAGATTCTCCTGATTAACCGTCTTCTTCGGGTGGCTTGTCTTCGGAACTCGAACTCTCGCCTGAACCTGAATCGCCATCCTCTTCCACATCAAT
>JAPKFG010000136.1 GCA_028821675.1 Candidatus Poseidoniales archaeon
ACACTGAGATAATTGGATAGATACCAACCAATTCCACCCGCTCCAACCAAACCGATGATTGAACCGTGTCGAATGTTGTACTCAAACATGAACAGCATCTGACTCCAAAGCGCATTACTGGCCTCAGGTAGTGCGAAATATCGTGCAACTTGCCAACGTGGTAATCCCATGGCTCGTGCGGCTTCAAGAGGATGGCGACTCACACCTTCTAGAGTCTCATACTGTAATTTACCCAGATAGCCGATGGTGTAGAGGGTCATTGCGAGTACACCTGCCAAGGGACCCGGGCCGAACAGTATGACCAGGAATAGAGCCCAAACCAGAGAGGGGAGAACGCGAAGAGCCGCGAGAATCTGACGCATGATGAGTGTGAGCCACACTGGGGCGAGATTGTGGGCTGCCATCATCGACAGAGGCAATGCGATAATCATTCCAAATATGGTTGATAAGAAAGCGATTTCAATCGTCTCGGTTAAGCCATGCACAGCAGGGCTGCACATCCAATCAGCATCCCAATCACAATCGCTGTAGGTATAGGCGGCCCTTTCGGTGACGACGCTAAAATCAGGTGGCCAAATTCTCGGCCACAATAGACCTAGATTGTCCCATGCCTGACCCAGATTGTACAAATTTAGACCGAGTGAGTTGGCGACGAGGATGACAAGGATCACGATCAGTGCGTAGAGCATCAAGCGAGGGCGCTTCTTGAGAAGTTGACCAAAATTCATATCTCAATCTCCTCTAATATAGTGCCGCGAATCTGCAATACGCGATTGCAAAATGTACTCGCTCTCACTGGATTGTGGTCAACAATAATAGCTGCAGTACCCTGTTCTTTGACGAGATTTGTAATCAAAGATATGATGCCTTTTGCGGTGTCAGCATCAAGTTCCCCAAGGCATTCATCTGCAAGCAGAAGAGTCGGTTGTTGAACCATTGAGCGCGCGATGGCGACACGACGTTGCTGCCCTCCAGAAAGAAGGCTGATGGGTTCAAGCACTTTCTCCGAAAGACCGACGGATTCGATGGCTCGGCGTGCTTGGTCACGATATTCTTGACCTGGTAATGAGAAAAGTGACTGCCAGAATGGGGCCTTTGGCAAGGCGCCCATCATGACATTGTAACCTACGGTCTGATGTGTAATCAACCCTAGACGTTGTGGGATGTAGCCGATCTCTCCGACACTGCGAGAAACTTCAAGTTCACCACTCAAACAGGGAATCAATCCAGCAATAGTTCTCAATAAACTCGTCTTTCCAAGCCCAGAACGACCGATAATCCCGATAATCTCGCCGGGGTACACTTCAAGATTCACAGAATCAATCAGCGGCTCGCTGTGCTCAAAGCCGATTGCAGCGTTAGATATACGCAATATTGGCTCAGACATCGCTTATCCTCCCTGAAGTGTCAATCATCGTACTTCTCTGCGAAGTAGGCAGTGATTCCGGGGATGTTCGCAATCGCTTCCGAGTAAGACCCCAGATGACTCTCACTCGTTACCGAGACGAGACCTGCCGTGTTGAGGACATTCTCAAGAATTGCTGCACCATCTTCTTCTGTGTTCAATGCAAGTATAGCAGCCATGAGCGCATCCTGCTTATCACCAGCATTGTCAGGGTTGACAATCACTGGATGACTTGGAACCTGACCGAAATGGGGTTCCAAGATTCGATATTGATCACGGTCCAGACACCAAGCATTTCCTTCGCAGTGATCCTCGTACGAACTGGTCTTGGCGAAGGCGACATCGCCAACCCCTTGCGTAATGCAGTTGAATGCACCACTGTAACCATAGTAGAGATCGCCGCTGCTGGGAATCGACGCATTGTCGAAATGAGCCTCGATAGTTGTACGTAATGACTCAATCTCATCCGATGGTCCTTGGACATCGACGAGCCCATTACCAATCATGTAACCCATTGGCATGAGCATGCCAGCAGATTTGAGCCAGCCCGTGTGGCACGAATTGTTCCCTTCAAGTTGCTCAAGACTGGTGATGTTGGAAGAATTCAACACCCAAGCGGCTGCTGTGTAGGAGGTACTACCGTCATCCTTCTGATCAGCAATTACAGCCTCAAGACCGTGGCTCTTCCAAGCCACGTATCCTGCGCCTCCATCGAGGAAAGCCACATCGGCATGACCGAAGTTGAGCGCCTCGATAGCGGCATTCTCATTAGCGATTGGATACAACTTAACATCGTAACCACTGTGCTCAGCGATGAAATCAGCTAGTAATTGTGGATTGGCATCTGGATTATCGTAATCATCCTTGACAGTGAAAGCGATTCGAATGACATCATCTGACGACTCATCACCTCCAATACAACCTGCAAATACTGTCGTCAATAACAG
>JAPKFG010000137.1 GCA_028821675.1 Candidatus Poseidoniales archaeon
AGAGCCAGAGCCAGAGCCAGAGCCAGAGCCAGAGCCAGAGCCAGAGCCAGAGCCGATGGTCGTTCCCGCACCAGTCATCGAGCCAGAGCCAATGCCTGTCGAAGCTCCAGTAATCGAACCCGAACCAGAACCGGACCCAGAGCCCGAACCAGCAGTACCCGAAGTCAGCATATCTTCGGCCTTTGATGCTCCTCTCAGTGATCAAGAGGTTCGCGAGGCTTTCGATGATATGGATGCCAACAAGGACGGCGTCATTTCCCAAGAAGAATTCACTTCATCTCCTATTATTGCAAAACTTCCCGAGGAGGTCCAACATGAGATGTTTGAGCGAATTGATCTCAACAAGGACAACGTGCTACAATACGAGGAATTTACCACCGCTGCCGAAGAGAAGACGAATGCCCCCTTCCTCGCCCCCAAGCGTGCCCCTGTCGCCCAACCGGTGCGAACACCTGTTCAGGCCACTCCACAGCCTGTGCCTCAACCAATCACTCAACCAACCACTCAACCAATTCCTCAAGCCACAGCCCAATCTCCATCCGCTGTAAGACAGCGAACTGGTGTGTCGGGAATTCATCACATTCTACAGACCGGAATCTATTGTGGTGGCTGCAATATTGGTGTTGAACACCATTGGCGTCATTGCCCAGTTTGCGGTTCGAGTATTTGATCAGATGCGGATATCTCCATCATCCAATAGATCAATATCTCCAATCTTGACAGTAGGTTGTTTGAGAACTCCAGTAACATGGATTCCACAGGATGAGCTTCCACCGAGGCTCGTATTGTCTCCGAATGCGAAATAGCAGGTACCTTGCACCTTCTCATCCTCAAGCACGTTGCCCACCAATCGTGCCCTTGGATTCATTCCAAATCCGAACTCAGCCACAGTCCAAACATTGGCTTGTTGTTGCGGTTTGAGTTTTCGACTGGCTTCGACAAACATCGCTTTGACATCATCACTGCCTTCTCCAGTAATCTTGGTGACTATCCCTGCCTCAACCTTGATTTTGAGTGGCTCAGAGACCACCGCTGCATCCCAGGTTCCATCGATGATGATGGTTCCTTCCATCGTCCCTTCTTTGGGCATGGCGAGAATCTTGCCTGCGGGCAGATTGGTGACTTGACCCGGGCGATTACAGATGCCATTGTCTCCGAGCTCCCATCTGCCACCAATCTCGAATCTTATATCGGTCCCCGAATCGGTTCTAACTTCGACCTTGCGCTGACGTTTCAGCGTCTTGCCAAGTTGCGCGATAGCTGACTGCATGGCGTTGAAATCGGTGGTCATCCCACCTTCAATGAACATCTGCATGGTGATTCCTGGCATCGTTGCGATTCTTGTCCCTTCACGACACGCCTGCATGCGCGCTCGCGTGTGTGTGAGCGAATATCGTGTGGGGGCGAGGACGACATCCTGCTTGCGCATTAGTTCGGCAACAGGTCCTGGTGGCTCGTCTCCATGACGGTGTGTGGTTGGCATCATCACCAACAAGACCCGGTCCGATATTCTAGCAGCCGCTTCGTAGAGTGCTTGACCAATCGTAGAGGTTTGTGGATCGGTCACAATTAGGATATTCTCATTTCGATGAATCTGCATACATTCCTTGCAAACGGTATCGGCCGCACGGGCCAAGGCTTCCTCAGAAGCCGCATCGAGTGCCTCCTCGATTCCTTCAATGAAGACGTCATCATTATCGTCTTCTTTTTTCCGGGCCATATCGGTTATCTCCGTCCGCGCAATAGCGCGGACTACAGTCATCTCCCATGAATCCTATGCCAGCATGCTCTCCCAAACCAAAGACCGAGTCCACTAATAGGGACAAAGTGGTGGAGGGGTCATGAAAACCGACGCACGAGTGCCCACATTACTTGTTGCACTGCTTCTGTTGCCCGGCTGCCTGAGTGGCATCGTCGATGAGATTGATGATGTCGTTATTTGGGAAATGTCACCCGATGGTGAATGGCCGCAGTTGATTCTGGGTGAACGCACCCGAACCACCCCTACGCTCGAGACTTACGATGATTGCACAGTCTTGCTCGAAGACCTCAAAGATGCATTGTGGGAGCAAACAATGGTCGAAATTGACCAGAATGCCTACTGGAACTGGGCGAACCCTTGGATGTTCGGCGGAGGTTGGATGGAAGATGATATGATGGATGGCGCTGTTGCTGAACAATCCATGGATTCCGACGGTGGTTCAAACTCTGGAGGCACAGCTCCTTCTAGCAGCGGTGGCGAGGATCGCTCTGGCACCTATTCTGAAACCAACAATCAGGAAT
>JAPKFG010000052.1 GCA_028821675.1 Candidatus Poseidoniales archaeon
TCAAAAAGACTTTGATTAGTTTGCAATCTGACACTGATGATTTGACAGACCTTGAATTTGAAGGAGATTCACTGGCTGGTTCAGAAGAAGAAGTAGAGGTTGAAGATATTCAAAAAGAAGAACAAGGTAATGAATAAAACAATCTCAAATTTTCTTTTTTACAGTAAAGCAAAGGGTTTCACCATAACACCCTCTCGCTCAAAATTGTTGAGTCAATGGGCTCGCAGTGGGCTGCCTCAGACGCTACCCATGCGATTAAGACGACCATGATGCCCAGGACTTGGGCGTCTCACGAACATGCATAGCAACGAGTCGTAGTTGATTCCCATATGCAGTCTTGATGTGAGGCTCGACCTGCTCAAAGGCCCACTTTGCAAGATTCTCGGCTGTGGGGATGAAGTCCATCACCAGGGTTCTATGTTGAGGCCCCATCATTGCGAGCGCCGTCCGTGCATCCTCATCGCCTGAATAGACGACGAATGCATGATCCACGATATCGTGCACATGCTCCTTGAGAATGGCAGAAACATCACTGAAATCCATCACCATGCCTTCATCCGATACACCTTCGACATCAACAACAGCCCCTTCGATTTCAGCTTCCCATCGGTAACGATGTCCATGCATATGGCTGCACTTGCTCTTGTGATTGGGCACTCTGTGTCCAGTATCAGTCTCTATCCAGCGTCGTATTCGTGTCGTCATGTTTCCATCTCCTCTTCTACTCTAAGCGCATTAGCTAGCACAGATTCCCATGGTTCAACATAGGTCACGGGATCCTTGCGCCCAATTGCATGGAAGGCTAAAATTCGCTCAATATCCGCCCCACTGCGTCCCGATGAACGCCCTTGCGAATCGGGATTGTACGATGTGTTAGTGTTGGCGAATATAGTATCGAAATCAAGATTCAGGTCGGAGAGAGCATTCTCTGCATCTCGAAGAATTGTCTCCTTGTCACCATCGATATATGGAAGGTGGAACGAGACTTTCTCACTGTCCCAGTTTCCGACTTCAAATGCATGGGCGATGGCCTCGTAGAACTCTGATCTGCAATCCGGATAGATGGCATGATCTCCACTGTGAACGCCTAGAGCGATGACAACATCAGTTTTCTCTCGTAGTGCGACAGAAAGTGCATACCCATAGAGGATTGAAGCGAAAATTGCGTTTCGATTGGGCACAACCGTCTGCTTCATCTGCTCTTCTTCGTAATGTCCCTCGGGCACATCATATCCATCAGTGGTAAGTGCCGAATGGAAAATGCCCATCGCCGAACTGAGATCGGCAATTTTGTGCTCAACATCGATGCCGTTAGAAGCAAGGTAGTCAATGTTCGCCTCAGCACGATTCAATTCGATGCTGTGCTTCTGACCGTAGTTGTATGACAAACAACTGACTTGGTATCCATCTGCAAGTAATCGCATGAGGAGTCCTGTGCTGTCCATGCCACCTGATAGAGCCATTACCGCACGCATCAGAGTACCCCCATCCACTTGTGAGTCTGTAGACTCAGCCTCCACCCAAGGCTGTCCTTGACTAGTTGTTCGACCACCTGGAAAGCCCTGCCATTCGCTTCGACAGAGTCCGATTCGATGTAGCAAGGTTGGATGAAATGATGAGGGAATCCAGCCTTCAATTCGTCATACAGTTCGAGACTCTGGCCGCAATATACAACCTTGAGTTCATCCCCAGTACGCTGTTTGATTGCGACATTGGGGTAGACTTGGTCCTTCGGTGATACACAGATCCAATCAATGACGGGATCGACAGGAATCGTCCCATTGGTCTCAATTGACAGATTGATGCCATTTTCCTTGAGAATTACCCCAATAGTGGCCAAATCCTGCATTGCTGGCTCCCCGCCGGTGAAGATGACTCTGTTGCAATTGTACGATAGTACCTCTTGCACAATTGAATCCAATCCACGCTCCTCGTAGGTGAGGAAATCTGTATCGCACCATTCGCATCGAAGATTGCAGTTACCAAAGCGGACGAATACATGCGGAATACCCGAATGAAACCCTTCGCCCTGAACCGAGTGAAAAATTTCGACGATTGGGTAGGTTTGGGTCAAACGAACACCTCAAAGTTCTCTGGTTCGGATTAATTGCATGAGTTCAGAACGAGCTTCAGCTTTGTCGAAAAAGACACCACGCATCGCTGATGTGGTCATGATTGCATTCTGTTTCTTGACGCCTCGACACTGCATACATCCGTGGGTAGCTTCAATGATAACTGCACATCCGAGAGGCCCTAGATGCTCTTCGAGGTCATCCGCAACATCCTTAGTGATTCGTTCCTGGTTCTGCAATCGGCGAGCATGCAGATCGACAATACGGGCTAGTTTGCTGATGCCGACGATACGTTCCGTAGGAATATACGCTACATGAGCCCGTCCAGTAAATGGTTGCATGTGATGTTCACAAGTGCTGTGGAATTCGATGTCACGGAGCAGTACAATTCCGTCGTAACCTTCTCCATTGAATGTCGAATCGAGAACATCTGCAGCAGATTGGCCGTATCCTGAGTAGACTTCGTCCCATGATTTGATCACTCGTGCGGGTGTGTCCATGAGTCCTTCTCTGGAAATATCGTCCTCGATGTAACCAAGCAGTGTTTGCACGGCATTCTCAGCCTCTTCGCGTGTGACCATTCAATCATCTCCGAGTCGTCCATGTCGCGCATCGATTGCATCTAGTTGGTCGAGCATCTTTCGGCAGGCAGTTCGAATAGCATCTGCGACACTGACGAATTTACCACCATCACCAACATGAATCTTCAAGTCATCCAGCAATTGCTGTGGCACGTCTAAACTGACTTTAGGCATGCCCCGCGGTCTAACGAATGGGTTATCAATGTATTCACTGAGTAATACTGGGGTATTACGAGAGTGATTCGACTAAATCCTCACGATTGAACTGTTTTGATGCCCACAAGATGGCTCCAATTGCGTAGGCTAACGAGGTTGAGACCCACATGAAGATGTGAACGGGGTCGTAGATCCCCATCAATGCCTCACGCATCGCCAGAGTGATGTTGAACACAGGCAGAACGAACCACCATGCCTCAATTCCCTGTAGGTTGACGAATTGAGCGAATAGTGTCGGCCCGATGAATATGAGGACCATGGGCCCAAGGATGCTGCCCGCCTCTCGAACACTGTGGGCACGGACGGCTACTGCCAATTCGATGGCAACCACGAATATGGCGAACAAAATAACACTAAGCAAAAGCAACAACACACCCGTTGTCGATATGTTCGGTGCCTCCAATCCTCCCCCCATTAGGAAATTGATTGCGAACAACAACCCAGCCATCTGCCCGAGTACACTGACGCAGGCAACAGTGGCGACAGCCAACCATTTCCCGAACAGTAGGGCTGAGCGAGAAGTGGGCGTGCAGAGCAGGGCCTCCATCGTCCCCCTCTCTCTCTCACCAGCCGTCAAATCAATCGATGGTTGAATGGCCGCTGTAGTGGTCCACATCGCTACCACAAGTGGAATGAACATCGCCAACCCCATTGCCGCCAGATCTCCCCCACTGGCGACATCTGCCGTATCTTGGTCCCCGTCCCAGTGGATGGGGTCGAACGCCTCATCATGCGTCAGATTGTTCTGTGCCAGCGTGGCATTGATGACATCAGCTTCCCATGTTAGGACTGCATCTAGAGTTCGAATCTTCGCCTCTAGAGAAAGTTCGTCTGTCGAATCTGAAAGAATGGCGTAATTCCACGATTGTGAAGCATTAGAATCAATCTCCAGTAATCGCAGAATAGCATGAATAACATCTCCGGAATCCCCTGAATTAAGGCGTTGAGAATCGATCCCTGGTTCGGAAAGTGTTCCGTCGACCAACAGTTCGGTTTGGATGATGATTAGATTGCGCCCGTCCAGATGAGAACTCAAGTCCTCTGGTAATTCTCCTTGTACCTCAACCGTCAATTCGTATGAAGACAGTTCTGCAGCCTCACCCTGAAGGAATAACGGCAATGCGATGAAAATAGCGGGGAAAATGAGTAGAGGGACCAGAATCATCGCCAAGACCGTTCTCCAATCTCTAACGAAGTCTACTAGTTCCTTTTTCGCAACAATGATGATTCGAGACAATTGTTTCCTCGCATCACTCAATCGAACCACCCCCACGAGTCAACATGCGCCTCCAAGCGCGAGCAATTTTCCCCTCATCTTCAGGCGGTGTATCTGTACGTGCAACATCCTCTGTCAATGCAACGTATGCCTCTTCAAGGTCATCTCTCTGTGCCGCCGCCATCAATTCCTGTGGTGACCCTTCAGCTCGTATGGTTCCATTGTGAATGATAATGATACGGTCACAGACTTGTTGTGCCTCTCCAAGATTGTGTGTGCTGTAAATGACCGTACCACCTTCATCACCGAGTTTACGAACCAATTTTCGCACCGTGCGAGCACTGGTGACATCCAATCCTCCTGTGGGTTCATCCAGTAGCAATATTTCGGGGCCATGAGATAGTGCGCGTAACAACGCGGTCTTCTGCCTCATCCCTCGTGAAAAACCACGGGTCGAACGATGAAGATCATGGTCAAAATTTAGGAGTTTGGCAAATCGTTCCGTTCGAGTCCATGCCATATCGTCACCAATGCCGTTCAATCTACTGTGGTAACGGATGTTCTCCCATGCTGTCAGTCGGGCATACAGTCCAGTTGCTTCTGGGACGACACCGACATGCTCCCGCATCCTGTGGATGTCCACTGGTTGTTCATCTACAACGCCTTGCACAGTCCCAGAGGTGGGTTGGTACAATCCACAAAGGAGTCTTAGAAGAGTGGTTTTGCCGGCACCATTTCCTCCAACAAGGCCAACGACTTCACCAGCGTGAAAGTTCACAGTAACGGATGACAGTGCAGTCACATCACCGAATGATTTCGTGACATCAGAGACCTTTAGCAGCGCTTTCACCATATCCCCACCTAGGATTAATCGTTATACTCCAGCAATTCGACAAGGACGCCACCTGTGCTGGAAGGGTGTACGAAGGAAATTCTACTTCCGTGGGCACCTTCAGTTGGTGTTTCATTGATGAGTCGCACCCCTTCCGCCTTCAATCTCGACAATAGTGAATCCAAATCGTCAACCCTGAAGGCTATTTGTTGAATCCCCGCACCATTATTGTTGAGAAATCGTCCGATTGGTGTATCCTCACCTATCGGTTCAAGAAGTTCGATTCGTGTCGCATTCGTGCCTTGTTCAGTTTCGAAGAATCGAATATTCACACCCTGTTCATCGTTGCGTTCATCGTAACCTTGGCTTAGTCCGAGCAATTGCCAGAATGTACTGCCTGACTCCAAATCATCAACAGCGATTCCGATGTGATCCAATCGTATACCCATGTCCTCACCTCAGAATCCACTGGGAGCCATCCATGTGCCATATTCAACCTTGAGAGCATTCATGATTTCACCAACGCTGCAGTCCGCCTTCACAGCATCTAGAATAAGAGGGAACAGATTCTCATCATTGGCTGCTGCAATCGTAAGGGAAGACAACGCTGCAGTTGCCATTCCATCATCTCGTTGTGAACGTAACATGGCCAACTTCTGATGTTGCTGTTCAGCAATCGTTGGGTCAATGGCCTGCCCTTCAATTTCAGGTTCAGCATCCATTCTTGCGTGATTCACACCGACCACCTTTCGAGTTTGATTTTCAACATCAACAGTCTGTTTCCATGCTGATTCATGGATTCGTCGCTGTTGGAACCCGGTCCTGAGTGCAGCCAAAGCACCACCCATGTCATCGATTTCACATATCAGGGAGTATGCCTCCTTTTCGATGAGATCGGTCAACGCTTCGACATGATAAGAGCCGGCCATCGGATCCACAACATCGGCCACACCAGTTTCTTCAGCTAGAATCTGTTGTGTCCGAAGGGCGATAGTCGCACTTTCATCTGTCGGTAATCCAATTGCTTCATCATAGGAGTTTGTGTGTAGAGATTGCGTCCCACCAAGGACGGCTGCCATCGCTTGATAGGCAACCCGTGCCACATTGTTCAATGGTTGCTGGGCCGTCAAGGTGACACCTGCGGTCTGGGTGTGGAACCGAAGCATGGATGATTTGGGATTTTTGGGTTGATAGCGTTCCTCCATTAGCCGATGCCACAATCGACGAGCTGCTCGGAACTTTGCCACTTCTTCGAAGAAATCATTGTGACATCCAAAGAAGAATGACAGGCGTGGAGCGAATTCATCCACGTCCATTCCTCTAGCCTGGGCTGCATCGACATATGCCAGCGCGTTGGAAAGGGTGAATGCCAATTCCTCAACCGCAGTTGCCCCAGCCTCACGAATATGATAGCCAGAAATACTGATAGTATTCCACATTGGATGTTTCTCAGCACAGAATTCGATGAGATCTGTGATCAATCTCATGCTAGGTTCAGGCGGGAATACATGGGTTCCGCGGGCAATATATTCCTTGAGTATATCATTCTGGACTGTACCACGCAACATCGCCGAATCAACGCCTTGTTCTTCCCCAACAGCGATATACATCGCAAGTAGAATGATTGCTGGACTGTTGATGGTCATCGATGTTGACACCTGATCCAATTGAATTCCTTCGAACAATTCTCTCATATCAACAATTGAATCAATGGCCACGCCAACTCGGCCGACTTCACCATAACTCAGGGGGTCATCACTATCCATACCCAATTGTGTTGGCAAATCAAAGGCAACTGAAAGACCACTTTGCCCACGGGACAAGAGTGTTCGAAACCTAGCATTGGTTTCATCCGCTGAACTGAATCCTGCATACTGCCTCATCGTCCATAGTCGACCCCTATACATCGTATTGTGTACGCCCCGCGTGTACGGGGCTTGACCGGGAATTTCTGGTTGACTTGAGACATCATCGGCGTTGGGGATCGGTGAAATTGGAAGCCCACCTAGGGTTTCAAACGAATCCTTACGCTGCCCCAACCTTCCACCTCAAGTGGTTACGGGACGATACGCCCCTTCAATCGTTCCGTACACGGGACTTCAGCAGCAGTCATCGCCGCAGTCATCGTCCTTTTCGGCCTCTGGTTCATCATGGTGGTGATGTCCACCTGGTCCGTGAGCATGCCCGTGAGCCAATTCATCGGCTGTTGCAGCGCGAACATCCATCACCTCAACCTCGAAATGAAGAGTTTTCCCAGCCATGAGGCTATTGAAATCACATCGTACAGTTTTCTCTGTAATTGCGACGATTCGGAATGGTCCTCCATCTGACATCAGCGTCATACCCAAATCTAATGGCATTTCTTCAGGGAACATTTCACGAGGGACCTCTTGAATCATTTCTTCTGATGGCATACCATAAGCATCCTCGGGTTCAAGTGTAAACGATCGTGTATCACCGACTTTCGCTCCCATTACTTCTCTCTCAAAACCAGGGATCATGCCTTTGTGCCCGACTAGGAATGTGAGGGGTTCACCATCTCGACTTGAATCAAATTCTTCACCACTATCTGGAAATGTTCCAGTATAGTGTACGCTCGCTACTGTGTCTTGTTTTATTGCTGTCATATTGTCACCTTCTTGTTGTCAATGAATCGATTAATTTAATGATTTTACTTGAACATTTTTCGGTTATGATTCCTTCAGCGACCTTCTCATCCAAGAATGCCTTTGCTTCCGAAACTCCTTGCCGTTCTCCCTTCGCCCATGTTTGCCCTAATACATTTGAGCGATGTTCTTCATCAACATTTTCTTTTTCAAAAATCCGTCGAACGTCATACTTGAATTCCATGTACTTGCCACGATGCAACTTCTGCACTCTCTTGGCTTGGCCTTGGGGTTTGTTTCGTTTACCGAATCGCCCCCCGCCCCTTCGCGGGGGCGCAGTTGTCCTTTTGGGTTGATTCTTCTTGAATGGGTTGTAAGGTTCTTTCTTAGTAGTTGGTTGAGTATCGGTTTTGGTTTTCCCCGGTACAACTTTTGTTCGCGTGGCTTCAATCAACTCACGCGCTTTTTGATTGGTTTTACTCTCAGCCTCGACCTTGACGTTTTCATTTTGCTTTCGAAGGCCAACACTTTTGCCAGCTTGAGCAGGTGATTTAGCGCCATCATCAATGTCAGTTGATTTGGATCCAGATGGTGCGACAGGTGGAGATATTTTTCGTTTTCCACCGGGTGGAGCTGGTGGGGATTTTTTTCGTTTTCCACCGGGTGGAGCAGGTGGCCCAGAAGACTTCCTAGTCTTGGCCCCCTGACGTCCTGATGTGGCATTATTATTGGGCGTAGAAGGAGTTTTTCTAGGGCTCTTAAACGGGTTTGATGGTTCTTCTTTTGCCGCCAAGCGTCCTTGCCTCCAGCCGGACCTCATGCCCACCTGTCATAAGGGTTGGCTTGAAGAATCCGCTTCAATTCCACAGAATCGGAGTCTCATCCGTACGTAGATCCTGCCTTACAGCAGAATCACTCAATTCTGTCGAGTTACCCCACAGCAATTGTAGGCGACCCAACGTAGCAATCATGCTTCCATTGTCGACACACAGCGCTTTGATTGGAACATGGGACTTACCCCCCCTATTTTCAGACATGATGACACACATCCCCCTCAATCGTTCGTTACAGGCAACACCGCCACCGAGCAATAATTCAGATTTTCCAGCGTGTGCCATGGCTCTTTCCGCGACTTCTACACACGCTGCGAATGCGTGTTCCTGTAGAGACCAACAAACCGCCTCTAGGGGCTTCCCCCTATTGACGAGATTCAGAGCAGCGCTAAGAATACCAGAGAATGCTAAATCCATTCCTTGAACTGCATAGGGTAGTTCCAAACCATCAAGACTAGGTTTTGGATTATCATCGAGCCATTTTTGTGCCAATCTCTCGATTTCAGGCCCTCCTGGAAATGGGATACCTTGTTCTCGGGCAAACTTGTCTAGCATATTTCCAATACCAATGTCGAGCGTCTCACCCAAGACTCGATATCGGCCGTCCAATCTAGCAATGACCTGTGTATTGCCACCGCTAGCATAAAGCAGCACTGGATCATCACATTCACATCTCTCACGACCGACTTCTATGTGTGCCACGCAGTGATTGACACCGACGAGTGGAACATCTAACCTGGTGGCCAGTGATCGTGCAACTGAGGCTCCGATTCTAAGGCATGGTCCAAGTCCAGGGCCTTGTGAAAATGCAATCGCTTTGATATCCGATATGTCGACTTCTTCATCAAGAAACCTTCTGAGAATATTGCCCGCGTGTTGTGCATGGTGGTCCGCAGCTTCACGAGGGTGGATTCCACCTTCCACTGGTCGAACAAAAGCAGAAATCGAGTTGCTTGGTACACCCATTCCATCCACAGAACCAATGGAAAATGTGTGTGCTGTTGATTCAATCCCCAATACTACACCCTTGATATCTCGCGAGCGATTAGCCTCGCACGAAGGTGTTGAAGCATCAATGACCATGGTGTCGCGAATGGGCACACCCTTTCAAGCCTGATGACCTACGGATATTGATGGCTCAAGTAGACGATTTGCATATTTTCGTCAACGCCGGAGCCATGGCCCACTTTTCAACAGGCGATTTGAATACCCCGCTGGTTGGACTAGCAATGTCCTCATCAGAACAAATTCACCCACCCGGTTATGGATTGGTCATTGAATCTGGAATTATCAGAAAAATAGCGCATACTGAAGAGATTTTGGCAGAATACGGCACTGTATCCAATGTTCATGACTTGGGCGGCCGAGCAATAATTCCCGGATTCGTAGATGCCCATACACACTTGCTGTGGGACGGTGACCGTTCTAATGAAATTCGAATGAGGCAACAAGGAATGAGTTACACTGAAATCGCTGCGGCCGGTGGCGGAATACGCCACACTGTATCCCAGACTCGTGCCAGTCAGAATCTCCACGCGATTGGTATTGAACGTAGAGAAATATCAATGGCGAACGGTACAACAGCACTAGAGGTCAAATCTGGATATGGCCTCGACACTGAAAGTGAATTGAGATTATTGCAGATTTACGATGATATGCAATCCGAACTGACACATCCACGATTATACCCGACTTGGATGGGTGCGCATGATATCCCTCATGGGATCAAACGCGAATTTTATGTGGAGCAGATTCTATCTGAACAATTACCAGCAATACTTGATCAAGGTATTGCTACTTCTGCCGATGTATTCTGCGAACCCGGTTGGTTCACAATCGAAGACACAGAGGAAATTTGTAGGGATGCCTCGAAGGGAGGTTTGTCAATACGGCTCCATGTCGACGAATTCACAAATGGGGGCGGATTGGAATTGGCTGCAGAATTAGGAGCAGTTACAGCCGATCATGCAATCCACTCTAGCGATGATGATAGAGCAGCAGCAGCGGAGGCCGGAACACTTCAGGGATTTCTTCCAGGTACACCATATGTGATGGGATCAGATGATTGGCCACCCATTCAACAATGCATTGATGAAGAGTGGCCGTGGACACTTGCAACAGATTTCAATCCGAATTGCCAATCACTATCAATTCCAATGGCCGGTTCATTGGTCACGCACAGATTGAAGATCGATCCAATCGCATCTCTTGCCGCAGTCACAAGAAATGCAGCATGTGGGTTGAACAACCGAACTCGACTTCAAGGCGTGATTGCAGTAGGTGCTCAAGCAAATTTCATCGAATTGAAATCATCATTGGTTGAGTCGTGGTGTCAATCCCCTGGCCACAGTCCAATTGAAAATACATGGATAATTGATTAAATGTTTTAATTAATTCACATAATCCCACTGATACAATAAGTTTACATCTATTTGTAACGTTTTTCCATTAATGTAGCAGATTACATATTTGGTTTAATCAACAATATGGGCACCCCATCAGTACCGATAATCCATGTTATCGGCCCTTAAAATCATTCAAAATCCAATGGCAGCCTCTCAGTACCACGTTTGCATCACAATTCAATATATTCTATGCTCAGAGCCTAGGGTATGAGCATCAAATAGAGCTTACACTGAACATTGTGTTACATGAGTGGGCCCGGCCAGATTTGAACTGGCGATCTTCGCCATGTCAAGGCGACGTCATAACCCCTAGACCACGGGCCCTATGGATTC
>JAPKFG010000004.1 GCA_028821675.1 Candidatus Poseidoniales archaeon
AGTCAGAACGATGGACATTCATTCAAGCGCTCCGTGAACTTCACGGGAACTGCTCATGATGGTACATGGGCTGGAATTTATGCTTCAGATGAATTAGCTCGCTGGGACCAACAGGGCGCGGTTGAGCAGGTCCAGGTCAAGGACCCCTACACTAGCGATTGGATTGACATGCGACTAGCAGTTGACAACAGCAATTCTGATGGCGAAGTAACCTACAACAACCATCCTTACAGTCACTGGTATTTCGAGTATGATATGAGCGATCAGCCCGAAGGCGATTATACATTTGAATTCCGTTCATATGATGGTGTTACAGAATCGCAAATCGTTACACGGACGGTGAAACTGAACACTGAGCCACCCACCATTTGGGTCGATGGTCCAGCATCTGGCACTGTCATCGATGATGGAATCATTCACTTCACGGGTCGCGCTTCAGATGCCTACAGTGGTATTTTCGGCAGTGACATCCAACGAATCTGGTTTGAAGTCGATGGACCTATCAATTTCGATGGAGTGCCCTACTACAACAAGTTCGACAAACCCGCTGGTACCGCTTGGTCTGCTGATTGGTCCGTTGGGCACCTTCTTTCAGGAACATACACCGTGAACGTCTGGGCCAGTGATTCCGCTTTCTGCACGAATTCTGCTGATGAATGTACACCGGTCGTACTGACACTTGAGGTTGACAATGACAACGCAATCCCTGTTGTTCAACTTCTCACACCGTTCGATCTACAAACGATTGAGGCGAGTGAAGACACTCTACTGAGTGGCGTCGCGCGCGATACGGATGGCACGGTCACAAAGGTGGAGATTGTCATCAAGGATCCTCAGGCAGGTTTCCTAGAAATGCCAGAAGGTGAACATTCGTTGGTTCAGGATATTGCGGCCAATGGTGGATGGGCAACCTCGTGGGATACGACTAATTTGGTCCACAATTATCACTATATTATCGAAGTTCGTTCGTTTGATGGATTCCAGTACAGTGATGCTGCATCGATTGAAATCATCATCGATAACCCTCCAAATCAAGACAACACACGGCCCACATTCAATTCGACATCGTGGCCCGATTCGGCGACCATCTTCTGTGAAGAGACTGGAGCCTCACAGAATCGATGTGGCAATGGTTATTTCATCGACTTGACCCAATTCTTCTCTGATGTTGATGCGGGTGATAGCCTGTCTTACTACGTATATGACAACCCTGACATGTTTGAGGATGATTATCATGCCGAAGTCGTCTTAATTAGCGGAGATGGAATTGCCAATTACAACCCAATGTCAATGTCGTTTTACGAACCTGATATGGCCGATTGGTCTCTCGCCGCTGTAGTTTTCGAAGTTCGAGATAATGCTGATAGCAGAGTATACTCTGCTACTCTCGATTTAGATGTAGTCGGTGTATCGTTTACCTCGGAATGTGACGGAATCATGGTCGGTGGCGAAGAATTCGTCGAAGGATGCGATGGTCAGATTAGTCAATCTGATACCCTGATCTACCGCGGAAACGGAAGACCCACAGTCAGTGTGATTGGAGAGACGGGAGCTGGTTTGCGTCTTGGTAGCACTGCTGTCGGTGAAGATGGTACGTGGATGATGGAGATTCCGGGTAATCGTTTGGACAAAGGTGGCAACACCGTCGTCTTCGAATATGGTAGCATTGGACAACCACTGAATGAGGATTCTGAAATCGTCGTAGAAGGCGGTCTCGATGAGGGTTCAGGCATTTTCATGTGGATACTGATGGTTGTTGGTGCTCTGGTTGTTCTCGGAGTATTGGGTGCAGTCTTCGTATTCTTCTTTGTGGAATTCGAAGATGAGTACGATGAGGACCTTGATGAGGCTTCGGCTGAAGAGGTTGATCCGTATGCATGGGCCAAGGAACGTCAGCAACAGGATGCTGCCTCCGCTGTAGTCGAACAGGTGGCTCAACCTGCCGTTCAACAGGAAGCCACTCCAGCTGTATCCGGCTACCCTGGTTGGAAGTGGGACGCAGGGCAGAACAAGTGGATTCCGGACAATGAGTGATAGAGGACACTCCGGACTTGGTCATTGGGTCAGGTTGGGGGTGTTCACATCAGTATCAAAAAGGGATGCGTATCAATCGATATGGAGTGGTCAGCATGAGTCATCCCAAACCCGGAGTTCAAGAGCGCATCATGCTGCATCTACGCGACTATGCTGATTACACCGATTCTGTTGAGGTTCCATTTGCACTTTCACAGATGGGAATTGCCAATGCGGTTGCCATTGCGCGTAGCAATGTACCTCGTGCAATTGCCGGATTGAAGGATGCAAATCATTTGATTGAGCGACAAGCCCACGTTGCCGGAGTTAGTCGGAAGCGCAAGGCGTATTTCCTCACTGATTCGGGCATGGTTCAAGCAGAAGAAACATGGAAGCGTCTCTCTGAGCACCCGGTTCGTCTTGTCGACAAAGACGGTGTGACACACACAACCACACTGGCTGGTTCAATCGACATTGCGACATTCCCACTTCGAGCAGTGGATGTTCTTCGATACATGGATGATTTGGGGATGCTAGATCTCCGCACTCTTAACGAAGAATTGATTCAGCGCGATCTGGACAAGCACGTCGAGAAACAACTCGTCATATCGTTGGGTGATTTGCCGCGCACTCGTGCCTTCTTTGGCCGTGAAACTGAACTGGACAATTTCTGTGCACTTATCGATGCGCGCTCCTCTTGTCTGTTGGTTCCTGGCATTGCTGGAATCGGAAAAACCGCACTCGCTGGCAAGGTCATCGAGCAATACACACATCGTCGAAATTTACTCTACCATCGTTGTCAGGATTGGGAAGGCAGTCATGCGTTCTTGGAAGCCTGTGCTGAATGGTTGTCGACTATCGGTGATGATGATTTATCCGACTATATCCATGCCACATCAGTCCCACAACCCTCCGTGGCTGTCAATCTCATCATCGGTGCATTGGAAGAAATTCCATCACTAATCGTCATCGACGACTTGCACAAGGTGAATGACGAGGCACTGTACGCCATCATTCGTGGTTTGTCTCAGCGTATGGGGGATGTCCAAGAATGTGGTTTGGTCATGTTCAGTCGCTCGTTCCGAGCCGTTGTTCCTCTGAAGGATGCTGAAGGCAACATTTCGGCACTGGTGCTGCCATTGGAAGGATTGGACCAATCTGCAAGTCGGCATTTGCTCACGTCGATGCCTGACATCGATATGTCGGCCTTCCTTCACATTTACACGCTCTCTCGGGGACACCCCCTCATTCTCCAACTGATTAATCGCGGTTCGGTTGGTTCAACCTTCCACGACTCATTGGAAACTTTCGTTGACGAGGAGATTTTCAGTCGACTTTCTGGTGCCGAAAAGCGGGTTCTTGGTGCCATCGCAATCTATCGCGAGCCGATGCCATTGGAGGCACTTTCCAATCATGAGATTGAGACGGATTTACTCGGGGATCTAGTCGAAAAGGGATTGGCACGCCAAGTCGATAGCGAAAATTATGACGTTCACGATTTAGTTCGTGAATTCTTGCTTCGAACATTTGATGAGTCGACAGCAACCGCTCTACACGGAGCAGCATGTAATTGGTACCGCGTGCGTCGTGATGCACCAGAACAACAGTTGGAATACATCTACCATCTTGTGAATTCTGGCGATACGGATTCGTTAGGAGGAGTTCTTGATGAAAACGGTCGCTCTTTGGTTCGCAGTGGCCACATGGAATTGCTACCACTTCTGCTGGAACTTGAAGGTTCACAATTTGAACCGGGTACATGGGCGACTGTTCTTGAGATGCGAGGCGACATCCTGTCCCTCCAGGGTCGATGGGATGATGCTGAAGCCGAATACGAATCTGCTCTGCCGTTGGTGGAGAAACAGAAGATGCGTGAAATGCAAGGGCGATTATTGTCTAGCAAAGCGGATTTGGCCCTGCAGAGGGGGGAATCTGATGTTGCGTTAGAGTTGCATCGTCAGGCCCTTGAACTGTTCATCGATACTGGCGATGCCAAAGGCGCAGCCCGTACGTACAACAACATGGGGTACATTTTCCGTCAACTCAAGGATACCAAGCGTGCCCTCGAGGTCTATGACAACGTCGAGGAATTGCTTGAAACTGAATCGGATCCTGAACTCCTTGATGTCCGCATCAAGTTGGCCTCAGCCTTCCTTGAAATGGGAGAGATTGACCGTGCACGTGCGCACGCCTTGTCCTCATACGAAGAAACCGAGAACTCAGATAATATCGCCCTACACGCCCTTTCTCGTACCGTCCTAGGTAGGTTTTATGCTCGAACAGGTGATGCTGATCTCGCCCTTCACCACTATTCAGAAGCGTTGGAACAGATGGCAGAAGAGACAGACCAGCGCAGCGCCGTTGAAATCACCATCCTGTTAGGTGAGGCGCTTTCTGACGCTGGACGCCCTGAAGAGGCAGTAGGGCATTATCTGGATGGTTTGGCCATGGCTGAAGCCAACGATTTCCGCCCACTCATCGGCGAATTGTTGGCGCGCCTAGGTGCGGCCGCCCCTGAGAAGTCTGAACGAATGAACTACCTTCAACGCGCCTTGACTGTTTTCCGTGAACTAGGAGCTAGTGGACGTATGAGCGATGTACAAGGCCAGATGCATCGCGCCATCATGGGCAGCCATTAGAATCCAGGTTGCTCGACTTGAATCGTCACTTGGCCTGAATCCAAAACAACCCATATTGTTTCGACACCTGCGAGATTAACGACTCCTGAATGATTGGTCGCTGCAGCCCCTGAAATAGGCTGACTTGTACGGTATACCTGTTCACCATCCGAAAGGTGTACAGCATCATCAGTCAACCACATCTCAAGATTGAGTCCGATTGCCGATGACAAATGTAATTCTACAGGTTCAGCATAGCGTGCATTCCCATCCAATCGTGCGGCTTCATCAGCTCGTTCAACGGCGGCACTCACTGATAGTAGATTTTCTTCCAATGCCTCTTCAGTCCAGCGATTCTGTGTGGAAACTTCGAGATCCCATACCCATATTGAAAATGTAGAAAGGAACATGAGTCCAAGCAGGAATGTGAATACATAACCAATCTCTGTGGCCGCCGCCGACTCGTCCTCAACAAAATTACGAGGCATCATTAGTAACCCCCCAGAGAGGTTTGGCTGGTCAGACTGGCCACTTGTAGATTGAACAATACAGATTCCCCTCCAGCATGGTATACGACTTCCGGTATCGTCGGCGATGTTTGTACCCATCCAACGTAATCGGTCAACATCTCCAACTGACCAGGGAAGGCCATCCAATCAGACGAATATTCAACCTCGGCTGCGCTTTCGGCTGCGATTGCAATCGCATATGGCCCATCCCATCCACGACGTACCTGATGTGCATTCATGGTCACAACTTGTTCTCGAACATCTAGGGTCAGTGTGATATCCATTTCAGTTGAACCTCCAACAGAATTCATGGTTGGCATGGCTACTGGAACGGTCGCAGCGAGTCGTGGTCCAGGACCCTCACGTGAAGGAGGGGGGACCAGGACATCAGCTTTGTACTCTGGATGATTTGTTCCGACAAAACCGCCTCTGGTTAAGATTTGAAGGTTAGTAACACTGGAATCGAAAGTATATGTTAGGCGTGGTAGATGAAGCGCCCATGCCGAACCTATTGTGGCATGCGTCTCATCACCAACAGCACCACGTATGGAGAGTTGTAAACCAAAGAAATGCTCCCCCTCTTGCCAAGCGTTTCGAATATCACTGATCTTCCAATTATCCACAGATGTCCAGGGGAGTTCAATCTGTATCCAACCAGACGCCCGAATTCCAACGGTGACACAACGTTCCGCACCATCTTCCAGAATTTCGGTTGAACCATTGTCACCCGTGGATGTATAGGTTCTGAGAATGCCAACACTGGTCTCCAGTGAAATAGTTCCGATATGGGTGTTGTCCAACGTTATCACAGTCGCCGGTTGGCTGTGATTAGTTTGACCATTGGAATTGCTGGTTGCCCACGACACCATGGGTGCAGCAGATTGCAGAATAAGTTCGGTCGACCCAAGTGCGGGCGCCTCAGCATTACCTCCACTGGTTGGGGCTTCAAACTTCCAATTCGAGCCGGATAGTCGTCCCGTATCAGTTGCTGGTGTCAGCGACAAACTTCCTGGCCGCCAACCGGCCGCATGGGTGGCAGTATCCCCTACAGTTTGTGTATCCAAGAGCCATTCCACATGGATTGGCTCTCCTCCTTCAATCCATGATAGTTGATTTGCATCCCATGGGATTCGAATGTTGGAGTAGCTACTGATTGCGTAGTACAGACTGCCAATTTTTGCTGTAGTTGGCACGTTGTTCGGGTTGTGAATTAGTAATGACCCATCCATTGCAGGTGGCCGGAAATGCACCCCTGTCCACGAACCAGTGCGGTCAGGCCACGCAATCGCTCCAGGCCCACTCCCATCGAGTTCCACCGCATCTCCCCAATGGAGAACTAAGCGTGCGTTGCTGGATGTTCTAACGACCAGTTGTTCTGCCTGTGAAACCGTAATTTCTCCTTGCCATGTGTGAATTGTGTCACTTTCATCTGAAGGAGATTGAGCGACAGAAATTGACGACGATGCTCCACTACCTTCTGTTTCCCCAACCTCCCATTCAAGTGTAAATGGTGAATCAGATTCAAGGTAAACAGAATGAGTGTTTGCAATCAGCGGGATAGTCCAACTTCGCCCCTCATCGGAACCCGGTGCTGGTTGATCGGGAGTGGCGAGGAATGCGCCGCCCGCTCCTCGCCACATGACGACTCGCAGCGGCATCTCACTGTGAATCCACGCTTCACCATCCGTGGCACTAATCCCGGCCTGTGTCCACACCTCATCTGTGGCAATGATTTGCTGTATGGTCGTCTCATCATGTTCAAAACTCAGTTCGTTTGCACCGAGCAAGGTCGTCAGAGTATTGAGTGGTGTGGCTGAAATTGTTCCGTCCAGTATTGGGATTCGGTAATGATTCAACGATTCTGCTGAAGCATGTAGATTCGTGGCACAGATGCTTTCAATGCGATGTTCCGCGTGCCTTATTCGCATCGAATCGTCGAGGTCGAGTACACCCTCCAGCCGCAATGTACTGTCAGGTTGGTGTGTGGCACTGTACCAAGTTCCACCTTCCAATAGTTGCCACCCCAATGTCCCAGTATGCGGTCGAATGGTCATTCTAGCCGCATCCCCCGGGGTGCCTGATTCACTCAACCGCTCGGTCTCAGATGCTAGATCTTCCATCTGACCTACCATGTTTTCTCGTTCTACAGCACCGTGCAATTCGTCGATGACGGGCATCACCGTCACCATCATGCCAGAGATGATTGAAATCACTCCTGCGAAGAGCAACACGGTCGCAATCGCTGCCGAAACCGCCTCCTCCTCAAGTTCGCGTCTCATCATTGGACCACAACCTGTTGGAGGATGACATCCAGATGGAAATCACTTGTTGTGGGGTGAAGTGTCAACCCCTCAACCCCAGAGAGCCTCCCATCGGGCCCAAATCCGACATATTCACTGGAATCTCCTGTTGCACGATGAAGGTCGAACGAATCGGTCCACTGACGCAAGTATCTAGATTCTGGATTGTCCAATCCTGTGAATTCAGGTAGTAGTTTCAGATTTCTGGCCTGATCGTTGAAGAAGGCAATCACCCCTCGGCTTTCCAAATCCAACGACACATCGGAGTTGCGCTGCATTCCTTCGATGTCGACATCAATTAGCACGAGACTGACGCGCAGACCTCCATCCAATGTCTGATCATGATGAAGTCGAGGATAACTGCGAACATCGATTGGTTGATTCGGAAGTTGTTCGATTCGAGCCCCGTTGACGAGATTGATTTGAAAAGTACCTTCTGTGAGGGGGGTTCGTAGCTGAACTCCATCCAATGGAGTTTGAATCCAACGGTGGATGGTTTGATTCATGTCATTCAGAACATCAACGCTAATCCACTCTTGCATACTCAGATTCGTTGTGAGTTCTCCTTGCCCCTCGCTCAAGTCCCATTGTTCGGAACCGACACTGGTTTGGATGGCCACCGAAGAAGCCGTCTCATTCAATGAATTCACATGGATGATTCCATTGTCGAGGGAAACTGACACCCGGTCATGGCCTGCAAGATCGGCACTGATTTGCCATATCTCTGCATTTCGAAGCGGTTCTATTGTGTCAAAGATGTGTTGACTGTTAACCACAATCCCTGTCCCAGCCGGCGATTCCGCGACCACTAACAAACGATCATTGAATTGCGTTGCAGCAACGCTTCCTGCCGCCCAATCCCGGTTGTCTGTCAAATCTTCCATGAAGGGTTGCATGACGATAATTACACCCGACATTGTCGAGATGACCATAGCCAACAACATCGTCACCCCCATGATTTCGGAAACCGCTCGCTCATCTGCCGATTGCCAGGTGGCGGCGGAGGGGCGCATGGACCGAGATACCGCCGTATGTTCTTAGCCATTCTCATTTCACCTCATACTGAGGTGAAGATTTCAACGCGACAGGATCTCTGCTTCCGCCTGCCCGAGCCAGTGGCTGAATTCCGGTCCATTCTGCGTTGAGACTCGCAAATCTCCTGACCAATTTTCATTCTGAAACAACACTTCGCTTTCGGCGAGATGTGGGGCATTGTTTTTCTCGGAGAGATGACACAGAACAACACTTTTTGTTTGAGGACCTAATATTTCCGCCAACAAGTCTGCAGTTTGCCGATTAGAAAGGTGTCCGCCTCGTCCCGATATTCGTGCTTTGAGATGTGCAGGATACGGACCTAGAGTCAACCGTTTTGCATCATAATTTGACTCGATTGAGATGTGTGCGCAACCCTTGAGATGTTGAATCAACTCCTCTGTCGGTTCACCCAAATCAGTCACTACGGCGGCCCGGCCATTTGAGCCCGAATTGATGATGAATCCGACGTTATCCGCACCATCGTGTGGAATTGGCACAGGTAGTACCGACAAATCCGGCGAAATCTGCATGCGTTCAAGGGCCTCAAAGATACGGCATTGATTGATTGGATCGAATCCAAGTTGCGCACATGTCGTGAAGTTCGCGAACAATTGTGCCCCATGACGTTTTTGGAAAATCCGAGCTCCTTGAACATGATCTGAGTGGTGGTGACTGAGAAGGATGGCATTTATTGACTTTGGATCAACTCCAATTTGTGCTAAACGATGCTCCATCTGGCGTCCGCTGAACCCGCAATCGATGAGCACTTTCGACTCCTCTGTTTGCAGCAGCGTCGCATTGCCGCGGCTGCCCGAACCAAGGTGTGTAATCTCGAGTGTCATCCTAACCTTAGGGACGGCCGACCGTACACCCCTTGAATGAAGCGCTTCATGATGGAATAAGAAGGCCATTTTAGATACCCTAGAAAAACGCCGAACGGTAATTTTTTTCAAGGTGATATTATCTATTTCACCGTCCCAAATCCAACTATTTCGATAGAAATACCTGACATTCCGTCCGAACGACGCTCCATCAGCATCATAAGCGTGAGAGCGGGGATGCGGCTGTGGGTATAACCCACAGGTGAGCCCATGCGTCGAAAGCAAACTGCGCTCTTGATTACGGTCCTTATTCTCGGCTCGATGATTTTCGTCAGTCAAATTCGTCCCAGTAGCCCGGTTCAATCGGTTCACCCTGGCGACACTACAGGCGAAGGCCCCCCGATTACAGACCGAGACAAGGATGGAATGCCTGATCTTCACGAGGAAGCTTTCAGTGAATCCGTGTTTCTGGATTTAGGAGACCGTTCCCGAACGATTCCCGGTTTAGATCCGGATAACGGAACGGACAATCAGAGTGATCACGATTATGATGGCCTGACCGCGTTGATGGAATATTGTTGGCCTTACAGTTTGGATTCATGTTTCACTAACAACCGGACTGGCCTTCCAGGCAAACCTTCGGAAATTTCTGAGACTGGTTTGCGCTGGTATCTTGATCCGCGATCTGCTGACACCGATGGCGATGGTTTGCCAGATGGATTTGAGGTTGCGATGTGTATGTCGAAAACCGGATATGAAAACGTTTCACACGTATGGAATTGCGATGCATTCGATCCACTGAACAGCAGTGATGGCCTGATTGATAGTGACAGATGCCGCGATCTCACATTAGGCTGCGGTGATGGCTTCGATGTTGATCGAAATGGTATTATTGAACCGCACGAGTACTATACGAATGCCGAGGAATATATGTACGGCGCACCTGAAAATTGGGTCACTGAATTCGATGGTCTTCGGTGTTCTGGTGACTCGGATGACATTCCACCTCTGGTCAATCCTTGCCGTACAGAAGAGACGCGTCCGACAGGTGAATCTGGCTGGCTTGGCACGGATCCTCTAGACAATGATACCGACTATTATCGCTGGGTTGGCAATCCCGGTCAAGCACTTGGTCAGACTCAGAAAGGCGATGGTATCGTTGATGGATGGGAGATTTACTTCCAACTCGACCCTCTCAACAGCAGTGACGCACTAATTGACAGTGATTGGGATGGCTGGGATTTCAATCGGGATGGGGCCATCTCCCCCGACACCTCAAGTTCGACGCTCGATCTAGGTGAGGTGTTCAGCAATCTAGAGGAGTACACCGTCTATCGTGATGATGGCAATTGGGTCACGGCTGGTGTCAAACACGCCCCTCTCGGCGTTGCAAGTCAAACGGTGACCACATTTGATCAAGGCACAACGCCGAGTTTATTGCATCATAATGCGCATTCAATCTTCTCGGATGATAGCCATGGGCTGATCTATGTTGGGACCATGCGCGGCGTTACCGTCATGAACCCTTCAATGAATTATTCCAATCACTTTGAGTTGCCTTCAGGGGTTGATTTACTCGATTTGTATATGTGGTCAGATGGCGGTGATGATGGTGTTCTTCTTTTGTCTACGACTTCGGGTCTCATGACCCTTGCCCTAGATGTCGATGGTCAAATCTCATCCGTGGTCGATGACATTGAAACTGAAGCCCTGAATCTGATGGTGCCTATTCAGACCGGTAGTGGTGGGCAATCCATCCTGCTCGGCTTTGGTGCGGACCAGAGCGTTTGGCGCGTCACCCTTGATTCACAAGGCCTCATCAGTTCTCCGACCACAGTCGTGCAACTCACGGCAGCCCTTCAACAGCAAGAGAATGCGACTGTAGAGACTGCAGTACATGTTGTTCTACCCAGTGAAGGCCCCCGTTTATTCGTGGGAACTGATCGCGGCTTACTGATGGCCAACAGTTCCGATTTTGTTGGCGGCTTCGAGTCAACTTGGATTTTTGATATCAGCAATGCCGAGGATTTCGTGATGCCAGCCGATGCCATTGATTCAGCCTTGGCCGCTCGCGTACAGACGCTATTTGTCGACGGCCCCCGTGATGCCAACGGGGATATCACCAGTCCACAGACTCTCTGGGTCGGGACCCGGGGTGGTGTTCACCAATTCGATTTGATTGTCGGTCCATCGACCCCCCTTGGTGCATTTTCGTACGATCGAATGAACAATGAAGAAGAATTCACCGCCAATGATGTTCTTTCGATATTACCGCTAGGTGACGAGGTGATTATCGGTTCTCAGTGGGGCTCGTGGGCTCTTGATGCAGACCACACTCGTTCTTCTGGAGTGGAACCCGATCACACTCGAATTCCCGGACGCATTGTCGACATGACGGTGTTGGATATTGACGGCCAACCCTTCTTGTTCGCAGCGTTAGATCCAGGTATCTACGCCAACATGGTTCTAATCGATCCATTATCGAATGATTCCGATGCGGATGGAATGCCAGATGGTTGGGAATTCATATTTGGATTAGATCCAACAAATCCCTTTGATCGCGATGATGATCCCGATGCCGATGGCGTAAATTTAAATCCGGACGACAACGAATATTTCGATCGAAGTTGGTCCAATCTCGACGAGTTCCGCTATGTTGCGACTTCTGAGCAGGGATGGAACAGTACTGACCCCCAATTGTCCGACACGGATGGGGACGGCTTGTTGGATGGCGAGGAATATTGGGGATTCTTCCTCGAAAAGACGAATTTCACCTGCCATTACCTCAATGGTGAATACCTGTGTGATGAACCAACAGGACAAGCCGCTCGTACAACTTACATCACCGGTTGGTCAGATTCTGGCGCTGGTGGCGGCACAGACCGCAGCATCGATCCGACGAATATCGATACAGACCAAGATGGAATGCCGGATGGTTGGGAAATCCAATATCGCCGTTGGATAGGACAGACATTCCATGGCGGAAACGATTGGTCTCTAGATCCCACAGATCCTACGGATGCGTTTGATGACGCGGATGGAGATGGTCTGACGAATATCTGCGAATATCAATGGCAACAAATTCGCCTTTTCGTCCTCGAACAAGGTCTGTACACACACAATGAAACTGCAGAAGGGGCTGCGGGCTGGGTCGACACAGACCCCAACCTCGCTGATTCTGATGGTGATGGCCTCCCTGATGGCTGGGAAGCCCGATACACCTGTTCCTGGTCCTCTGCTCAAGAGGGTTTGAATCCACTGAATGGTTCTGATGCAGGGAACAATCCTGATGGTGATGGATATGACGTGAATCACGATGGTATCTTGCAACCAGATGAGATGTTGACCAATTGGATGGAGTATTACATGTCATCCTTAATCATGCTAGGGGATGTCGACCAAAATGGCAATCCATTGCCAATAACCACATCACTGTTCAACGATTCATGGAATGGCTCGGCGACCGAGCCGTTCGGCTTCTATGTGACACAGGAAGTCATTGACGACCAACCCCTTGCCCCTCAGGGGGACCAAGGCACCAGCGATCCATTGAGTCGTGACACTGATCAAGATGGCATGCCCGATGGTTGGGAGGTGTACTTCGCTCGCTGGGATGTGTACAATGATGGCTGGACGCTGAATCCGGTCATGGAGTTAGATTCCCTCGGTGATCCTGATGGGGATGGGATGACCAATTGGGAAGAATACAATTCAATCGGTTCAAATTACACAGAGACAAACCCGGACCAATCCAGTCCTCAGTACTACGTTTTCGGCGTGGCAGGGATAGCCTCAATTCAAGTTTGGAATGAAGCTGGTTCGATGACACCATTTGGTGCCTTCATTACTCCGGAACAGATTGCCATTGGCGGGCGCACGTGCGATCCAAACAACCCAGACACAGATGGAGACGGTATGTATGACGGAATTGAACTACTCTTCACGCAATGGAATCAGAGTGATATGGTTTGGACTCTGAATCCAATGGTTGCTGGTGATGGTCATTATGATGCAGATCATGATGCCTTGACTGATTTACAAGAATTGAATCTGACCGTACAGAACCCTGTCAATGGCGGCTTATCGCCACCCGATGCTCCACGGATGTGGGAAGAGGCCATTGCGATAAATGAGAATGCATTCTTGCAACGAATCAATTCGATGCTATTCGCCAAGGGCAATCGAGCAATGATTGCAGCTGAACAATATCTTGATTGGCGCAGCAGTCCGGAAATCCCCCCTCCCCCTCTTTTGTCGACGATTATCGGCATCACAGATCCAACCAACAATGATTCAGACAATGATCAGATGATTGATGGCTATGAGTACTGGTTTACCGAATGGGATTTGGATGGCAACCATTGGGAGATGAACCCTCTCACTTCAGCAGATGTTGATTTCGATTCTGACAATGATTCGTGGGATTGCAACGGTGATGGGGTAATCGACGACAATGAATCCTATGACAATCTTGCCGAATATCAGGCTCGAATCTATGGTAACTACGACCAACGTTTCACCGTGCCACCCGAGTTCGGTCTGGTCAGTTACGGGCGCGACATGATGAATGCTCACCAGGAAGAGACTGGAATGACTGAATTCCAAGCCCGCGGTCTTCTTTACGATCTTTTCGTCGCAAAGGATGTGATGAGCAGCGAGAGAATGCTGCGCATCAATGACGCATATTCAGACAATTGGAATTTGAGTCTTTGGGGAATCTCGGATCCAACTCACGCCGATTCTGACGGTGATACGATGCCAGATGGTTGGGAATTCTGTTATTCCATTTACACCGAGACTCTACCTATGAACAGCTGGCGTTGGAGTTTGAATCCCGTGAATCCCCTCGATGTGGATTACGATCCCGATGCGGATGGATGGTTTGACCGTACTTCAGGAGATATACCAGCCGAGCAAGGTTCGTGGGACTCACGAACATTCACACCCTATGATTCAAGTCAGCAGCTTTCCCCTGGAAACAGCCCCCTATTCTTTACCAATATTCAAGAGTGGGAATTCGGAACACTACCAATCTCCAACGATACCGATGGAGATGCCATTCAGAAGGTTCGAGAAGAATCGAATGGAGTGACAACCGGGTATGATTATTCATGGACACTCAGCGATGGCCGTGAGGTGTACAAGTTCGGTACCAATCCCATTGACGACGATACGGACGGTGACATGCTTCCAGACTGGTGGGAGCACGATACTGGATGGAACGAATCCAATGACAATTGGTCCTCATTCCTTCACATCAAGGTTGTCTGGGAGGATTTCGGAGCAACCAAGAAACCTCTGAATGTTTCCGGGATGGATTTGGCACGCCCTAACATGGAATGGACTTGGGCCACCTTCGACCCACGCGACCCCACAGATTCCACCGCAGATCCCGACAATGATGGTGGCTGGGATTGCTCCGGGCCAACCTGCATTTACATCCCGTACAATAACTTCCAGGAATTTTATGGAAATACCACTTTGGCGAGTGCCACTCAGGTTCGAGGTTCACCGTTACTTTACCAAGGTGAACAAATTATGGAATGGTGGCAATTGCGTGGATATCTGTTGCAGACGGGTACGCCGAACGACATCTATGCCAATTATTTCCGCATGTATCGAATCAACACAACCGATGACCTGTATGCCAACGTACTCTACGACAACGATATCGATTACATGCTTCTCGACCCGACCGATGATGTCTCTATCTGTAGAGGTGATTGGACTGACGATTGGGAACGACGTTGGGGTACTTTTGACCGATTCCCCAACATTGGCCAAGGTGAGTATGTATGGGGTTGGTGGAACCTCGATATCGATGGGGACAACATCGCTGATGGAACGGATCCAATCAACTACGATACTGATGGTGATTGGCTGAATGATTGGTTTGAGATTGATGACGATATGGTTGATGGTGTTCGCGGAAATGGCGGCTCCCCCATCCGATATGACGATCGCACAACCACATGATTTCAATCCCGGGTCACGGCCCCTTAAGGGGCCTGACCCGTGGGGAAGAGTTTGATAGGATAGACCGAGGTCGATTCTTTGCGGGGCGGGATTGTGAATACTGAAAAGCGGCCCATTCTGAAGAGTGTCACGCTACTCGCATTGTTCCTAGTATCTTTGTTTGCTGCCGCCATTCAACCACCCATTGAACCAATTCTCGACATCGAAGTGGTCGATTCGACCAGTGGCGGAGCCCGTCACCTGTACACCTTTGCTGATGGTTCATCTGAGGCTATCGCCCTCTATCAGTCCGGCACCCCTGCTCGTAACATTCAGGTGACAATGCCACGGGGCGCTGAAGTCACAGGAGCAGAGGTAACGATTTCAGGAGCTTCAGCAACGGGTTGGAATAGCATTTCTGACACAACTCGAGCCGATTGGTCAGAAGGTACCCCGATTTTAATTGATACAAGAGGCGATTCGATTACGCTGTCACCCAAGGACACTCAAAATTGGTTTGAACCCCATGATTATGATTCAAATCCTTCGTCGGCAAACGCTTGGTATGACAACACCTCTTATTCCATTCGACAACCACATACAACAAATGTCAGCGAGACTCGTTTCACTTCTCAACTTTCCTTGCCCTCAGGAACCACTGCAACTTACAATGGCGCAGCGTTTGTGTATCGAAACATGATTTTCGCATCGACATGGGATTCCAATTTACTCAAGAACACAGTCAAGGTATTGTTCCCGAACAATGGGACACAGATGACCTCTGGTCCAAACAATCAGCCACTTCGTCCTGATTTGGATATCGGAACGTGTTCGGTACCGTCTCTTGCAAGTTCATGGCAAGCCTATGGTTGGCGAGATTGGGCCATAACCGATGATGAACGTGCATTCGGAATCTTATCGGCATATAGGAGCCAAAACGCTGTACAGTATCATCGAATCATAGAATGGGATATTCGTCATCCTCTGGCTTGGAAGTGTATTTCTTCCTACGATGTCAGTAGTGGAGGGTATGGTGATTACACCGCCATTTCATACGATCGAACACGCGATAGTATCTGGGTCAACCATGGAGTTCGTAAATCCGTGATTCAGTATGAGTTCGATGGCGCAGGGGGATTTGAGCGTAACAGCACTGATTTCTACACTTATTTCATGTCGAGTGGCCAAGTTCGTGGTATGTCTGTCCACGGCGATATTTTCTGGTTTAGAACCTATCAAACTTGGAACTCAGATCACTTGGAGTGCTTTGCAGTTACGGGTTCACCTGGAAGCGTGCTAACCAAGCAAACTGGCTCAACCTCGGTTCCAGCCAATGGATATGGACTCCATTATGATGGCCAACGATTGAATACACTGGATCACTATTCATGGACTCAAGGGCAGCGCTACCGGGAATATGGCAGCGGTATATCTTACCTAATTACCGCCCAACCTGGAACTTCAACTTGGGTTAGTGAGATCATGGAAGTCGACGAAGCCATCGTTGCTGCCAATATGGAGGTCTCTTGGACGACCAGTGCTGCCGGTGACCGTGTCGAATACTGGATTAGTGCTGATGGTGGAACGCACTGGGTCTCTGTAACAAACAATGAGACAGTCCACTTCGATTATCCTGGAACCGAACTGAAATGGAAAGTACAGTTGGTTGGGACAACCGCCGTATCATGGTGGGTTTCCATCGATTATGCTTCCGAGTATGAATCTGCAGGAGAATGGGAGTCACCCACATTGTCGACAGGCACCCAGGTCGGGCGAATGCGTGCGACATGGACTACCGACGTACCTTCTGGAACTAACACTGCAGTGTGGGTGTCCAACGACGAAGGCCAATCTTGGGTATCGGCTGAAAACGATGTAGAGATTGATTGGGGTACAGATGTCGGAAACAAACTGATTTACAAGATTGGCCTAAACACCAGCGATTCCACAATCACCCCCTCGTTAGATGAGTTCACCTTGCACTACGAAGAAGGATATCCAAGTGGTGTCAGAATCGATATCGGCGATGATGGAACCGATGAATACGTTGGCACAGGTGGATTACAGGATCCGATTGTGGTGACAGGTCAATCTCTTGTGGAGGCTCTCAACAATGAGATTCCACAGAATGGCGAAGGTTCTGTCAACATCACATTCACAATTCGTGCAGCTAGCCCAGGTCGGGTCCGTCTTTCAGATCTCGACATCACCTATCGTTATCGCACGCGGGTGATTGACACATCCATAGATGGTGGGATGCTGGTTCCCGATGGGACCAATCGAATCCTCGTGACTCAGATTGCAATCGGTGATGATGCCACGCTTCTGCAACAAGTCGATTTGACGCTGCAATCCAGCCATGGTGCTGACCCACTCCTGCGTTGGCAGGTCGGCGATTCCTGTACTGAAGAAGCAGATGGTGACAACATCGTCATGTTCGATGCTGGAAACTGCACTTCAGTCTCTACGGCGGAAGACCTTGTCAGTATCCGCATGCCGATTCAAGCGGAGTGGGGGTGGGATGATGAATCTTCGACAGAAGTGAATATCAGCGTCACAGACGATATCGGCTTGGCTGTCAATAATTACGAAACCGAGAATCTCAATTTGCGTGTTGAGAATGACATACAATTGCTCGATATGATGGCAATCGACGAGTCTGGTCGAGAACTCTTAGCTTACGACTGGATGCGAGGTGGAACCAACCTCACCTTCAGTGGCACCATTGCCTTTGAAGGTACGACATTGTCACCCCAAGCGGGCCAATTCAACCTTGAGTTATCGGGGGAGAATCTTACTCAAGATGGGGAGCCGATGGGTGATGGGGCAGAGATTTTCATGTTGGAAGCCAATCCTGCATACGGGCAGTACTACATGACATTCCAAACGCCCATACAATCTAGTCAAGGTGGAATGTTATTCCAATTATCTGCGATTTCTCTACACAATGGTTCCAATTATGTAAATCCGAATTTCAATACCATGCGAATAGTTCTAGATGGAAATAGTCCATTGGTCATGGATGCGACACCTGAAGATGGAATCGAAGTCCACGCGGGCTCACAATCCATCAGCATCGTTGTGGAAGATTCGGTTGATCCGCCCACTGAGATCACCCTTCACTTCTGGATCGAAGCCCAAGATGATTTGAATTACAATCTCGTTCCAGATGCCGATGAGTATCGCACTTCACTACTTCGTTCCCCTGAACACTTACCTGGTGGACTCAATGTCTTTAGTGGAATCATCGACGATAGTACGAACGATCATGGGGAGAAGGTTTCGTTCTATGTCAGTGGCACAGATCAGCAAAACAATGTCCTCGCCAGAGGCGGTGGCCCGGTCTGCCCAGATGTCCCCACGCCCTGCGGTATCGGTTCGCTTATCACCCCTGACTGGGATGCTGATTTGGTGACCTATTCGATTCGTGAGGAATTTTCACCCCTCATTGAGACCGTGAATTCTACTCTATTGGGTCATGATGGCGAATCTCCCCTCCATCCTGGGACCGAGTACATCGCTCGGTTGTTGATTGGGGACGGGAATGGTTGGCAAGACATCCAATCTGTCCACATATCATTGATTCAGGATTTTAGCGATGAACGTGCTTCTATTTGGGCCAATTTCACACGACCTGAGGATGGGCACGTTATGCATCTTGAATCAGGAAGCACTGCGGTTGCTGTTTCCAATCTCTATAGTTCATCCTCAACAGAACCAACCAACAATAGCATCCTCTATCTCGACATTCGCTTCCAACTCACATGGTGGTTCCCAGAGGAATTCGACACCAATGGCGAGACAACCTTCGTCCCGATTGTCAAGGTCATCGATTGGCCTTGTGATCTCAACACCGATGTGCCTTGTCACGAAGATGCCGGAGGTTTGGGTTATGATGAATGGAGCCTAGACAATGATTTGAGATTCGACATGGTAACGGGCCACTTCACAGCCACGGATTTGGCTACGGGTCGTAATTTGTACCGTCCTGGCGAGGATCCAGAATTGATTGCTGCCGGGCAAGTGGTACGCGTATCTGGTCGAATTCTTTTCAGTGAAGATTCAACTCCTGCCCCAGAAGGTGCTTTCGATATCGTGGTCGGGGATTTGGAGCGTTCGTGGTCCGCAGTACCCCGGGAAGGAGGTGATTTCACTCTCGACATCCTTGTTCCAAACGTTAGAAGCGGTGGTCTCGATATGTACGCAGGACTTGAGAATCTCCCCGGATTGGCAGACGATACAACTGAACAGCAACCTCGAATTCAATTGGTGGTCGATGGAACACCCCCCGAAATTCGTTCTATCGGACCGGATGGTGACGTTCGATTGAGTGATGCCAATCAGTTACCGGTCAGCCTGCATGTGTCAGACGAACATGGCTTTGATACAGATCGACCGGCTGAGATACATTGGAAGATTCGAGCGGGTACAAGTGAAATTTCAAGGGGCAATCAACCCTTCCAGCAAGGCACCCCAATTGGAGCCGATTGGAGTTGGGAAGGTCTCATGGATTTGACCGATTCCGGCTCTATTGAATTGCTGCCTGGGTACATGGTAGATGTTTGGATTACAGGTTCGGATGAGGCAGGGAATCCCTATTTGGCTGAGAATAACACCGAGAACACCCCTCTGGTTCAATGGAGATTAATTAGAATTGGTCCAGAGATTGATCTCCGCGGAGAACATACCGAGATCACATGGGCCAATCCCTCACCAGTCGGTGGCGAAGTCGCGGTGTTGTCTATTAACGGCGTCAATAACAATGACGAATCGGGGGAAATTACCTTTATTCTCATAGAAGAAATGTCGACTGATCAATGGATTGAGGTTACCGACGTTGAAGCCGTTGTCACTGTCGAATCAATGGCCAATTGGTCAGCCACACTGGAGTTGCCGACCGAGGTTGTAGAAGAGAGCGAGATTCATAGATACCAACTCATTGCCCGTGACCGACATATCGACATTGATTGGGTTACAATCGAACCGCTGGAGATTAAACCTCACACGGCACGTGATGGAGAAGCATTATCACAGCAGATTGATCAATCAAAGGGTTTGTTCGTCCTGTACATCATTGCCGTCGCATCACTCTGTTTTGGAGTTTCGATGTTGGTTCTTTACCGTCGCGAGAAACAGATGAAAATTGATGAAGAAGCAAGTTTGCTTGAACAATCGGAAATTATTGATATTGCTGAAAACACGGTGGCCCCTCCACCTGGATTTGACAATGCGCCACCTCCGGCCACAGTTTCCACACCACCCGGATTCGATAACATACCACCCCCCAACACTGTTGCTCCTCCATTCAGTACCGAACCATCCACCCCAACCGAACCGCCCCCTCCAACCGAACCCAACATTCATCTGGACTTCAGCGACAATGTATTCTCTCAAGTACTCCGTACTTTTGGAATCCGTAACAGCACCTCATTCCTTGCATTTGCCGGTCAATATGATGAGGATGGCAATGGATACTTGCGTCAGAGCGAATTGGAACAAGCTGCCGGTCAATATGTTGCAGGTGGTCACAATGAGATGATTACAACCACCGGATATACTGATGAACAATTGCTCTCTAGTGGTTGGACTCAAGAGCAAATTGACACCGCTCGTGCTAACGGTCAAATCTGATCAGGGGAGGCCGACTCATGACTGAGGATTTACCACGAATACCCATACCTGATTCCCATTCAGATCCCACAGAGAAGATGGTGTTCTTGCAAGAGCAATTGGTTAATTTCCTGCGGCAATATTCTATGCCATTAATCGAAGTGTCCCTCGTCTTTTCAAAATACACGCGACAATTGACTGAAGCACTTACTTCTGAGGCTGAAGTCCAAGGTGAAACATTGCCTGACATATTGGCAGAACCTTGGCCATTGTTGGGTGATCAGGAACCCTTGAATGCATCCGGCCCAGGTTTGGAAACTGTTCTTGAGAACCTCGATGATGATCGAATGGATATTCTCGATACAATTTTGCGTTCAGCGATTACAGCAACCGAAATGACATTGGCGGACGCACTAATGCAATTGCGTCAATGGGAACACCTAACCCGCAACCAATTGGCCGATTCCAAAGGTGCAGGTCAACTGTTTTCGCCACTTGAAATCCCTGAGGATTGGTAATCAGAGCAGGAATTCCAGTGTCCGACGATGATTTGCAGCCTCAGAGACTGAAATCATCGCGACTCGATAAGCATCGAAGATGGACCATGCCCAGAGTACAGGCCACAGAATGAGTGTCAGTACCAAGGGGAGTTGCAGCAACATCCAATCGAATCCTTTCTGATGCTGACGGTTGAAGTGCTGTCCCAAGAATAGGAAAGGAATTGCAGCCAACGCTCCAGCAATGAGGGGTTTGAGTGAACCCCAAGCACCTACGCCAGCCGTCAATTCATTCCAAATGAGCCGGATTGCACCGAGGACATCTCGTGTTCGCCCCAACGCTGTTGGGCCAGCAGAACTGGCGGGTAAGGAGACCACAAGATCATCTTCATCATCACTCATCGCTCTGCCTCACCTGTTGCCTGCTTGTCCATCTTGTTCAATGCTATGCATCCCTAGCGTCTCTATTCTCACCATCCACCTGGCCGTTGAGCAATCTGGTTGGAACTTCCGATGACTCGATACCATTGTAGGGCCACGAGGATATCCATAATCACAATCCCCCACAACACATAGTGAAATGGAATGCCTGATCGAGTGATTATACTGGTATCATCTGCAGTGAATTGAATGGCAATAATAGCGGTCAGCACCGCAGCGATGACAATGGTCCACATTCTACGTTTTCGAGCGAACATGCTCTGTTCCTCAAAGGTCTCTGGCAATATGCGCATTCCTAGGACAACTCGAAGCCAGACGGGCAACAGACGACGGAAATTGTTGAGAGATTGCGAACATATCCAAAGGCCGAACCCAGACCCGATTAGAATACCTGTCCTCATTGTGAATCCTCCATCATCCATGGCATCGAGGACGGCTGTAATGAAGGCGGTAGCGCCAGCCGCATAGGTTAGAGCATCAGCTAGAATGAGACTCCCATCTGCACCATCGCGTCCGGATTGATCTTCAAAGCGCCCGAGACTGTCGCGGTGGGCTCGAAGTTCCAATTCATCCTCGTCCATGTCCGTGTTGGCAGATGCCACACCCATAATTGCTATGTTTGCCAATGGGGTCTTTAGCCGCAATGAAGGCCCAAATCTGGTTGACGGGATTCGAACCGTTCGGCCATCACGCCGAAAACCCCTCACAACAATTGGTCGAACGTCTCCTCAATACAACCCGGACACATCATTTCGTTGAGGCCACTGTTCATGCATTGGGATCTGTCTCGGTCGAGATGACATTTTCAGGAATGATACTCTCTGTCGATGAAGCGGGAAGCCGCCAGAGTGTCGAACATTTGACCGACATTGATGCTGTCGTTCATGTTGGTTTACATGAAAATACGGAGAAAGTACAACTTGAAATGAGTGCATCAAATGAGAATCATTTTCGGATTGCTGATAATAGTGGCCGGCAGATTTCCAGAGCATCCATCATTGAATCTGGTGATTCACAGTTACACACTACAGTGGCTCGTGATATTATTGAAAGTGCATTTTCAAGCAATGATGACGTAATCATAAGCGATGATTGCGGTCGGTTTGTTTGCAACGAGACCTATTATCGGACATTGCACTCAATCAATGCACAGGAGTTTCAATCAAGAGGGAGGGAATTGCCAGCCATTTTTGTACATATTCCTTCTTTCAATCATGTCTCCGCAGAAGTGCAGTTAGAAATTCTGTGTGAACTGTGTGCTCACATCGTAATGGCACTCTAGTCATCGGTTTGGATGGTACTTCGACCCTTCTTATCGAACCATTCGGTCACACTACCGTCGGAACGCATACTCAATTCATCGCCCACAGTACGGGGAATCTCCTGCCTTCCCGAATGCCAAGTCGCTTCTTGCAACCAATCGACCAGATCTTCAGATTCAAGTATCACTTCGATGATTCCACCGATGGTTCGTTCGGTCTCCAACACGAATGCAACTTTTCGTGACAATGCTGCCTGTCTGGAAATCAGGAACGATGTAGAAGTTGCTTGTAGATTCAATGACATTGCATCCAGTGCAGTGTCAAGGATACGTTGCTCTGCGAGTAATTCTAGCAAATGATCCGGAGCCAACCCCTCACAGGTGAGTTCCACCGTCTCACGAATTACTGGAAACTCTTCTTCATCTGGTACGTTTTCAATAAAAAAGTCAGGAAATATATTCTGCACGGCCTTTACACACACACCTCCAATTTCATGTGGCATCACACGTGTTGAAACGATGACCAGTGGCGCGCGAGTCATGGTGAACAGCCTCCGTTGTTCAAAGGCGCTTATTTTCGCTTTCGGGCACGGAACCTTGACACCCCCCTGATGTTGTGCAGATTCATGGAACCCACTTCTGTGGTCGCCACGGTCATCCCCACGTGGCAGGAAGCCACGCATATCGAGCGTTGCCTTCGAAGTTTTATGGCCCAGACGTACCCCTCACACCTTCATCAGATCGTGGTTTTGGATGGCGGTTCTACAGATGGTACAACTGCTATTGTTGAACGTCTTGCGGAGGAGAGTGTAAGTGAAGGAGGGCCGCAAATAACGCTGATTGATAACCCCTTCAAATATGTCCCCCATGCGCGAAATATTGCGCTCGAATACCTCGATTCTGGTGTTGAATTCATCCTAGAGATGATTGGCCATGCATGGGTGCCACCTGACCATCTTGAAGTGCGTTTATCGCGATTCCATTCGATTGAGGCTGAATTGGGTACTCGACTTGGTGGACTTGGTGCTCGGGTTCTTGAATCAGATTTGCCACTAGACAATGTTGGAAATTGGATTGAAGCCTCATTGGCCTGTCCACTGGGAGGGTCGGGTCAATTTGCTCGCTTCTCCAAAGACGGTCCGACGAAAATCCCTCCTTTCACATTGTATCGCCGTCAGGCTGTCGAAGCAGTTGGGGGTTGGAATGAAGGTTTCATCACCACTCAAGACAGTGAAATCAATCTACGATTGATTGGCAATGACTGGCCTTTGTGGAGGACAGCGGCGACACATGTCAGAATGGCCAAGCGAACGACGGTGAAACAATGGTGGAGAATGGGCTACCGCTACGGTTTCTGGCGCATGAAACATGTCATCGACGCAAAATCCAGAATGCGCATCGGTGAGTTCCTGCCGTGGATTGGTCTTGCCATTGTTGCTGGATTAGCAATCGATGGGCAATCGACGTTTTTTCTGCCTAATTTCCTGTTACCAATCCTAGCCTATCTTTCGACCCTATTTGTGGTTGGAGGCGTCGAAGCTATGCGTTCAAACGATACTTCGATGATATGGGGTGTCCCTGCTTTGCTAATCCTTCTGCATACTTCATTCAGCATCGGTTTATTGGCCGGTGGATTCCGCCCCGGGAAGCCCCCCAATGACCGGGCCCTGTAAGGGGTCGCCCAATAGATTCCTTGAAATTAGAGTTAGAGATGGTTGAGTCATGGCGGAGCAGAAGAATCAGGTGAATTCTTGGATTCTCTTCGTTTCACCAATCTTCGTTTTCTTGGCGATTTACAAACTTATTCCGGCGATTAAAGAACGACTGATTACCGATTGGATTGGTATGCTCATTTATCTGATTGTGGCTGTATTAATCGGATTCTTCTTGTTCCGAAATGCTCGCACGATTCGTGATCATGAATGGCATCGGCGCAAGCATATCAAGCGATTACAGAAGGACTACGCTGCCGAGGATAGAGGTGTTTGGTCCAAGGCGGATTTAGCCATGTCTGAACTTGAAGCCGATGCGGTTGGAATCGAGTCAGGCCTAATGTCTAAGAAGGCGTTGCAACGACTTGATGGCTCCATAGCAGAGTTGTCGGGTGATCGTAAGACTGCCGAAATTGAAAGTGATGATTCAGACCACGAAAATGTCGCATTGTTTACCGAATCTGAACATGTCAAACGTTCTACTTCCCGGGTCACAGGGGAAAGCGGTCCGGTTGATTCGGTCCAAGGTGTCACTCACGCGCGTGAAGAGCCGGAGAAAGGCCTGATTGGAGGAGTTCTGGACAAACTGAAGGAAACCGCTGCAACCCAATCGACTCCCGAATCACCCGCCACTCAAGAATCACCTCCTGCATCTGATGATTGGTATTCTCAAGAGATGCTTGGAGTAGCCACTGCAGGCCCTTCAGGCGTCACATCAACAGTTGTTGGCAACATCTGTGGCAGTTGTGGTCGCAACAATCCAGAATCAGAATCTTATTGCGAAAATTGTGGAAACAAGCTATGATTGTCAAACGTCGGGTTGAAGAACAGGCGTCAGAACGCGGGAATAGACGGGGACTCGTAGATGGCGGAGAAGCGCGATTATTACGAAATTCTGGAGGTGTCTAAAGATGCCAATGAAGACGAACTAAAGAAATCCTTCCGTTCCCTTGCTAGAAAGTATCATCCAGACAAGAATCCAGATGATTCAGACGCTGAGCATTTGTTCAAGGAAGTCCAAGAGGCCTATGCCGTTTTGTCGAATCCGGAACAACGACGCCAATACGATATGTTCGGCCATGATTCCCCTGGTGGGTCACCGTTTGGCCCCGGTGGATTCCAAGGTGTCAACATCAATCTCGATGATTTGTTCGGTGGTGGTGGTGGTGGTTTCGAATCCATCTTCTCCGGAATTTTCGGCGGCGGTCAATCATCCCGTGGCCGACGCGGAAATGATGTCCTGCTTCGACACAGTATTTCTCTTGAGAATGTGTTCGATGAGGCCGAGATTGAGATTTCTGCCAAACTTTCTACTTCCTGCGAGTCATGTGATGGTACCGGCGCCCAAACACCCGAGGATCTCCAGCGTTGCTCCACTTGTGGTGGACAAGGCCGCATCATGCAACAGGTCAGAGTGGGACCTTTTGTTCAACAAATGGTGTCTGACTGTCCTGATTGTTCTGGCTTGGGAAATACCATTCGAAAGCGCTGTACGACTTGTCGTGGTACAGGTTCGGCCAAGCGTGAGCAAAAACTTCGCATCACCATCCCTCGCGGTGCTGAAGATGGCCTTCGTCTTCGACACCGTGGCAAAGGTGAACCCATCGCAAATGGTCAATCTGGGGACCTTTACATTCAGTTAGATATCGAACCTCATGCTTGGTTTGAGCGAGATGGCCCCGATTTGATTATGGCCCTCCCACTTGGTTATCCGGAGATGATGTTGGGCACACAAGTAGAGTTACCACATATCGATGGTAAACCCATGGTCATCGATGTACCTGCAGGTGCCAAGCCGAGTGAAACTCTGCTTGTCCCCGGGAGAGGTATGCCACATCGTCGTGGTCGTGGACGTGGCGATGTCACCATTCTACTGAAACTGCATGTCCCCGAGAAATTCAACAAATCCATGCGCTCTACATTGGAGGAGATGCGCCCCTCATTCGGATTGCCCATTTCGGGCATCGAAGATGCCGTGCGTCGTGAAGCGCAAGGTCGTCGCAATTGATTACTCATCTTCCATGAGAAGTGCCCGAGCCGGAATCGCTGCCAGAGGCTTTCCTTCTACCAGTCCTGAAAGGTGCAAGTCGAGCCCAATCGCCTTACCTTCCAATTGCAGTCTCAGGAATCGTGTGCTGCCGACCTCTAGTGTGTCTAGGAAGATTTCATCACCGTCGTAAAGTGAATTTGGAGATACCTTGGTGATTTGCCATGAAGGGCCACCTGCTGCTTCAAAGCGAAGAGCAGCCAATTTCCATGGTGCTTGCTCCACATGAATTCCCACCAGTAAACTGCCCGGCCCCATTCGCCAAGCCTTCAGTGTGACCGAATCGGTGTGATGGGTCAATGTCGCTTCACCCATCTCGGCGACGGTTGCTTTCCACTGCACTTCTTCTAACATTTCCAAAGCACTGATGATTTCATGTTCGCTACCATCAGTTTCGATTAGTCTGGCCAATCGCCCCCGAAGGCGCTTCAATCGCCCCCGTTCGTGAGCTTGCACCTCATCGGCCAATTTCGTCCCCCGCAAACTCCACAGAACATATCCCATCGGTGCCAGCATCAATAATCCAATACCGATGTAAAATGGGATGAATTCTTTCCATCGATCAACAATCTCACCTGCTTCAATGGGTGCATCATCTTCACTGGTGACATTTATTGTTTGTAGAATCAGATGATATCCGTTGGTCCCGATTGCTCCATCTATGCGACTGACCTTGACCAAGTGATATCCTGGTGTCATGTTGAGGCCCACCGCACTAGTTCCATCTACGACATCCAACGGAGTTAGGAATTCACCTGAGTTGTTCCATGATTGGATTTGCACCATAGCATCATCACCTTCGATTGTCGCAATGAGTCGGTGTGTCTCCCACGTTTCTCCTGGTATGAGAATCGGATACACATCGACAGAATCCTGTCCACTGAGATTTCCATTCGTCGTCCAGCGTTCATTCTCGATGGCCACCGCCTCGTTATGGAATCTAGTCTCATCGACTGTGTTGGGGCAATCATGCGGACACAATTCATCGCCCTCGGATAGGATGGTTTTGTTCAATGACCACACTCCTGTAACCCCCTCTGTTCTTGCCCGGATGGTGAATTCATAATTCTCAAATCGTGAATCCACCGCTGGTGTGTGCAAGGTCATGGCCGTAGCATTGTCGTCGAAATCAAGCTCTGCCACCTCTCCACTGGGCAAATGAGTCATGTATCCTACGAATTCCGTCATTTCCCCGCCAAACCATTGAATCTCAATGTCCGCATTTCCGCCAGTCGAGAAGTAAGTACGATCTCCTTCTGTGTCAGATTCATGGATGTATCCAGAGGCAGTCAAGTTCCCTAAGACGATTTCGTTATCTGCAGAATTAGAATGGACATAGATTTGATAGGAGTTCGGACTTGTGAAATTGGTATTGGATATCTCAATCCACATGGTATTCCCAGTTCCACTGAGCAGGAAAGTCATGGAGTCCCCTTCTTCTTCACCGTGAACCGCACCATCTTCACGAACCGTGATTTTCAGTGGTTCGTCTGCGGATACTAAATGGATGAAATGAACCGCCCCCGTATCATCACCTAGCGTAATGTTGTCGAGATCCTGCGGGTCACTCAATTGACCCTCATAGATGAGTGTCGGCGTGTCATCTCCCTCCCAATCCAACACCGGACCGTTAACTGTTCCGACGCTGTTGAGCTGTTCTGCCGGAATCGGTGTTACACTAATCAGAATGAGCAACAGTGCGAGAACCACTGCTCGTGTGCGCATGTGCCGGGCCTACGGCCCGCCGCCTTTAGAATCATTCAAGTCAAGTGCATTGACAGCCTCGATTCATGGAGCACAAACCCTTGGCCCGTACGGTGCTGGCCCGTTGGCGCCATGCCCGCATCTTTGGGCTTGGCGATCGTGCTGCACCTGTGGCATTTACCCCGGGTCTATGTTTGACCTCCCATGACCCGGAAATTGGCGTAGAGATGGCTCCCTTCACAATCGAACACAACTCCGAAAAATTACCTGCAACACTGTCGATTTCAGCAAGAGGGGCATGGTCGTATCCCTTTGGAGAGACCGATGTCCCCACATACACGGCTGATGAAGGTCATACATTGCCCCCTAGCCTCCAAGAAGCGGACTCTGGACTTGGCCAGAGTACGGGTCCACTGTTGCCTGTATCTTGGCAGCGATTGGTCCATGATGCAACTCTTCTAGATGCCAATCTATCACCTGAAATCATTGTCATTCAGGATGCGGTTCAACTGGCTGGCCACCCTGGTCGACTGGTGCAAACCATCCACCTCATCCGTGAGAGATTCCCCGCCGCACTTCTCTGGGCCCCAGGGTTGGGTGGCCCAGACAATTGTGCAATCCTATCGTGGTTCGGCCTCGACCTATTCGATTTGCGACGTTCACAGCAGGCCGCAGCCCATGGAATTCTGTTGTCCAGAGATGGACCTCGGCACATCGATTCAACCAGTGGAGAATCATCTGAGATGGCAGCCCAACTCTCTGAATGGCGTGCGTCGTTGGCTGCGACACGGTCCGCAATTCAAACCGGTACCATTCGGGAACTTGTTGAGAAGCAATCTCTCAACAGCCCTCGTTTAGTCGAACATCTTCGGCGACATGACGCTCAGTTGTCCGGTTCAGCGCCACTTTCAATGCATGTCGATAAGGGTCAAAGATTACGTTGTCACAGTTCAGTGAGTCGTGCAGATCCTCTTGTTCAAGATTGGATTCATCGCATTGAGAATGAGTACATGCCTGACGAAATTCAGCGCCAGACACTGGTGTTGTTGCCGTGCTCTGCCCGCAAACCTTACTCCGCCAGTCAGAGCCATCGTTTCTTTCGCTCTGCCATTCGCAATCGTAGAATTCATCAAGTCATCGTCACCAGTCCACTCGGTCTGGTTCCTCGTGAATTGGAAGAACAGTGGCCTGCTGCCCATTATGACATTCCAGTGACTGGGGATTGGGACGATGATGAATTGGCAACCATTCGACGAATGGTGACGGCATTGGTTGAGCGAGTCGGTTACAAGACCGTCATCAACCATTCTGGAATTGACTTTGAGATTGAGACGATTGACACTCGACCCGAGGGCGTGGGTGCCTCATCCAAAGCTGCCTGTGATGTTCTTAGAGAAGCCATCGAATCCATCGAAGGCGAGCCCATGCGAGAAAAGACATTCCTTCGTCACGCATTTGCATCCCTGAGCCGCTGGCAATATGGGACGGATGCTTGGATGGAAGGATTGCGCGTTGGTGGTAAGCCTCCACGGTGGATGCTTCTGAAAGACAAACAGCAAATGGCGCAATGGCATCCTGATTCAGGCCGGTTCTCATTCACCAAGTCCATTCTACCAATCCTTCGTGAAACAGGTACACTTCGTGAGATAGAAATCGGCGGAGATGAACCCTGGAAAGGCGATATTTTCCCTCATATGGTCATTTCAGCCCCGGAAGACCTGAAAATTGGCGAAGAAATCCTCATCATTCGTGATGGGAAATTGCTTGGTTCGGCTCGCTGCAAGGCTGCCGGGTGGGAATGGAAGTGTGGTGCAGGGCGACTCGCAAGATCCCAACATCGTCTTTAGAGCCAATGAGCCATAGTTGGGGGGTGTTAAATACCGCCCATAGGGCGGTAGGATGTATGGCCACTGCCTATCGAACGAACCACCTGAGCACCACTCTCGTCATGCTGATGATTCTCTCAGCATTGGCGCCAATGATGGCTCCACACACTGGAATCGAAGTTGTATCTGATGATGACACGCATCCAAATGCACTCAAACAGGTCGATCGAACAATGGAAACCGGAGGTCGAGCACCTTGCTCTGCCGTACAGAGTGACGGCGGAACTGCGGGAGATGCTGGAAATACCACAGCTACTGCCAAATCACAAGGTTCTGACCCCACTGTGACCAATATGGATGGTTGTGTTGACACCACTGATGAACAGGATTGGTATTCAATGCAGGTTTCTGCGGGAAAAGATATCGTTGTTGTATTGCGTGATTTTGGTGATGGTACAAACACAGATTTCGATTTGTTACTCGCAGATAGCACCGGTGGAAACCAACAAACTGGTACAGGTTATGTCGATTTATCCATGACCTATGCGGCAACTGAGCGTGTTGAATTCACAACTAATTCATCCACAGCAGGTATGTTTTACATTCAGGTTTGGCAATATGCTGGAGATGGGAATTACAAAGTTGACATTTGGGTAAATACCTCTGTTCCAAAGCCCGATCTTGCTGTGAATTCAATCAGTGGACCCGCGAGCGCAATGGCTGGCGACACGGTCAATGTCACGTACACAGTAGAGAATTATGGCCCCGGCGACACTAACTCAACAAATCCGTATGATGTCGTGTTTATTCTATCTACAGACGACACTTATGATTGGGGGGATATAATCGTGGATAGCCATGTTACAGGACCTTACCTTGCAGCAGGAACCAATTCAGTCGAGAGCGCTCAGTTAACCATTCCCGCTGATATAGACAGCGACGATTATCACTGGATTGTATGGCCAGATGGCTGGGGCAATGTGACAGAGGCCGATGATCTCAACAACAACAACGCCAGTTCTGCAGTGACCACAATTTCGGGAATGCCTTGTCCGAATGTGGATGATGCATCAACGGGTGCCGATGTCGGAGAAGTCGAAGCAGATGCATATGACTTGGGTACAAATTTCACCGGCACAATCACTGGTTGTGTTTCCGGTGGAGACAAGGGTGATATGTACATGCTATCCATGGGACGCGGACAAAACATCACAGCCGTCCTCACGGCTGACAACTGGGATGCAGATCTCGACCTCGATTTGTGGAACACCTCATCTCTTGACATCGATTCAAGCCTTTCCGGAAACAGCAATGAGACTGTGAGTACAGAAGGAACTGATGCCGATGGCGCTGCAGACACCTATTACATCAACGTCTCACAATTTTCTGGTCTCGCAAATTACACACTACAGATTTGGACCAATGGTACCATCTACGTGCCTCCTTATGACTGCGGAATCCCTTCAGATTGGGGTCAATCCAATGCAGATGCCGGCGACAGCCGTGTCACCGCAATGAGTATCGGTGAAAACCCAGAAGCAAACGGTATGGGTTGTCTGGATATTGAAGATATGGCGGATGCTTACGGCTTCTCCCTCTCGGGCATGCATGGCATGACGGTGGAGTTAGAGTCCCACGATGGTGAAAATATGCACCTGCAACTGTTCGATGGAAGCGATGATACGTTGGTCAGCGAGATGTATTCGACCAACGGTTCAGCGATGGCCGACACGACTGGATTGGATACAAGTGATCTCAATGGTGGCTACTATGTCATCATCAACGCGCACGAGGCAGAGGGTTGGTACAACCTCTCCTTCACACCGATTGAACCACCTCTGCCGAACCTTGTGGCCATCGCAGTCAACTGTCCAGTGAGTGGTCGAAGCACCGGAGAGCAGGTTTTCTTCGGCGTAGACATCAGTAGCGATGATGGCCCGATGGATGCCGCATTCGCATGGCAAATGAGTTTGGTCGATGAAAATGGAACTGAAGTCATGGTCCTACTCCAAGACGCATATTCAGATGCACTTGATGGCAACGATGGAATCATCATCACTGATGGAGACCTAGTTCTATTGGACAGCGCAACAATTTCTTCAGGAAACTACACCTGTGTATTGACCGTAGATGGCGGGGATGTCATTATCGAGTCCAATGAGACTGACAATACACTGACATCCGCAGCGTTTGAAATCATCAATTATGATGAATTGTTTGCGGATGACCTTGATCGCGACGGCGTACTCAATGATGACGATGCTTGTCCAAACACACCTGGTGACTCGACGATGGACCGCCTCGGTTGCCAAGATGCAGATGGTGATGGATATTCCAACGGTGGAGACGTTTTCATTTACGAAGATACCCAGTGGAACGATACTGATGGTGATGGCTTCGGTGACAACAACGGGCCCAATGACTACAATGGCGACGACTGTCCAAATGAGCCCGGCATCATGTCTGGAACCAACGGAACGGGTTGTCCGCTTTGGGTTCCTGACACAGATGGTGACGGAATCAGTGACCAGAACGACGCATGTCCTGGGACTGAAGCAGGAATTTCTGTTGATGCTCTTGGCTGCCCACTCGTGCTTGCGGATGATGACGATGACGGCGTCCCAAATCTGTTTGATTTGTTGTGCCCGAACACACCTGCTGGCACACAGGTCGGTATCCTGGGTTGTATCGATTCTGATGGCGATGGAATCGATGATTTTGCAGACCACTGTCTGAACACACCAGTGGGTGCTGAAATTGATGAGACGGGCTGTTCTACAGAAGAAATCCCGGTTGAACCTACAGGAGATCCCGCTAATCCAGGCACACCAGATACTGGTGGAGATGGTGACCAATCAGGCGATACTGAGGGTGCAAGTGGTGACGAAACTGATCTGATGCTCTACATCATGATTGCAGCAGGAATTGTACTCCTGCTTGTTGTGATTCTCGGCCTCACTCTAGTTCTACGCTCGGGTGGCAAAGGTGGTGACCCCACAGAGCAAGCTTGGGCGACCGCAATCACTCCTGAGCAGCAGGCATACGAGCAACAGTTGATTGGAATGGGATACACTGCTGAACAGGCTAGAGCCTACGCGAGTCAGTACTTCCAGAATTGAGTGTAAGGGCCTTACCAAGATGACGACGGAGGATAATCCCCCCGTAGGGGGGAATTTCCAGTTCAACTCATAGCGGAGCGGTTATGAAGGGGCAGCAGGTCGGCGGGACACTCGAGGTGCTCTATACATGGCTCGCATGCACAGTCCAGGTCGCGGAAAGAGCGGTTCAACCAAGCCCCTTGTCGACAAGGCACCTGAGTGGTCAAACACCGATCCCAAAGCCGTGACTGCACTAATCCTTTCTCTAGCTGAAGATGGACACAACACTGCCACTATTGGCACCATTCTCCGCGATCAGCACGCGGTCCCCGATGCCCGCCTCGTTGTCGGTAAGAGAATCGGCCAGGTTCTCGCTGAAAATGATATTACACCTCAGTATCCAGAAGATATGATGAGTTTGATGCGCCGCGCGCTTCGCCTCATCAATCACCTAGAATCAAATCGTAAGGACCTCCACAATTCACGTCAACTTGAGTTGACAGAGAGCAAGATCCGCCGCCTCTCTCGCTACTACCAAGGCCATGGCCTACTCGACACAGAATGGGCATACAAGCGTGATCAACTCCGCCTCATGGTGGAGTAATCAACTCCTGCCGTTGTGGTCAGGTCTTTGAACCGTAAGGGGAACCACAACTCCGCCCCCCATGTCACTACTTGACCTTCCAGCCTTCGCGACAGCCGCACCCGTGTTGCGTGAGGCAGCCCTCAAATTGCGAACGTCAGAGTCTTCTCTTACCATCGCTGCTCCGTTGAACGAGTCTGGTATCTTCGCCTCTGCCTTACTCGAAGCTGCACTGTTGGATGCCGGAATCCCCTACCAACGACGTTTACGGGAGAATGTGGAAGCTGCGAATGGCCCGAGCATTGTGATTGATTCAGCCCCGGTTTCTCAACTGCAATCTATTGTAACAGAACCTTTGTGCATCCATCTTGCACCGCTTGAAGTCGAGGCTCTGGTCGCTAGTGGGGGGGATTCTCGTAGGGGTATTCTCTCTCCAGTGGCCCTTGCTGCTGGACTAGGCAATTCGATTGCTCCTTCGGGGTCGATGTCACGTCTACTAATGCCTTGGGTCTTGGCTGGAAATTGGCTTTCCAGCGGTCTTGAGCATACCTACGATCCCGTGTATACTGTTCTTCGCGATTATCTATCGAATGAAGGATACATTCGGGTCGTGCCGATGCCCGAAGTCCCGGATGTTCACCCCGATAGTTTGCCGGGAATCGATTCGGTCGCACTTGGTGCTGTTCGTGATCGTTGGGGGCAACTCGATCTTGAAGGACGCGCTCAATCCCTGTCACATTTAATGAAACCATTGTTGGATGCGGAGTTGCCTTCAACTGCCCGTCTTGAGGAACTGGGTTGGCATCGCATTATGGCTGCTGGATGGGAGCGAGATTTGGCCAGTCAATTGTCTGGTTTCACCAAGTCATGGCGAGACAATACATCTGGCCGGCGCAGGCAAGCGAGTGACACCATCGATAGTCTGCTGCGAACCGGTCAGATGCCCTAACCTTCAATTCGCAGATTTCGACCACATCCGCCGCATGGAATTCGCACCGGGCGTTCGGTTGTTTCAACTGGGTTAGATGTATTACAAGCGGGGCAATCCACAGTTGGAATATCTCTCGACAATGCTTTTTCATAATCCTCTGAAAGAGACTCATCTCCAAGTACCCAATCGTTCTCATGTCGTGGGGAGATAATGGCCAAGGGCATCATCAGTACTGCGCATGCGGTGGCGATTCCCATGACGAATGTTGGGGGTAAAGCGGAAAGTGCGTACACATAACTCATCATTCCTGTAAAGGCAATTGAAGAGATCCCCACAATCCATCTTGAACGATTTACTGTCAATCGAAGTCCCATTACAATTCCAGATACAAGCAACAATATTGTGGAAAGCAAGGTCACGAATGGGGAAAAAAGCGCACTTCCAGCCACTGCATATTCGACCTCAAATTTGTCATTGTCTGAAATCCCATCAATCTCGATTGTGACTACTTCTGCTAAACCGACTCGATAGTGCGTCACAGTCATGTCTGCTGGAATATCTTCCTTCATGACACTATACAGTCCAGAAAACGCACTCGTGGTCAGTTTGACATTCAAATCTACTGAGGGATCCCCATTCATCGTCCAAATTCCATTTCCGAGTTGGGGTCTAATGAAATCGGAAATGAGCATAAGTCGCTCTTGTCCAGTCAATGCTAGGACAACATCAATTCGGATTCGCATTGGTGCATCATCAATCCCTGTGACCCCCATGAGGTCAATCATGACCTCGGGATTCATATCGAACAAATCGGCCTCAAACAAACCATCAGGGTTGAGTGCTAAACCCGTATTTCCCAAGAACAACTCAAGATTTCGTGTACTACTGTCAATGTGAGTCAATAGTGCTTCTTTTTCCACGTCATCGACTTTGCCGTTTTCTCTCAGAGTAGAGGCCCCTGTGAATCCTTGAATCTGGGTGAATAAATGATCTGAGGGCAACGAGGAATTGCCAATGTTGTCCATCCCCCAACGCAACCAGGATGCCATGGAACCTTCAATTTCCAATTCAACAGTACGCGTAATGTGTGTTCCATCATATTTCACATCAATGTCGACATCCAATCGACTGCTAACCGCTCTTGCCGGTTCCCCGAAGTGATAACTTTGGGTTCCTCCTCCGTCTTCAAATGTGATTTCATGATTTCTTCCGGTTGTTATGGGTATGTCGCCTCCATTCAACCAAATAGACAGATTAATCTGATAATTTCCATCTGATGGATTTGACCCTGGATTCCAGACAAACGGAACTTCGACGCCTCCAGATACGATGCTCGGTGAACGAACATCTGAAATGACGATGCCACCAATTTTGAACTCAAATTCTTCCAATGAAGACCACATTCGTTCGCCAAAGCCCGATTTCAAAATCACGGGGAAGAAGACCTCTTCTCCGACCACCAATGCATTCGGCATTTCGATTGTTACCAACGGAAGGGTTGCACGTAAGGCACTCCCCGTATCCTCGCCCCACATGAACCGAATAGATGACTGATCACCCGGTTGTGTGAACATGACACTCCTCACCGCAAAAGTCACCTCAATTACATCGTTCATACTGATTGCAACCTGAGGAATTTCGATGTCTATTCCGACAAGATCCGATCCGGACATGAATGCCCCCGGTGTGCCACTTTCTGCTGTGTAGAGATTATTTCCAATCAACACATCAACGGTTGCATTGGCATACATTCCTGCCGCATTCTCGACTTCATAGGCGATGTTGAATCTCCACGTAGACTCTGGCATCGTCGCACTTTCTTTCCATACAATGCTCCATTTTGCAATCTCTTCAACGCCTTGTACAGATTGGCCGACTTCCTTTTCGTTGATTCCGACCAATTCATTCTCAAACGGCGTCATCGTCGCATTGTTGTTCTCCCCTATGAGAAAGAGTTCGAACTCACTTGGACCACAGCATACGATTTCAGCCGTTGCAGAAGGTACACTGAGTGGAATCATGGCCGCTAGTAACAGAATCATGAGCCCGAAAGCACTGCGAGACTGGCCAGCCTGCATGGCAGGGCGACCGTGAGATTCGACTTGAACTTCACGTACGCGCGCGCGTAGGATTTAACCATGCAATCGAACGAGACGTCGGGCCCCGTTTTCTTCAATGCCCTCAAGAATCGCGAAACCCATCCGTTCAAGTTGGACAACGGTTCCATCAGGGAATTCATTCACCTCTAGCAATCCTTTCGCCGACACCAGTTCACCATCTTCTTCAAGCAATAAAACAGCAGGCTGTGCCATATTTGTTGGAATCCAATGGACGATGGGTGTGTTGTCTTGACGGGCGATTTGCAACACTTCCCCTTCGCCTTTGTCGTTCAGTTGAATGTCCGCGAAATCTTTCAAACGAATTTTGTTTGTACTGAAATCATCCGCAGCGATGTTCACTTCTAATACGTCGGAATCCAATGTCCATGTCCGAACGCCTTTATCTGGATGTTCCGGGTGAATAGGTAGGGTTACATTTGCTGGAACATCGACATCAGTTGTCTTGAGCACGATGGTTCGTGGTGCGCGAACAAATGACAACCGAGGAGCTTCCGCATCGACAGCCTTTGCGTTCAGACTGTTCAGTGTCGCCATGGGAACCGCGATATCCTTCTGAGTCAATCCGAGATCAATCCAGAACTTCCGCATAGCCTTGGCATCATACCCCCTACGTCGCAACGCTCTGAGCGTTGGCAATCTAGGGTCATCCCAACCCGAGTATTGCCCATTTGCAATGTCTGATTTCATCTGAGACGTACTGAAACTACCGAACTCATGCACTTTGACACGCCCCCAGTACATTGTTTCAGGATAGGTCCAACCGAACTTTTCATACAGCAAGGTCTGCTTTCGTGTCGAGTCCATCAAGTCCTTTCCTCGGACGATATGGGTCACTCCTTGGAGGTGATCCTCCACAGCACTTTGGAAATCAAGCAATGGCCAGACTTTGTATCTGTCACCGACCAATGGATGATTGGCGTGTTGAATTCGTAAAGCCGGCCAATCTCGAAGAGCCGGATTTGGCAATGTCATATCGGTCTTGATTCGAACTACAGCGCCACCGGGCTGAATGGTACCATCATTCATCTGGGCCCACAAGTCGATGTTCTCTTCCGTTGATCGATTTCGACAGGAACATTCAGTTTTTGAGATTCTGAATTCTTTGAACGCATCACTAGAGCATTGGCATACATAGGCATGATTTTCAGACAAGGCCTTGGTTGCATATTCGAGGTAGACCTCCATTCTGTCAGAGGCTCTGAGTATCCGATCTGGAGCCCGCCCTGACAGCCAGGTGAAATCTTCTTCAATCAGGGCATAAGCTTCCGGGTCGGGTCGTTTTACCACAGCGTCAGTGTCGTCAAATCGAAGAATGACTTCACCATCATACATTCGGGCTAATTCAGCGTTGATGACGACTCCCCTCGCGTGACCAAATGATAGTGGCCCATTGGGATTGGGTGCAAACCGAAGAACGACTTTCCCCACCTCAGCATTTGGCAAGGGGGGTAGGCCCTCTCGTCGTTCCTTGACCTTCTTCTCTAATACATCGGGAGATTCATCTTCTAGAATCGTGCGAATATACTCCAATCCTTTCTCTACAGCCAATGAATTGGCTTCAGCAACTTGACTGGCAATGAATCCAGTCAACTCTTGTGCCCGAGAGCGCAAATCAGGATTTTCCCCCATCACTCTCCCCATGACAGAGCCGACCTGACCCTGTCCATCATACTCGAGTGCGTTCTGTAGAGCGTACTTGCGCAGTAGTGCAACCACCTCCGGCTCGAGTTCGCCCATAGGGCGAAACCGCTCATAGACCGTTTTTGAACATGCGGGGTTCAGAACAGGGTACGCTGCGCGTTGGGCGGGGCATTCGAATCGACCGGCCTTAGTGGAGGTGGTTCATTGTACGCCTGTTGCCACGCATTCTTGACGGTCATCCAACCCCATCGAAGACAATCGTGTGGGACTTTACCCTCAATCAGTCTTGGTATGGCTGCAATTGTCCCTGGGTCGGAGGGGTATCCTGACCCTAAATCGATGCCAATCTCAGATGAAAGTGTGTGGACAGATTGATCGCGGGCGACCTTGGCCAGAATCGATGCTCCAGCGACCGCCAAGCAATGTAAATCAGCTCCATGTCTACTGTCCATCAACCAACCTTCCCACGGCCAATCATTGATGCGACTGGCGACATTGTTCCCAAATCTCCCCGCATCTACATCACAAGCATCCAATTGGAGCACACCCCCTCCATCTACCTGCAATTTTCGAGCTAGGGATGCGAACAGATTGACTTCGTGATCATTGAGGTTGGTCATGGCCATTGCGCGGTCTATTTCAGCAGGTTGGGATATGTACAATTCAATTTTCCATTCGCGTTCTTCCGCCTGTTCCCGAATCCAACTATCAAGTTCTTCTCGTTTTGATTTTGAGAGCAATTTTGAATCTGTCACTCCAGCATCATGCAGTAAGGGTAGGTCCACTTCAGGTAGACAAAGTGCTCCGACAACCAAGGGACCAATCACGGGCCCTCTGCCGGCTTCATCAATCCCGATTCGCCACATACTATCCCTCACAGATCGAGATCGATATCATCATCTGTTGCATTGTTATTCGATTGTGGCACCTCTTTACGCGCATGACGAATGGTTCGACCTGTCACCGATTCGGCCGGAGACAATGCTTCATTGGCTTCGTGGGGCTCAGATACATCGAGTAATTCTTCAGTCAAACTCTCTATCGCTTCATAGTCGGCCTTTTCATCATGATGCTCGAAAACAGTGTGGGCTGCTTCCACGACATCATCGGAAGGAGTTGGGCGTTCTTGTTTCGCTTGCGATCTCATCTGGAAAGCCAATTTGAACGCTCCTGCATCCATTTCCGGGCTGGGGGAAATTTCTGGCATCTCGACATTCTTCTCGCTGAATTTCCCCATCCAATCACCGACCTTCTCGGGTTCTTGATGTCTTGCAGCAATCATTTCGTCCCATTCAGAATCCCTTCTTTGACGATATACGACTGCGCGGTGCAGAACAACAGCACCCACCATGGTCACAATGATTGAGATTAGAATTTGATTCCAGTCATTCCAGTATGACTGGACACTGTCGACAAATTCATCCCATGCACTTTCCTCTTCGATGTTCTCTGGAGGCCAATATTCGGCGAGTATTTCGTATTCAGTACGATTTGTGAAAATGATGTTGGGTTCAAGCATACTCCGTATCTCAACAGTAATTGTCGCCGTTCGATTCAATTCTTGATTGCTAGGCAATTGCATCCAGGCTCTGAAAGTCACAGTGGCGTTGGGAGCGATGTCATGGAGGATGAAATGATTGGGTGTCCATTCGCCAATCTCCCAATCACTTGAAAATGGAGGGATCAATCCATATTCGGCGAAAATATTTGTTGATAATGTGACATCCAACCCATCGTCTGCATTGCCGATGTTTCTGAGTGT